>JACQGE010000184.1 GCA_016199675.1 Acidobacteriota bacterium | reverse complement strand
GCCTTCGCCGTGGTGAAAGGCGAATTGCGAGACCATCCTGTTTATCGCCACTTGAAACTGCTCATCATCGGAGATGAACTGAGCGAACACCCGGACCTGCGTCGGACAGTCGTTCGCACGCGCACGCAAAATGAGGTGCGGTTCCTTGGTTTCGTCCCGGTGCAGACCCTGCGGGTGTTCTATCAGGCTGCCGAAGTATTTGTCTTCCCCTCTCTGCATGAAGGCTTCGGGCTGCCCCCGCTGGAAGCGATGGCTCAAGGAACCCCCGTGGTCACCTCCAATGTTTCCTCGCTGCCGGAGGTGGTGGGAGATGCCGCGATTTTGGTGCACCCGGAAAATGTGTTCGACATCGCCCGCGGGATACAGCAGGTGTTACTGGATGAAGCCCTTCGCCGGGAACTGAGTCAGCGCGGTCAGCGCCAACTGGCCCGGTTTAGCTGGGCACGTTCGGTCGAACAGGTCTTAGCGATTTATGCGGAAGGGGCAGTAGGAAGCGCGGCCGCGTAAAATGTTCCGCAAGGCGAAAGTCTCGAATCACTGATTCCAATCAGGCATCTTCTTCAGAAACATGGAAGCCTTCCGGTTTACGGTCACGCATCAGGATTCCCAAACCAAAGCTCGGACGGGGTTGCTCGAAACCCCTCACGGCACGGTGCAAACGCCGGTCTTTATGCCCGTGGGAACGCTGGGCAGCATTAAGGGACTTTCCCAAGAACTGCTGGAACAATTAGGGATCGAGCTTCTGCTGGCAAATACTTATCATCTGCATTTGCGGCCCGGCGAACAGGTTATTCGAGAACTGGGGGGGCTGCATCGGTTTATCTCCTGGCCCCGCTCCATCCTGACCGACAGCGGCGGCTACCAGTTATTTAGCTTGAGCGAGCTTCGAGAAGTGCGAGAGGAAGGAGTGCAGTTTCGCTCGCATCTGGATGGGTCAGCCCATTTTCTGTCGCCCGAGAAGGCAGTGGAAATACAATTGGCATTAGGTTCCGACATCCTGATGGTGCTGGACGAGTGCATCGAATTTCCCGCCGGCCTCGTCCGAGCGGAAAAAGCGATGGAACGCACCCTGCTGTGGGCAGGACGATCTTTGCAGGCTTGGCAGCAGCAGCCGCAGTGCGATGCGGAGCATCCGACAGGCGCTCTATTCGCCATCGTGCAGGGGGGAATCTATCCCGAACTGCGCCGGCAATGTGCTGTCCGGCTGGTGGAAATGAATTTCCCCGGATATGCGATGGGAGGACTTTCGGTAGGAGAAGCTCGCCCGCTCACCTATGATCTGGTGGCGGCGGCCGAAGAGGTCCTGCCGAAGGACAAGCCTCGTTACGTAATGGGCGTGGGACTTCCGGAGGAGTTGCCGCATTACGTCGCCCAGGGTGTGGACATGATGGATTGCGTGCTGCCCACTCGGAATGGCCGTAATGGATGTTTGTTCACCTCCCAGGGGAAATTGCACATCCGGCAAGTTCGCTTTGCCCGGGATCCGCGTCCCGTGGATGAATCCTGCGGCTGCCCCGTGTGCCGCCGCTATTCGCGGGCCTATTTGCGGCATCTGTTCGTGTCCGATGAGATGCTCGGAAAAATTCTGAACAGCTATCATAACCTCTTCTTTTACCTTGACATGATGCGGAGGATACGGCAGACTATCGCGGCTGGAGAGTTTTCCGGTTTCCTTTCCGAAAATCACCTTTCCGTAGCAGGGGAGGTTTCCTAGTTTGTAATTCGTCAGAGCCGTTTTGTGATAGGTAAGGAGGCAAGAGAAAAGAAGTTGACATGGACGATGGTTCTTTTGCAAGCTGGAGATGGAGGCTCTTCTCTGCTCGGGTTGCTGCCGCTCGTTGCTATTTTTGTTGTCTTCTATTTTCTCTTGATCCTGCCGAATCAACGGCGCCAAAAAAAGCTCCAGCAGATGTTGGACAGTCTGAAGAACGGGGACCGGGTCATCACGAGCGGCGGGATTCGGGGAACAATTGTGGGAATCAAAGACGACTCGATTTTATTGCGCGTGCCCCCGGAACAGCTCAAACTAGAGGTCTTGCGCAGCGCGGTAGTTTCGTGCGAGGAACCATCCGCCGAAAAGAGCAACTGAGAGAGACTAGGTTGGTCCCGACAAGCAGGGCAAAATTCCACTAGAAAAGAATCCTTAAGATGCCTCGAAATCTTCGCCGGAAAGCGATTGCCATTGCGCTGGTCGTGCTGGCCTCCGTGTATGGAGTCATTGGCCTGCCCACCAGTTGGCAGAAATTGCGCCAGAATGTTGAGCAGCGAATCCGCTTGGGACTGGACTTGCGTGGCGGGACTCATTTGGTTTTGCAGGTGATGGTCAATGAGGCGATCAACGCCGAATCCGACCAGACAGCGGAACGGCTATGGCAAACCCTTCAACAGCGAGGGGTCAATTACGCAGCTCTTTCCCGGATTGACGCCAATGACATCCATGATGAGGGAGGAATCTTGATCGAGGGCGTCCCCGTGGAGCAGACGAGCGCCTTCCGCCAGTTGATTGAGGAGACGGAACCGAACTGGACCTACGCTGCCGCCGGAAGCGGTTCCTATCGTTTGCAGATGCGGCAAGTCGCGCTGGCCGCCATCCGCCAGCAGACTCTCCAGCAATCTTTGGAGACGGTTCGGAACCGGATTGACCGGCTGGGAGTGAGCGAACCCACCATTCAGGAACGAGGCCAGGGGGAATACGAAATCCTGGTGCAGTTGCCCGGCGTGGATGATCCGGAGCGCGTGAAGGAGATCATGCAGACCACCGCCATGTTGGAGATTAAGCAGGTGCAGGGCGGACCGTATTCCTCGCGTCAAGAGGCGTTAGCCGCCCACGGAGGGGTTCTGCCGGTGGGGACGGAATTGCTGCTCTCGGTGGAAAGGCTGGACAACACCTCAACGGCTCCTCCGGAACAGTGGTACCTGGTCTCTCGTGTTCCCGCTGTTACGGGGCGCGACCTGCGCAACGCCAGTCCCGGCCGCGACGAGAATAACCGCCCCGAGGTGGATTTTGTCCTTACCACAGATGGTTCCCGACGGTTTGGAGAATTTACGGAACGGAATATCGGAAACAGTTTGGCTGTAGTCCTGGACGGCAAGATTCAGTCCGTTGCGGTCATCCAGAGCAAGATCACGGATCGGGGGCGCATTACTGGCCGCTTTAGCCAGCAAAGGGCCAGCGATCTGTCGCTGGTGCTGCGGGCCGGAGCGCTTCCAGCCTCCATGCGTTATCTGGAGGAGCGAACCGTAGGTCCTTCCCTCGGCGCAGATTCCATCCGGGCTGGAGTGGTTGCTTCGCTGGCCGGTTTGTCGGTAGTAGTTGGCTTTATGTTCATTTATTATCGCCTGTCGGGATTGAACGCCGTGGTTGCTTTGGCGCTCAACTTGATTATATTGCTCGCGCTACTGAGCTATCTCCGGGGAACTCTAACCTTGCCGGGCATTGCAGGAGTGGCCCTTACAATTGGCATGGCTGTAGATGCCAACGTCCTGGTTTTTGAACGGATTCGGGAAGAACTGCGGGCCGGAAAAACCCCTGTTTCCGCCGTCGAATCTGGATTCAGTAAAGCCTTGCTGACGATCATTGATACCAATACCACGACGATCATTGCTGCTTTTTTCCTTTTCTTGTTCGGGACAGGGGCCGTGAAAGGTTTTGCTGTGACCTTGAGTATCGGCCTGGTGGCCAACTTGTTTAGCGCCATCTTTGTCTCTCGATTTATGTTTGATTATTTCCTGGCGCGGCAGCCGCGCCAGGCAGCCTTGAGTATTTGAGATTTTAAGAGTTCGGTGGAACTTTCCCCTATTTGTGGTGTCGTAGTAAGAAAGAAGGGCTTTTATAAACGGGGATTGATGAGCGAAGAGCGTTTCTGCGGATTTTCTGAAGATGGAATTTTTTCGTAATCCAACGATAGACTGGATCAGCAAGAAGTGGTATTTCATTGCGGTCTCGTTATTCCTGAGCACGGTGGGAATTGTTTCCTTGATCGTAAGAGAAGGGCCGCGCTACGGGATTGATTTCCGCGGGGGGACGCAAGTCCATGTAAAGTTCCGTGAAGCACCCTCATTGGACAAACTCCGTACTGCGCTCGATTCCCAGGGGCTGGGTAATAGCACGCTTCAGAGATATGGACCGGAATCGAACCACGAAATTTTGATCGGACTGGACTTGGTGGTAACCAAAGAGGAAGATCTGGACGCCGGTCGAGTGATGATTGTGAACGCGCTTCGCCAGGTGTTCGGCGGAAGCCAGAAGACAAACTGGAACGAGGCCAGTGTTCAGGAAACTGCCGAACAGTTGCTCGCGAACGAATCGTTACGCAGCAGCGGCTTATCGGCGGAACAACTTCAGGATCTGGCCCGACGGTTAACCGAGTTCCGGGATTCGCCTCCGCGGAGCGGACTGATCAGCAGCTTTGAGGAGTTGCGCCAAGTGGAGGGAGTGACACCAGCGGTGCTTCAGGCCCTGGAAGATCATTTTTCTGTAGCGAGTTTTACGGTTCGAAACGTGGAAATTGTAGGTCCCAAGGTAGGGGCGGCACTCCGGCGGCAGGCCTTGAATGCAACGCTGCTGGGAATGGCCGCCATGCTGGTCTATATCGCGTTCCGGTTTGAGTGGATTTACGGAGTGGCCGCCGTCCTGGCTCTTTTGCATGATGTGGTGATTGCCGTTGGTTTCTTGTCCCTGGCAAATCTTGAAATTAGCTTGACTGTGATTGCCGCTTTGCTCACGCTGATTGGCTTTTCGGTGAATGATACCATTGTGATTTTTGACCGGATTCGGGAGAACGTGAAGTTAATGAGACGGGCAAGCATCACGGAAATCACAAACCGAAGCATCAACCAGACCCTGAGCAGAACTGCCCTCACCAGTGGATTGACGTTTCTGACTGTTCTGGCGCTGTTCTTGTTTGGAGGCGAGGTTTTGAGGGGTTTCTCTTTCACCTTAGTGGTGGGGATCATCGTCGGAACATATTCCTCCATCGCCATAGCCAGTCCTATTGTGGTGAGCTGGCAGGAATACAATAATCGAGACCGGCAAGGCGCTGTAGCCATTCTGGATCGGGAAGCCGGAAAGCGGAATCGAGCCAAACTCAGCGCGGGGGTTAAAGCCTGAACATTGCCGCGCCGGAAGAATTAGTTATAAAAAAAATTTATGGAATCTATAATAATTATTAATTTTGCTTACGGTTGGCAACGGCATTATAAGAGTGAATTGTCGTTTCAGCCGCAGAGCACAATCCAAAGCGGCGATTGACGTCGCTTACTACGTTTCCTTTTCCCGGGAACACAGGGGAGGCAGCAAGAAATGTTTGAAGACGCTACGTTTGATTCTGCAGGCAGGATAAAGACCAAGAACAAGACTACGGTGATGATCTCTTTTATTCTCGAGGTCGTCGTGCTGTTGGTCTTGGCCTTAATCCCGCTAGTCTTTACGGAGGCGCTCCCAGCACGCGGGTTTCTTACCATGCTGATGGCGCCGCCGCCGCCACCGCCACCGCCGCCGCCGCCAGCGGAAGCGCCGAGAGTGCGAGTCATTCCAAGAGCGGCGCCGCAGACGCAACAGATGGTGCAGCCGAAGGCAATTCCAAGACAGGTGGCGATTATCGAAGAGGCCCCCTCGGCGGTAGTTGGGGGTGTGGTCGGAGGTGTGGTTTCGGAGGCAGCCAACACGGGAAGCTTTCTGGGCAGCCTGATCACCGCCGCTCCGCCGCCGCCACCACCACCGAAGGAGGAAATACCGGAAGTGATCCGGGTGGGTGGTCAGGTGCAAGCAGCAAAGATGATCAATCAGGTTCAGCCGCCTTATCCTCCTCTGGCGCGGCAGGCTCGGATTCAGGGCACCGTGCGCTTGGAGGCAATTATTGATAAGGATGGGAACGTGAAGAGCTTAACCGTCGTGAGCGGGCATCCCTTGTTGGTGCAGTCTGCTCTGGATGCCGTCTCCAAGTGGAAATATCAGCCCACTCTATTGAACGGAGTGCCCGTGGAAGTGGCCACCACGATTGATGTCAATTTTGTGATGCGTTGATTAGGAACAGGAGAGCGCAGGGCCATTCGACGATGCGTTGCTTCTGCGAAGGCAGAAGGTTTGGGCAGGGGAAGATTCGAGAAATTTAAGGGTACTAACCCACTTAGGGAGGAAAAAGGAAAATGGAAATGATATTCGTAAAGATGAATCTGTATGCAATGTGGTTGTTCCAGGAAGCAGTCGGATGGGATCCTCTTTCGTTGTGGCGGCAAATGGGATGGCCGGCTCGAATTGTGGTTATCATCCTATTCGTGATGTCCGCCTGGTCAATCGGCGTTATGATTGACCGCTGGCTGGCTTATTCCGCGGCCCGTAAGCAGTCTCGCACGTTCGCTCCGCTGGTGGCAGGCGCTTTGCGGGAAGGAAAGATCGACGAAGCGATTCGAATTGCCGAGCGGCATAAGAAATCCCACTTGGCCAAGGTCGTCACGGCGGGTCTACAAGAATTTCAGGCCCATGGCGCCGGATCCATGACCGAGGAAATGGTCGAAGCCTCCAAACGCGCGCTTGCCCGTGCTTCCGCCATCGTTCACGCGGAACTGAAACGCGGCTTGAGCGGCTTGGCAACGATTGGCGCTACGGCTCCTTTCGTGGGGCTGTTCGGCACGGTGGTGGGCATCATCAACGCCTTTAAAGGCATCTCTACGGAAAAAGCTACCGGGTTGGCGGCCGTCGCCGGCGGAATTTCCGAAGCCCTCGTGGCCACCGCCATCGGCTTGTTCGTGGCTATTCCCGCGGTCATGCTGTACAACTACTTCACCACCAAGATCGAAGCTTTCGACGTGGAGATGGACAACTCTGCTTCCGAGCTGGTTGATTATTTCATTAAGCGCAGTACTGCCAGCGCAGGGGGTAAACGATAATGGCTTTCAAGAAATCGTTGGGCGATGTAAATTCCGAGCCGAACGTGGTGCCGATGGCTGATGTCATGCTGGTGCTCCTGATCATCTTTATGGTGGTCACCCCCATGCTTCAGAAGGGCGTCAGCGTGGACATGGCACGGTCGCTCAATGCGCACGCCATGCCGGATGCCGACAAAGACGATGCCGTGGTAGTTGCCGTATCGCGCGACGGCAAAATATTCCTCGGCAAAGAACAAATCGGCTTGAGCGATGTGGGGAAGAGAGTGCAGGAAATCGTTTCCGATCGGTTGGATAAAACCGTTTTTGTCAAAAGCGATGCCCGAGCCAAGTTTGAACAGGTCGTCAAGACGGTGGATGAAATCCGCGCGGCCGGGGTGGACAAATTAGGTTTAATCACTGACAAGGTGACTCCGGAACAGATGACGAGGCGGATGTTGGCAACTCCTCTTTGAGGATCCTTGCTCGGAGATTTGAAAAACGTCCCACAGCCGCAGGCTGAGGGTATCCGCCCGAGCGCTGCGCTCGGGGCGGTGCACTATGGAGGAGGTAAGAACATGGGAATGCAAGTGGGGGGAAGTAAGAAGGGACCGAGATCTGATCCAAATATCGTCCCTTTGATTGACGTCTTACTGGTGCTCTTGATCATCTTTATGGTGATCACGCCATTAGTGCCCCAAGGGTTGGATGCCTTGGTGCCACAGCCGAACCCGAATCCGACAGCTCCTCAGGAAGTGGATATTCGGACGGTTGTGGTCTCCATAGATTCTAGCCAGCAAATAATGATCAACCAGGAACCTGTTACAATAGACACGCTAGGTCCCCGCTTGCTAGAGATCTTTAAGACCCGTGCAGAACGCACAATCTTTGTCAGGGGAGATCCCGAGGTTATGTTTTCCGACGTGGCGATGATCATTGACATTGCCAAGGGCGCAGGGATTGACAAGGTTGGGCTGATGACCCAGCAAGTGGAAGAAACCCAATAAACCGTTTTTTCTCCAGCGGGGTGGACTATAATCGTTGAAGGCTTGAGGAGAGTCTACCCTCGCCGGAGAGAACAGACCAGTAACTTATGGTGGAGAGATGTGAAAAATGAACTCAACAAAAAGAAACGCTTGGGTAGGATGGGTACTGTTGACCTGTGTGCTTTTGGTCGCGGGTGGTTGCGCTAAGCTGAAGGCCCGGGACGAACTCCGAAAGGGAGTCAATGCTTATAAGGAAGGGAAATATCCCATCGCCGTTGAAAATTTCAAGAATGCAATCGAGTTGGACCCCACGCTGTTGAATGCCAAGCTCTATTTGGCAACCACCTACGCCAATCAATATGTTCCCGGATCAGAAGCGGAAGACAATGTAAGGCTGGGCGAGCAAGCCATTAGTGAATTCCAAGAGGTCCTGCGCGACGACCCCAACAATATGTCGAGCCTTAGCGGCATCGCCAACCTCTATTTCCAAATGAAGCGGATGGATGAGGCCAAGGATTTTTACAAGAAACAGATCGGCATGGATCCGAACAATGCGCCCGCGTATTACATGATTGGGGTTATCAATTGGACTCAGACCTATCAGCCTCGCATGGTATTGAAAACGCGATTGAAGGTGAAGCCCGACGATCCGATCAAGGATGAGAAAGAACGCTTGGCGCTGGCGGAACGGAACGCTCCTCTGATTGACGAAGGCATGCAGGCGCTGAACAAGGCTATGGAATTACAGGAAGACAATTCCGACGCTATGGCCTATCTCAATCTGCTTTATCGTGAGAAGGCCGATCTGGCGAATACACCGGAAGAACGAGAAGAGAATCTGAAAACGGCGGATACGTTGATTGAGAAGAGTTTGGAGATTAAGAAAGCGAAAGCAGCGAAACCGCCCACCCCTTCGTAGGGATAGGGCCGCCTACCTTCCGATTTTTCCACCGCTGGTGGAATTAGACTAATATAATCAACCCTGGGGGCATACTCCAGGGTTTTTTTTTGCGGAGTAGGGCGGTTGGCTGGTCACGCATAGTGTTCGAAACCGCATCCCCCGAACATAAAAAATATGGCACATTTCCCCAGCGCGTTACGACAGGCCTTTTCCACGAACCTGCTCACCTTGACCAAATTTCGCGATCTTCTGAAAAAGATCAAACGGGCAAGGCCCAATGAGGACTTGGCCTTGTTGCGACGCGCCTACCAGTTTTCGGCGCAGTCCCATTTGCGGCAGGTCCGGCTGTCGGGCGCGCCCTACCTCTCGCATCCTTTGGAAGTTGCCCATATTCTGGCGGATTTGCGGTTGGATGTGCCGACAATTGCCACCGCGCTCCTGCATGACGTGGTCGAAGATACGGGCGTCACTTTGCAGGAAATCCGCGAGAACTTCGGTCAAGAAGTTGCTCATTTAGTGGAGGGAGTCACTAAAGTTAACAAGCTCGACTTTGCCAGCCGCGAGGAGCGCCAGGCCGAGAATATGCGCAAAATGCTGCTGGCGATGGTGGACGATCTTCGGGTGATCTTCATCAAGCTGGCCGATCGGCTACACAACATGCGCACCCTGCAATATCTTCCCCCGGAAAAACAGCGACAGATAGCCCAGGAAACGCTGGAGATTTACGCTCCGCTTGCTCATCGCATGGGAATGGGGAAAATCCGCGGCGAATTGGAAGACTTGGCTTTTGAATACCTGGACCCCATTGCCCATCAAGAGATTCGTCAGGAAGTGGAAGGAAAACGGCGCGCCGGAGAAGATTTATTGAAGGAAGTTGCTTCTCTCCTGGAAGCGAAGCTGCGCGAAAATGAAATCCAGGCCCGGGTGGAATGGCGGATCAAGCGTTTATACAGCATTGCCCAGAAGATGAAGCGGCAGAAAACAGACATCAATCAGGTGTATGATCTCCTGGCCGTTCGCATTATTACTCGATCCGCGAACGATTGTTATGCCGCGCTGGGGGTGGTCCATTCCTTGTGGAGCCCGGTTCCCGGGCGCTTCAAGGATTTTATCGCCATGCCCCGCCCGAATCTTTATCAATCCCTGCACACTACCGTGGTTGGGAAAACCGGCCAGCACTTTGAAGTGCAAATTCGCACCGAGGAAATGCACCGAATTGCCGAGGAAGGCATTGCCGCCCATTGGAAGTACAAGGAGGGAGGCTTGTATTCTGCCGCTGATGAACGCAGCATAGCTTGGCTCCGGCAGTTGGTCGAGTGGCAGCAGGAAATGTCCGATCCTACTGAGTTTCTTTCGACGTTGAAAATTGATCTTTACCCCGAAGAGGTTTACACCTTTACGCCGAAGGGCAAAGTTGTGGTTCTGTCCCGGGACGCCACGCCGGTAGATTTTGCCTACGCGATTCACACCGAGGTGGGAAACACCTGCGTTGGCGCCAAGGTCAATGGCAAGCTGGTGCCGTTGCGGTATCCCCTACATAGCGGGGACATCGTTGAGATTCTGACCCAGAAGGGAGGCCATCCCAACCGCGATTGGCTGGCCTTTGCGAAAAGCCCCCGGGCCCGAAACAAGATCCGGCACTGGGTCAAGATCAATGAGCGGGCCACTTCCGTGGAACTGGGGCGGAAGTTGCTGGAGAAGGAAAGCCGCCGTTACAACCTGGCCTTGAAAAACGTCTCCGCAGAAGAACTGATGAAGGCCGCTCAGGCAATGAGTTTTCCGACCACGGAGGATCTTTATTCCGCCATCGGGTTTGGCAAATTGTCCCCGCGCCAGGTGCTGGCCCGTCTTTTCCCAGGGTCGGCTCTGGAAGAGCAAACGGAAAAGAAGTCTCTGGCGCAGACCGTCCAAAAGGCTCTGGGAATTTCCCGGGAAGCGGCCCTCCAGGTCAAGGGAATGGGCGATCTGCTGACGTACCGGGCGAAGTGTTGCGAGCCAATCCGCGGGGAGGAAATCGTCGGTTACATTACGCGGGGCAAAGGCGTTGCGGTGCACGCCAAGGCTTGTCCCAACGTTCAGAATCTCCTGTATGAATCCGAGCGCCGCATCGATGTCGAGTGGGCGGCGTCAACCGAAGACACTTATCCAGTTCAATTAGTGCTGCGGACGCATGACCGCCCCGGTCTTTTGAAAGAGTTGACGGCGGCCATCTCGGAAAAAACCAACATCCGCAATATGGAGACAAAAATCGCCGAGAGCGGGGACGCCACTATTGACCTGACCCTGGACATCAGCGACAAAAAGCATTTGGAGCGGCTGATTCTGGCCATGCGCAAAGTCCAAGGCGTGCGCGAGGTCGAGCGCCTCTACAAAGTCTGACATTTGTGATGCCTGGCAGGCTGGGGATATTCCGGAACTGGGAGCTAAGCTTTTTTGACCCGTCCGGCACGGATGCAAGCAGTGCAAGCGCGAAGATGGATGTGCTCGCCCTTCACGATGGCACGCACGGGCCGCAGGTTGACGTTCCAGCGCCGTCGGCTGGTGTTGTGGGCATGACTAACCCTATTTCCATAACGCGGCCCTTTGCCGCAGACTTCGCACACTCTTGCCATTGACAGTTCTCTCCGTTTCCTAAAAAACCAATTATAGCAAGATTCTTGTTCCTCGTTTTGAAAAACAGACTTTTCTATGAGGGGGAACTTCATCGCTCCGGAGATGGACTGAGGAGTTGCCCCGTGAGTCGGCCTGTTCTGGGTCGGTACCCTGTCCGAGTACGCACCTGGTACTTCCGCAATTGGTTGCCGGCCAGCTTCACGGTGATTTCGCGCCACCCTCGGTTCGAGTTCGTCTGTGGATAATAGCTAAGGGCATACAAGTGCGCCAAATCCTCCCGAATAGCGGTAAACGCCTCCTGCTGCTGCTTCCAGGTTCTGGCAAAATAGACTTTCCCGCCCGTGCTGGTGCTGATCCGTTCGAATACGGCGGTAGAGACAGGGTCTCGCTTAGCTTCCCGCGTGCTAATCATATAGATGGGGATTCCCTCGGCCTGGGCCAGTTCCCGGACGTTTTCCGGGGCCACCATGCTGGCATTGTCGGGGCCGTTGGAAAAGGCCACCACCATTTTCCTTCCGGAAAGCCGGGCCGCATCCCGAAGAGTAATCAGCAGCGCATTGTAGAGGGCGGCATTATCGCCGGCCACCGTTCTGCGCAGACCACGGAGGACCTGAAGGCGGTCTGCGGTGATCGGGACCACTCGCGAAAGGTCGCGGCTGTAGGAATACAGAGCCACGCGGTCGGGGTTATCCAGCGACCGGATGAATTCCGCAATGGCGTCCTGCGCGAAGACAAAACCTTCGTACATGTAATTGCTGGTGTCAAACAGAATGAAGACGTTGGCTCCGGCCGTCAATGCGGCGACTTGATCCGGGGATTTTTGCGAGAAAGCAGGTGCCCCGTTTCTCAATTGTGTGGAAGGACGGACGGCTAAAGGACGGACGACCCGTGAATTGCTCGCTTCGCGCACAAACTCTTCCAGGGGTCGGGGGGCATCACTCCCTTCGGAAAAGATGGCTATCTTTTGGGGGATGCCGTCCTCGTAGATCTCAAAGTCCCAGGGGCGAAGGCCGGTGACATAGTTTCCTTTGCCATCGGTCACCGCCACATTCAACAACACCATGTCCACCTCGACGCGGAAGACCGCCTCAGGGGACTCTTCCTTTTCTTGGGCCATGGGTGCTCCGGCCCAGGTGATTCCAACCGCAAAAATAAGAAGGGAAAGGAAGCGCCGTTTTCTCATGGCTTGATCCACTCCATTCACCGGCTTTCCGCGTGCCGGCAAGTTTCAAATATTTAAAGGCCGGGAGCGCGTTCTGCCGCCGGCAAGGAAGCTACTTTGCCCAAGCGAAATTCATTTCCGGTTTCTCGCAATGCTCTCAGCAAGGCGGGCCAATCTTCCAGATGAGAAGCAAAAATCTTTTCCGCCATGCGTTGTGTTAGCACGGGAATCAAACTCTGCAGCACGGCTGGAGGATAGCCCCCCTCCTCAGCCAACCGCGCCCAGTAAAGATTCGTGGATTCCCAGGATTCTGCCAGCAGACGGCTGGAGTAACCCAAAAAAGTTGGCAGAGGCTTCAAGATGAACAATTCCCGAGCATACGTAGATGCCAGCGCCGGGTGGGGCACTCCGAAGTCTTGCGAGATTCGCTCCCAACTGGTTTCTGCCGGGTGTTGTTGCGCCAGTTTTTCCAGTTCCTGTCCGGCGCTCCCCCAGGCCTCGGTTTCGTTGGGGTAAAGACGGCGGAACTCTGCGGCCAGGAAAAAGAGTTCGGCCGGCATGAGCCGCTCCAGCGCGGCGCCAGGCTGCTCTTGTTGAAGCACCAGTTCCACCTGTTCCCATCGTTGGGGGAGCAGGCAGTCATACAAGATTTCCATCACTTTTTGCCGCAGGGATGCATCGGCAGCAGCAGCGGTGAGCAAATCTTCCCCCCATTGCTGGTAGAGAGCCACAGCGCGAAGTTCTTCCGGGGTTACGTTCCACCAACGGGGTAGAACCGCGCTGGTGATCAAGCCCGGCACCAAATCCGCCCAAATCAGTGATTGAACATTTTCTGGAACCAGAAAATCCTGTTCCATCTGCGCTAGGGCATAGGGAAGATCGGCGAGCGAGCCAACCAGGTGGGCGCCTCCGCTGGCTGTCCAACCGCGCCCAAACATTCGGGCACTTTGCCAGGAATCCACACGGCCCGGAGTTCTCTGCCCGGAGAAATCATGGTTGCGGACAAACAGCGAATTGCTGTGGAGCGTCATCGCTCCCGGCGGCTCATAATAAGCATAGTTCAGTCCCACCAGGGTATCGCGCAAGAAGGGAGTGAGCAAACCGCGCGCTTCCTCCAGTCTCCGGCTGGAATTGGAAGCTTTAGAAATCGTCCCTGCGACGTCCCTCCGCAATTGAAAATCCATGTGGGGATTATTGTGGAGTCCGGAAGCCCATTCGCTTCGCTCTCGCCGGGTGAAGATGGGTTGCGGCGGTTCAAATTCCTGAAGCTGACCTGCCAGCCGAACCAAGGATTCTGGAACCGTTTTTTCTTGTGAAACCGCTTCGCTCAGGCCATCATCCAGGGCAAATACCGCGTCCAAGGAGACCAACCGTTGTGTCTCCAGAATGGAGCGAATCCGGTCCGCCACTTCCTGCTGTACTTGCGACCTTCGCGCGTTCGTCTGCGGGGGACCCGCCAGCAAAGAAATGATTTCGGCCTGCGAAAGATTGGGGGTTTGACCGGCGGCTCTCCACAACTCGTTCAAAGAGATGCGAGCAATCTTCATTAACTGGGAGGAGGATTTGATCTCGATAAAAGGTTGCGTAAACCGCTGCCAGGAATCATTCAGCATATTCGCGGGAATCTGTCCTTGCCGGGCCAGGATTTGCCAGAAACCAATATTGGCCTGGAAGATTCCCAACGCGTTGGCTCGCACAATTCCGTCAGAAATGCGATCGAGCGTCTCCGCTACCGTAATAAAGCGCTGGATAGAGTCGTCCCCTAACATACTCCACTCAGTGAAGAATGGGTATTGCGGGCCATAGCGGAAAAATTTTTCCGCCAATAAACGAACCGTTTGTGGTTTCAATCGCTCGCTCGCCGGGCGGCGCCGGTCAATCTCGCTCAATAGCAAGTAAACGGGGAGGGGGCTATCTCCAACAGGATTGCGCGTCAGCGCAAACATCGCCTCCACAAGATCGTCAGGCTGCCGCCAGCGATTGGCTTGCTTGGCCAGGTCGCGCACCAGTTTGGAGTCGCTTTTCCTCCGGAAAATTTCTTTCCAGATCTCCAGGTTGCCGGGCACATGAGGTTGGCCGTTCGTGTCCAGGAAAAGGCGGGCCGCCAAAAGAAATAAATTGGGAACCGGCCGGAAAACGGAACGGGTTGGAACGGGAGATAAATCTTTGCCTCGTAGCGCGATATAGTATCGTTCCAGCCGCCGGGGTTCGGTAAAGTAGGTTTGCTGACTCCGCGGAAGCCGAGAAAGAGTATCAAAATAAGCCATCAGCCACCCTGCATCTTTCTCTAACAGGCGGGTTACGAACTCCGCTGGAGAACTGGGGCTGGCTCCGACCAAATTTTTCCATGAAGATTCGGCGGCGACACCTCCCGGAACCATAACCCGTCCGGAACGAACCGAGAGATGCCCACCATAAAAATCCAAAGCGGCGGCGAAGGGTAGCAATCGGGGAATTCCCAGCGACTGGCGCAAAAAGGATTGCGTGCTGGAATCCATTCGGGAGAGCGCCCAATAGAGTCGGGACAAGCCTGGGTCTTCCATCAAAGCGTCCACGATTTCCTTTTCTTTGGCGGCCCAGTCGTTGGGATGAAACAACACGGGAACCTTTGTGGACGCAAATGGCAAGGAGAACGGCTTGCCGTCTCTCAGTGATTCTTCTAATTCCACTAAGGGGAAATTGGCATCCGCAGCCAGGAAAGCCCGCGCTGCGTCAGCGGTTTCCAGCAACGTATTTTGTCCGCAACCTTCTCGGAGGCGGTATCCTAGGGTTGCTAACAAAGGCTGTGCTTCCTGGCAATTTCGCACCTGAATCACGCCTTCTAATCCCGCCAGCGTTTGCAGTTCCCGCACTTGTTTTAAATAGGCCCGTAGAATTTTCAAATACTCCGTGGGTTCGTCCGGCTTTTCCCCTTTGTAGCGGTAGCCTTCCACAACGATATTCCTAGCCAGGAAGGGCAGGATTTCTTCAGGATTTGCCTTCTGACTGATGGCCGCCATTCTCAGGAAAGAGTGGAGGGGCCCGGCCAGGGTAACTGTGGTCGGGAGATTTTCTCCGCTTGCTTCCGCAGACGAAGTCGAGGGATTGCCCTGGGGGGGGGCCGCCGCAGCGATCCCTCCCAAACAGAAAATCAGGGAACAAAAAAAACGGCAAGAGATTGCCAAAGAAGAATCGGGCAGGAAGCGGGCGAGTTTGGTAGCCACAAATGCCTCCGCTGCACTCTGAAATTTCCCGGATTAGCAGCGCCAATCCTCAGTATTTTAATTCTTCGAAAACCGGATTCTCACCTGGCTGCTCTCCGTTAGAAACGCCCCTCTGCTTGTGCCAAATCCACTCGATCTGATTACTGCTCCCGCTAATAGGTCAGCCAGTGTTGACCAAAGGATAAAACATTACGCCAAGAAATCCAAGAGATTTTGGGAAGAAAAAATGCCCCCACCCTGTTACCAGAGCTTAAGGGCGACGGCATAACCGGTAAGCAAACCATGAAAGAACGCTTTTCGTTCTTTCTGGCTGGAATCTTTGTAACGTCTGGAGGCTTCTTCGAGTGCTTTGAGAAGCTTTTCCCGACGCTGTTGGTGCGATCCTCCAACCAGCAACTTATCCAGCATCACCTGAACCGCCTCGTCATCTGCGATGATGTATTTATGGGAATGAACTGTCACGAGACCCTCCTCTTATATGGGATTTCCGGTGGGATTGTCCTCTTCAAAGTATACGCCAGTCCTACCTAGCGGTTCAAAAGCGGCTTTGGGCGAGGAGAACGATTCCAGGAAACCTCCAAAGGTTGTTCGGAAAACCGGTTGTACCGTCGCTCTAGCTGTCAGGAACTTGGACAGGCGTTCATGGGCGCCGCGCCTTGTACAGTTTTTCGGCCATCTTCCGAATGGTGTCGGGTACTTCTTTGCTGCGGGAGACTCCGAACAGATCATTGATAATGAGGCGGTGCAGCAGGGGTAGCCCCACATCAATCGGCAGCCGGGGATTGTTGACTAGATTTTTCACCACCGTATAGTTCTTCATAAATTTACGGTTCATCGAGATGAGGCGCAGGACCTCCTGGCTGATATTTTTCATGCCGGAGAAGCTCTCGATCTCGGTGTCGGTGAGCTTGGGAGAGCTCAACACGGCACGGCAAACTGACCGGCTGGAATCCCGGATCAGCAAAGCTCGCTCCTCCCGGCTGCCCAGCAGCGCTAACTTCACCCGCTGGGCCACGCCCATCTTAGAAATTTTGCTGTAAATCCCTCCCTCGGGCTCCTTTTGCTCTTCCTCGGTTAATTCTGCATGAAACTCCTGCAACTCCTCCGCTTCCGCTTCAGCAATCAGCAGTTCCAGCAGGTCTACTTCCACCACTATTCCCTGGGTGGGCGGCTCTTTTTGCCAATGGAGATAGGCCGGGTTGTCCTTTAAAGCAATCAGGGCCGAGGTTTTCAGTAAATCCAGATTATCGAGCAGGACGGGGATGATGTTAGGACCTGCCTGAGCTATCAGGGCAGTTATCGCGTCCGGGGGAGAAGCAGGATGAGCCAGAAGAACGGGCAACATCGCCGGCCGAATGTGGCCAGGCTCCAGAAAATAGCGGGCTACGGGTTCCTCCAGGGATGGATCGGCCAGCAGTTCTGCGCAGCGGACCTCCTCGACCCGCCCCAAAGTGGACTCAGCGGCGCGGCGCACTTCCGAGTTTGCATCCGAGGCCAGCAAAACCAGCGTAGAGAGTCGTTGTTCGAGGGGTAGTTCCCGATCTCCGCGAGCCGCCGCCAGTTTTTCTTCCTCTGGCAGAGCCGCGATGGCGGATTTCTTTTCCCAATGGAGATAGGCTGGATTCGCTTTTAAGGCGGCCAGTGCCGAGGTCTTCAAAAGGTCCAGATGTTCCAGAAGAAGCGGAATGACCTCCGGCCCGGCGCTACTTGCCAGGGTATTGATCGCCTCAGAAGGCGATGACGGATTGGCCAGAAGCACCGGCAGCAACTGGGGGCGCAGGTGGGCTGGGTCGAGAAAGTAGCACAAGACAAATTCCGGCATGGAAGGCGACGCCAGCGCCTGGGCGCAGTAGTCATTCCCCAGGCGATTTATAGTTTCCAGCGCTGCCTGGCGCACCGCTTCGTCAGGGTCGGCAGTCAGGGGAATCAAAAGATCCAGCCGGGGCTGCTCCGAGGCTTCTGCTGCTCCGCGCGCCAGCAACAATTTTTCCCTTCGCAACAATTCTCCGGGCAGAGGCGGGCGTGAAGACAAGTCAGGATCCTTACAGAGTGGGTGCCAGTCCCTTGGAAGTGATGGTGATTTTCCTGACCTGGCCGGCATGTCCCAGCGGAGGAAGCGAGTTCCCGTTGAGGCTCAAGTCCACCGCTCCAGCATCCCCCACCGTCAGCAGGATCGAGTCACTCGCCTTCACCTGCCTCGTTTGGTTTGGTTGCAAAGTTCCTTGCCATTGTTTTTCGCCATCGGCAATGATGGAAAGCCATACTGCAGCGATCGAGTCAATTTGCAGTTCGAGTTCGGGGGTATTGCCGGGAAGAACCGCTCCGCTGCTTGCTGCC
This sequence comes from Acidobacteriota bacterium, assembly GCA_016199675.1. Lineage (GTDB taxonomy): Bacteria > Acidobacteriota > Terriglobia > 2-12-FULL-54-10 > 2-12-FULL-54-10 > JACQGE01. The sequence continues at coordinate 3,307 of JACQGE010000184.1, read as the reverse complement.
TCCGGTGGATTTTCCGGAGCGGAATTAGAGAGATTGGTATCTATGGCAGGAGAAGGCCCAGGGCTGGCTTGATCTATTGTAGCGCTCGAAGCGGACGCTGTTTCTTCTTTCGGGGGAGAATCCATACTTGCAGGAGGGGAAACAGCCGCGGGGCCGCTGGAAAATCCCTCTGCGGAGGAAGCGGAAGGGGCCATGTATTCTTTCAGCCGGTACATGCCGTACGCCAGCACAACAGCGAGTGCACCAAGACAGATGGCTGTTACAACAACACGGAAGTACCCTGTCCCCGAGGGCGTGGGTTGTATTTCTGATGGGGAAGTGGATTTTTCTTCCTCTAGCTCCCCATTCGCCCTGTCGCTTTTCAAATACTCCTGGACGGCTGCCTCTTCGTCCAGTCCTAGATAGCGAGCATATTGGCGGATGAAGTTCCTATTGAACAGCCCTCCGGGGAGCAACTCGAAGTGATCTTCTTCAATGGCACGTAGAAGGCGTATGCTGATTTTCGTCTCTTCGGAGATTTCTTGTAAGAGGATCCCGCGCGCTTCCCGCTCTTTCCGCAGAGTTTCACCTACTGATTTCATGGTCTTGGGAGAAAAAATCACCTCAAACTTCTACCCTCATGATAAGAGCGCTGCCTGGCAGAGTCAAACACAAAATCTCCTGTTTAGGCCATTTTCATAAAGAGAATCCGAGCGGCGACAATAAGGAAGCGGCCACCAAGGTTTATGAGAAGTCATTCCGGGTCACTGACTTGCACTCCAGCCAGCGTTTCCAGCAAGCAAATTGCCGAGGCAAAGTCCTCCTCGCCGTGGCCCATCGCCACCGAGGCCCCAAATAGCTCGTGCACCAGTGCGGTGGCTGGCAGCGGGACGTTTAGCTCCCGGCCCGATTCCAGCATCAATCCCAAATCCTTGTGCATCCACTTCAAGGAGAAATTCGGCTCGAAGTTTCGTTTCAGAACTATGGGCATTTTCGCCTCGATGATCGGGCTGCGCGCCACGCTGGCCTGTAGAATTTCCAACATCAAGGAAGGCGACAATCCGGCCTTACGCGCCAGCACGAAACCTTCCGCCATGGCCTGCACGGTAAGCGCGCCAATTAAGTTTTGCGTCAGTTTGGCTTGCAGCCCCATCCCCGGCCCCCCAATGTAAAAGACCTTCTTGCCCATTACCTCCAAGTAAGGTTTGGCCCTCTCGAACGCTTTCGGAGCACCTCCAACCATGAAGGTGAGCGTGGCATTGGTAGCGCCAGCCTTGCTGCCGCTGCAAGGAGCGTCGAGGAAATCCACTCCGCGCTCGAGGAATCGCACGCCGATTTGGCGGCTGACGGAGGGCGCAATCGTGGTGCAGTCTACCACCAAGGAGCCGGGCTGCACACTTCCCATCAGGCTTTCCACAAGCTGGCGCACCGACACCGAATCTCCCAGGCAAAGGAAAATCACTTGCGCCTGCCGCCCCACTTCCGCCGGTGTATCCGCCACCGTTGCGCCACCCAGTGCCAGTCCTTCGGCCCTGCTGCGCGTGCGGTTGTAAACCGTCAAAGCATGTCCGGCTTTGATAAGGTTCCCCGCCATCGGAAACCCCATAATCCCCAGTCCAACAAAACCAAGCTTTCCAGATGATGGCATTTTTCAATCCCCAAAGAAGACCAATCTAGGAGCAAATCCGCTGTGCGGTGTAGCGCCTCGGGAAGATGTTGTCATTCCGGGCCGGGCGAAAAACTGCCCTGAGCTTGCCGAAGGGAATCCGCTCTTTCTGTTTTCTTCTCCTCACTTTGTAGCAACCAGTGCAGCATCTGCGCTCTCCGTTCCAGGATGCATTTCTGGCGGGCGATGGGCGTATTCGATGCCTTTCTCCTTCGGCTGGCCGTACACCTCGGGGTGCAGATACAGGCCGCGCTCACCCCCGGTTTTTTCCTCTTCCACTTTGATCCGGTTGGCTTCGGCGTAGGGGTCCTGGCGAACGCCCGTAACCTGCCAGGAAACCTTCATCCCCGGCTTCCCGCCGGCAATCCTGAACTGGTTGCCGTCGATCTCCCCAGCCACATAAACGGGTGCGAAACCGCCTATGCAAGTCAATTGATAGCGGAACTCACGGTTCAATGCTTCGAACCATTCCGGCATCGTCACGACGGCCTCCCCGTTCGCATCCAGAACCACATTGCCATTATAGAGACTCATCATGTCGGGCGACTCGACGACGGTGTGGACTAGATACTTATAGGCCGGATCCAGTGGGTGGTCAATCTTGAACCCGGCTTTGGTGCCAGTCACAGTGAGATTGCCGTTGATGGTAACGTTGCCACTGAACGTTCCTGCTTGAGACGCACCGCCGGAAGCAATCGCGTTGACCGCGATTCCACTGCTGCCCGAAGCGAAGGCGAGTATTCCACTGCCATTGCTGCCGCTGGAATTGGCATATACTCCAACTCCGTTGCTGCCGGTTGAGATCCCCTCCATCCCCGCGCAACCAGTGCTGCCGCATTCCCCTGCTATCGCATCCGCCGAGAGCACGATTCCGGAACCAGACGTGTTGTTAAACACATGGAGAGCGGATGTTGGGCTGGCTGTGCCGATGCCGACGTTGCCGCTTTCGAAGGTCCAGTTGGAGGCCGTGACATCTCGGCCCAAATGAACCTTCCCGTTATTGGATACGGAATCAAGGTTCACATCATTGCTGCCTCCGCCCCAGGGATTAATCTTGAGACCAAAACCACCGCCATTCTTTACGGCAATACCCGCACCCCCCGTACCCGCATTCACTTCCAGCTTCGAGCCCGGCGTCGCCGTCCCGATGCCCACGTTCCCCGACCCGTCAATCAGCATTCGGGCCGCCGGGTTCCCCCCCGTAAAAAACCGAATCGGCTGGTTCGGCGATTCCGTCGCAAACGAAAACCCCCGACTGGCGTTGATGACCGCCAGCGATCCGTTGGCATACACCGCGTCCAGAAACGCGTTCCCGGTAGTCCCGGCCGCGCTGTGCATCAACCCGAAACTGGCGCGCTGGTTGCCCGATAGCAGATTGGGGAAGCTAAATTGCATCCCCGCCACGCTGTTCGTCAGCACGCCCGCTCCCGCCGAGTTGAAGATGCGCAACTGACCGATATTGTAAATCCCGCCCAGTTGGACGACATTCAGCAGGCTCCCCGGCGTCGTGGTCCCAATGCCGACCTGGCCACCGGACTCGAAGATGGCCGAGTCGCCCAGCGTGCCCGCAGCGCCGTCGGTCCATTTCACCACCTTATTGGTGGTGCCCGTTCCCGACACCGCCGCTGTGGTGAATCCGTCGCTGAAGGCCGCCACCGGCAG
>JACQGE010000183.1 GCA_016199675.1 Acidobacteriota bacterium | reverse complement strand
GGCCAGCCTGCTGCAAGGACGCGCCGTGCCTTTTGAACAATTCCTCGAATACGCGGCGCAGTGCGACATCCTCATCAGTTCTACGGCTGCTACTGAGTTCCTCATCCGCAAGAGCGACGGGCAGCGTTTGCTGGCAGAACGCAAGAACCGGCCCATCTTCCTGATTGACATCGCCGTGCCGCGCAATATTGATCCGGAGATCAACAAGCTCGACAATTTATTTTTGTACGACATTGACGACATGGAAACCGTTGTGAAAGCCAATCTCAAAGAGCGCCTTCGCGAGGCACAGCACGGCGAGCACATCGTCGAGCAGGAGGTGGAAAAGCTGTTGCGGCGGCTGAAAACGCTCGACGTTGTGCCTACGATCGTTGACCTTCAGACGCACTTTGAACAGGTCCGCCAGCAGGAACTGGAACGCATGGAGGCCCAATTCGACAGCCTGACCCCTGAGCAGCGAGAAGCCATCGAGGCGCTCACCCGGGGCATGGTCAACAAAATTCTCCACTCGCCGATCACGCACCTGAAAACTCTGGCTCAGCAGCCGGACGGGCTGAAACTCGTGGAAACGGTGCGAAGAATTTTTAATCTGAAACATTAGGAAGCAGTTGAAAAATGACCGACGATGTCATTCTGAGCAAAGCGAAGAATCTGCTTTTCACTTCTGATGTCGAAAACAAAAACAGATTCTTCAGCCCGGCAAACCGCGCCGGGGTTCAGAATGACATCCCACGAGGTTTTTCAACAGCCTACTAGTTTTTTCCCTGGCGCTTTCTTGTCCACAAACACGCTCACTTTAGCTACGCGCGGCTCTGGTCTGGCCCTCCAACAATCGAACTGGGTAAAGGCAGAGATCGAGCGGCTAGCGCCAGGCATCCGAGTCGAAATCCTGACGGTGCGGACCACAGGGGACCGAATGAAGGACGAACCCTTACCACAGATCGGCGGCAAGGGCCTGTTTACGAAGGAAATTGAAGAAGCGCTGCTGGAAGGGCGCGCGCATCTGGCGGTACACAGCTTGAAGGACCTGCCTACGGAAATCCCCGCAGGGTTGATATTGGCGGCGGTGCCCCGGCGCGAGGACCCCAGGGATGTTCTGGTCAGCCGAGATGGAAAGCGCTTGGCCGAGCTTTCTCCAGAGGCGCGAGTGGGGACTAGCAGTGTCCGGCGCGCGGCGCAACTCAAGCACCTCCGGCCGGATTTGCAGATCGAGCCATTGCGAGGCAACCTCGACACGCGGCTGCGCAAACTGCGCGAGGGGCGGCTGGATGCCATCGTACTCGCGGCGGCGGGCCTCGTTCGGATGGGCCTGGCGGAACAGATCACGGAATATTTTGCCGAGGAAACGCTCTGCCCCGCCGTCGGTCAGGGTGCTTTGGGAATTGAAGCACGAGCAGAGGATGAAGAAACTTTGCGGATACTCGCTTTGCTGGAGGATCGCTGGGCGCGGGTTAGCACGACAGCGGAGCGTTCGCTGCTCCGGCATTTAGGAGGCGGGTGCCAGGTTCCCATCGCCGCCATTTCGCGCCAGGAAGAAGACCGGATTCGCCTGACGGCCGTCGTGATCCATCCTGACGGAAACCAACTCCTTCGCTCCACGCAAATATCCCCGCCGGGCAGTTTAAACACCGGTGCGAAAGCGGCCATTGCAGCGGCAGAAGCGTTGGGAAAGAAAACCGCCGAAAACCTCTTGCAACAGGGAGCAGGCCAAATCCTGCAACTGGTCGCGCAGTCGCCAAGCCCCTTTCCCGCTCCCCATACTCCGTGAGGATTTTCTCTCCCGTGTCTGTGAGCGCATTTCTTACCACTTCTTGCCTTCTCCCATCCCTCATGTCATCCCGAGAGCCTGCCCCGAGCTTGCCGAGGGGAGCGACAGCGACGAGGGATCTGCTTGTCGTTTTTCTGCTTTACTAGGATATGTCCAACCCTGCTGCCATTTCCAGGAAAGCTAACGGTTGTTTGTATTCTATAGTTACGTGTAGATTATCTCTGCTTTATGGCAAACCCTAACCTGAAGCTCGAAGATTTCGATTACCATCTGCCCCCGGAGTTGGTCGCCCAGTATCCAGCGCGGCGGCGTACAGACGCGCGGATGTTGGTGGGGCGCCGGAAAGAAAAGCGGCTGGAAGACGCGACCTTTCGCCAGCTTCCCAACTTTCTGGAACCGGGAGATCTGCTGGCATTTAACAATTCGCGGGTATTACCAGCGCGCTTGTTCGGTTACCGCATGGGCGTTTACTCACAGCCCATTGGCAAGCGCAATCCGGCCCAACATGAGTATCTCCATTCGCAAATCGAGGTGCTCCTGGCGCGAAAGTTGGACCAGCGCACCTGGGAGGCGCTGGTAAAACCGGGGCGCAAAGTGCGCGTAGGCGAGAAGTTGGTTTTTCACGGTCATGCCACCGCTACGTTCAATCCGGGCAAAGAACAATCACCACTATTGCAGGCTGAAGTAATCGGACGCGGAGATTTCGGACTTCGAATATTGCGGTTCCCGGAAGGCATCTCATTGCCAGAAATGCTGGAGCGAGTCGGCCACGTCCCTCTCCCGCCTTATATTCACCGTCCGGACGAAAAGCAGGATCGGCTACGCTACCAGACCGTCTATGCCCGGCAGCCCGGTTCGGTGGCAGCGCCGACAGCGGGATTGCACTTCACCAAAGAAATTCTCTATAAACTGGAAAAACGTGGCGTCGAGCGTGTGGAGATTACCTTGCACGTGGGTCTGGGGACCTTTCAGCCGATCCATGCGCTGAAGATTGAAGAACACCGGATGCACCCGGAGAGATTTGACGTTGCGCCGGAAGCTGCCGCGCGCCTGAACCGGGCACTGGAGCAAAAGCGGCGCATCGTGGCCGTCGGCACGACCACCGTTCGGACCCTGGAGCACATCGCTGCCGCGCATGGTGGAAGGATAGAACCGGGGAGCGGCGAAACCCAATTGTTCATCCTGCCCGAATTTCCGTTTCGCGTCGTCGGAGGCCTTCTAACCAATTTCCATCTGCCGCGCACGACTTTGCTGATGTTGGTTTGCGCCTTTGCCGGGCGCGAACTCACGCTGGCTGCCTATGAGCATGCGGTGCGGGAGCGCTACCGCTTCTACTCCTACGGCGATTGCATGCTGATCCTGTAACCGTGGGGGGGGCAGCAGCACCCCCCTTATGTCCGAGTAGATGTTGGTTCAGTGACGGTGAGGAAGCTACCGCCGACGACCGCCGGGGCCTTGGAGTCCACGTCCCCGCATGGGGCCGCGAAACCGCTCCCGGCCCCCTTCTCGCAAGTCTTGGAGTTTCTGCTGCTGCGTTGGATTCAGCAGCGCGCGAATCTGGTCGGAAGTCTGCCGCTGGATTTCTTGTGCCTGCTGACGCCGCTGTTCCGGAGTCAACGAACTGTTGTCCCGCAGGGCCTGCAACTGGGTCCGCTGGCTATCGAGATAAGATTGCATTTGGGTCTTCTGCTCCGGCGTCAGGTCGAGCAATCGCCCCATGCGGTCAAACTGCTCCCCGGCCCGTTCCTGCACTTGGTTGCGCGCCTGCTGGCGCAGGTCTTCGGCCTTTTGCTTTTGCTCTACGGTGAGGATGGACTCCATCTTATCCTGGGTCTGCTGAGTAATCTCGCGCATCCGCTCGGCCTTCTGTTCTCGGGTCAGCGTGGTGTCGTTCCGCAACACCTGCATCTGGCTTCGTTGGTCTTCCAGGTAGGACTGAACCCGGCTTTTCTGCTCCTCGGTCAGGTTCAGTTGCTGGGCCATACGGTCCACGAAGCGGCCCGGATTCATCCTGTCCCCGGGACCAGGCCCTTGAGCGCGCACCCCGGCAACCCAAGTCAATGCAGCCGCCAGAAGTAAGGTAGTAATTCCGATCTTGATGTCGCTTCTCATTGCTCCTCCAAATTTATTAATGTCTTCGCACAACAACTTTTGCTCCTCTTTCCCGGCGGGAGCCGGTGATTCCGTACCTCCTTGTGCCTTCACTATTACAAACACGGAGGCATGTTAGAAGTTGCGCGAGCAAGAAATGAGATGGACCAGATTGGCTCAGGGCACGATGCTGGTGTGCGCCTTCGCGGGGCGAGAACTGACTCTGGCTGCCTACGAGCACGCCGTGCGGGAGAAGTACAGGTTTTACTCCTACGGGGATTGTATGCTGATTTTGTGAGCAAAAACCCTATAATGTGAAAAGGCAGAGGGGGTCTCTATGACAATCGAAGAAAAAGTGCTGGAGATATTGCGGAGGTTGCCTCCGGAGAAACAGAAGGAAGTCCTGAAATTCGTGGAGTCTCTTCATGCAGGGAGCGACAGAGTTCCGCAATCAATGAAGCCGTTGCTGGAGGAGGTAATGAAGAAGCGGGCGGAACGCACCCAAGCGAAAGAAAGCGGTGATCCCTGAGTTGTGCAACTCGGCTGCACAACTAAGGAGCCTTCCAGAGCACGTTCTTATCCTTGTCGAACAGAACCACTGAGGCTGCGGAGGTCTTGTGGCTTTCGTCAGTGCGCGGTGCTTCAAGGGTGGTTCCAACAATGGTCTGAAAGCCCTGTTTATCCAAGAGTTCTACCCTCTGCCCTTCGTTACTGGATTGAAGCGCCACCCGTGGGGTTTCGGAGAGTGTAAACCCCTCGACCCCGGCGAGATCAGCGAGGAGAGCTTCGACTTCATCCTTAGCTTGAAAAACTTCGCCCACCTGAACAGTGGAAGCAGTTCTACCTGCGGCCAAGAAAACTTCAAAAGCGTTTTCATGTGACTCCTTAAGGCTCAACTGGGAGCTGCAGGATTCTTGGGTACTGGTTTTGCCTGGTTCTCCTTGTAAACTCTTACACGACAGCCTAAGCGACGCAATGCGTTGCTGCCCACTTGAGTCGAAAAGGCCCAATTCCGGTCCCTGCTCGGTCATAGAAAACCTTCCTCGTACAATCCCGCTGCTATCCTTGAGAACAAACTCGTTTGCCTCGACTGTGCGCTCGACTGTGCGGCGGCAGCCCTGAGCTTGACCCACGAGCAGCACAGAGGCCGCGAGAATCAAAACCACGGTTCCCGCTTGCTTCACGCGCCGATTCCACCTTTCCAGGTTTTCGAGCCGCTTCAGCACGTCATTCCACTCTGTTGCTGGGGGTGTCATAACTGGCCTCCTTGTGTTTCCTTGCCGAACATTCTACAGCATGAGGGCAGCCGCGTACTATAATCGGCAGAACACTCTACGAAAGGCGAACTGTGGCATACGACGATCTCAGGGCATTTATTCGTGCGTTGGAGCAAGCGAAGGAACTGAAACGTATCGGAGTGGAAGTGGACCCGATCCTGGAAATCACAGAGATCACGGACCGGGTCAGTAAGCGCGGCGGCCCGGCGCTGCTGTTTGAGAATGTCAAGGGAAGCCGTATCCCGGTGCTCATCAACGCGTTTGGCTCCCAGCGGCGCATGGAGATTGCGCTCGGCGTCGGCTCCGTTGAAGACATTGCCCAGCGGATTCGGGAGCTGATTCAAATGAAACCCCCCGAGGGCCTGATCGAGAAGCTCAAGATGATCCCTCGGCTAGCCGAGATCGGTTCGTTTATTCCCAAAGAGGTTAAAGACGGGCCGGTGAGGGAAGTCCTCCATGAAAAGGACTTTTCACTGTTCGATTTCCCCATATTGAAGTGCTGGCCGCAAGACGCAGGACAGTTCATCACTTTCGGGACTGTTTTCTCCCAGAACCCGGAAACCGGAAAACGCAATTGCGGTCTCTACCGCATGCAGGTGTTTGACGAGCGGACCACGGCGATGCACTGGCAGATTCACAAACATGGGGCGGAACATTTTCGCCGCGCCAGCCAGATGAAAAAAAGCGGGCGGATGGAGGTGGCCGTGGCTGTGGGGACCGACCCCGCAGTGACTTTCGCCGCCATGGCGCCCCTGCCGCCGGACTTGGATGAGATGCTGTTTGCCGGCTTCCTGCGCGGCAAGCCCGTGGAGATGCTCCGCTGCCGGACGGTGGATATTGAAGTCCCGGCCACGGCTGAAATTGTCCTCGAAGGCTACGTGGATTTAGAAGAGCAACGACGGGAAGGCCCCTTCGGCGACCATACCGGATATTATTCGCTGGCGGACGACTATCCGGTTTTTCATGTCACCTGCGTCTGCCACCGTAAAGATCCGATATATTCGACGACCATAGTCGGCCCGCCGCCTATGGAAGACTACTGGATGGGGAACGCCGTCGAACGAATCTTCCTGCCGCTGATGCAACTGCAACTGCCGGAAATCGTGGATATCCACATGCCTGCCGAAGGCATCTTCCACAACCTGATGCTGGTCTCCATCCGCAAGTCCTACCCCGGCCATGCGCGCAAGGTGATGAATGCCATCTGGTCGCTCGGACAAGCCATGTTCACTAAATGCATCGTAGTGGTGGACGAGGACGTCAACGTGCGCACCGTGCGCGAAGTCGTCTGGAAAACCCTGAACCACATTGACCCGGAGCGGGACATCCAGTTCATGCTCGGCCCGGTGGACTCGCTGGACCATGCCAGCCGCCTCCCCAATTTCGGGTCCAAGATGGGGGTGGATGCCACGCGGAAATGGCCCTCGGAAGGATTCCAAAGACCGTGGCCCGACGAAATCCGCATGGACCCTAAAATCAAGGTTCTGGTGGATGGGAAGTGGGGAAAATTTGGATTGTAGGAAAGCAGCGATCCGTGAGCAGCGACAAGCGATCAGGATGGAGTGGTGCTTCTGTCTTGCTGACTCATCACTGATCACTCATCCCTTGTCAATGCTAGCTTGTGCCGGAGATGGCGGGCTAGCAACAACAGAGCGAGCCCGACGGCAATCGTGGTGAAGGCAAGAGGGCCGGAGCGGACCAGCCATGCCCAAACCTGCCGCCCGTAGCGGACAGCCAATAAGCCCTCTAAAAAATAACGCAATAGACGTCCCAACAAAAGCGCGATGATGAACTTTTCAAAATGGTGCTTCAACAAACCTGCTGTCAATACGAATAGTTTGAATGGAGCGGGAGGAGGAAGTAGAGCGGCGACAAACAGGGACAGGGAGCCGTATTTTTCCACCCATTGCCGGACGCGAGAAGCCGCAGGAGGTTTATGTTTTCGCTCCCAGAGCGTCTCTTCCCCTTTCCGGGCAATGAAATAAAGCACGGAACATCCCATCACGGATCCTACCGCCGTCGCCAAGGCATAGTAGGGCATTCGGGAAGGATGAAGGACGGAAAGAGAAATTAACCAGAGATCCACGCCGCCCGGCAAAGGCACAAAGGTGGAATCTAAAATAGCCGCCGCGAAAAGTCCTCCTGCGCCGAGAGGCAAGAGCGATTGTTGCGCCCAGGCGGCCAACCGGTCAAGGAAGGGCAAAGAAACTCCTTAATAGGCAAAAATAAGGTCAGTCAGAAATCTTATGATGCGATGGGGGCAATTTCGCGTTCCAGACCGCGCTTTATGGTCTATGTGCTCTCCTCCGCGCGGTTCGGAATGCCGGTGTCGGGCAACCTACGCTTGCTCATCTTGGATTATGGTTAGAAAAGAAACGCGGAAACTGATTTCGAATCTACAGAAGCCCCAATGAAACCGCAAAGCTTCACTGGAAGCTCTTCACTGCCGTCGCTTCGTTATCATACACTTCAAAAACTGTCAGCAGCTTGGTCAGTTGCAAAAGGTCGTGGACTCGCTTGGTAAGGTTCACCAGCTTGAGCTGCCCCTGCTGGCTGGCCAAAGTAGTATATCCGCTGACAAGGGTTCCCAGGCCAGAGCTATCAATGTAGTTGACATCCGCTAGGTTCAGGAGAATTTTCTTCTCGCCGCGCACCACCATGTCCCGCAGCATCTCCCGCAACGTGCTGGTGGGCTCGCCGAGAATAATCCGTCCGCTGAGATCAATCACCGTCACGCCATTCACTTGCCGGCTGTTCGCCTTCATGCTCATTCTGCTCGCCTCCTTAACTCAGTTTTGAACGATACTTGATCATCGTCACTTCCGTGCCTCCGGCGGCGCATTGCAAGCTTACCTCATCCATTAAGGCTTTAATCAGAAAGATGCCCCGTCCCGATTCCTGAAGAAGATTCCGGGGGTCGAGCGGATCCGGCACCAAAGACGGATCAAAACCCTTTCCTTCGTCTCGAACGGAAATGACCACGCTAGTATCGTTGAGTTCCGTCGCCAGAGTTACCCTCTTCGCCGCGTCGCAACAATTGCCGTGAAGCACTGCATTGGCTACCGTTTCCCGCACGGCCAAGGCAATCTCCTCGCACTGACGCTCGGTGTAACCTACGTGCTCGCACAACATTCGCACGAGCCTTTCGGCTACATCCACGCTATGCAGCGTACTGCCCAGAGTAAACTCCCGGCGGCTCACTAAGCCTCCACTCCTCGCCGGAAAATGTCTACTATAATGCAATTGCCTACCGCCCAAAAGATTACACATAATGTTTGCTTATTGTCAACGGGATGTACTCGTCCAGTTGATTAGTGACACTTTTGTTGGTTCTGCTCCCGCAGCAGGAACTGCTGCGGGGTGAGTTAGCCGAGGGCCTGATGGGG
>JACQGE010000179.1 GCA_016199675.1 Acidobacteriota bacterium | reverse complement strand
TTGTTGTCGAGCACACCAATATCAACCCCAACAAGGCAGCCCATATCGGCCACTTGCGCAACGCAGCTTTGGGAGACACCTTCGTGCGGCTATTGCGCTCCCGAGGTCATTGGGTGGAGGTCCAAAACTACATCGACAACACGGGTCTGCAAGTGGCGGACGTTGTTGTGGGATTCCTGGAACTGGAGAAAAAAACAGAGGAGGAGGTCGCTCGGCTGGCGCGAGACCCAACCCTGAAATTTGACTACTACTGCTGGGATTTATATGCGCGCGTTTCTCGTTTCTTGGCGGAAGATCCGGCGCGATTAGAACTCCGTAGCCAAGCGCTTCGGGAGATTGAAAAGGGAAACAATACCACGGCCTTCTTGGCGGAGATCGTTTCCACAGCCATTGTCCGCTGTCACCTGGTCACCATGCTCCGCCTCAACGTGCAATATGACTTGCTGCCGCGCGAGAGCGAAATCCTCCACCTGCGCTTTTGGGACCAAGCTTTTGAGCTGCTCAAGGCCAGCGGTGCCATTTACTTCGAAAGCAAGGGTAAAAACAAGGGCTGCTGGGTCATGCGGCAGCATGAGGCTGATCAGGCAGAGGCATCCGAGGAGAGCGAAAGAGAGGATACCAAGGTTATCGTCCGCTCCAATGGGACTGTCACCTACGTGGGCAAGGACATTGCCTACCAGCTCTGGAAATTTGGTCTTTTGGGGAAAGATTTCCATTACCGTCCTTTTCACAGTTATTCCGATGGACACATAGTATGGATGAGCAGTACGGAACCTGGCGATCACGCTGCTCCCGTGTTTGGCCGCGCCGCCCAAGTGTACAACGTGATTGATACCCGCCAGGCCTATCTCCAAAATATCGTGGGGGCAGGACTGCGCGCCCTGGGTTTTAACGAGCAAGCCGCCCGTTCCATTCATTTTTCCTACGAGATGGTCGCGCTTTCGCCGCGCTGCTGCGCCGAGATGGGCATCGAGTTGAGCCCGGAGGAGGCTCGCCGCCCCTATATCGAGGTCTCGGGGAGAAAGGGGCTGGGGGTAAAGGCAGACGATCTCATGGGCCGGCTGGTGGAGGAGGCACTCCGCGAGGTAGAATCTCGCCATCCAGGGGAATCAAAGGAATTTTGCCAGCGCATCGCCCGCCAGATCGCGCTGGGAGCGTTGCGGTATTTTCTGTTGAAATATACCTGCAATGCCGTCATCGCTTTTGATTTCCGCGAAGCGCTGAGTTTTGAAGGAGAAACTGGACCGTATGTTCAATATGCCGTGGTGCGCGCCCGGAACATCTTCCGTAAGCTCGAAGAAGAAGGCGGGAAGTTTGATCGATCCTCGGTAACTCCGGAAGTGTTGCGGCAATATCTCACGCCGCCGGAGGGCGATCCCTTCTGGGAGTTGCTTTATCAGGCAAGCCAATGGGAAGCTGTTGCCGAACAGGCCATTTCCACCACTGAACCGGCGGCAGTCGCCAAGTATGCTTTTCAGCTCGCTCAGTCTTTCAACAATTTCTACCACCGGTTTCGAATCCTGATAGAAAAGGATCCGGTTCGGAAGGCGTTTCTCCTATGGCTGGTTCAGATAGTGGAGCGGCACCTGACGGTAACCCTGGACCTGCTCGGCATCGATGTTCCTGAAGCAATGTAAGGTATTTATCGGTTTACCGCGGTCAGTGTGTGAGGTGGGCGCGTGGCGCTATTCGGTGGGAGCGGCCGCGATGGGGAACTCAACGGGATTGCTAAAGATATTAAATTGGCTGATGGAACCAAAAATAATGAGATTCTGCCGGAGCCGAAGAGCTGCTTTGGGATTGGGTTGGATATTGCTTGGCACCGTAAAATTGACTTGGTAAAGGCCCACTGTCCCGCTCTGGAGACCCGCAAAACTGATACCAATATCCGCAAAATCCGCAGTACTTCGCGTCAATAGGATCAGGCCCGCCGCCGGAGAGGCCGAAGCCGAAAAGGTAATTTGCGGATCTTGGGCAGCAGTGGATCGCAACCGCAAAACGATCTCTAGATTGGCCAGATCAGCGCTGGCGGAAACGTTGGGGTTTGCGTTGATGAGATCCGCGAGCTTGGTTATGACGGTTACTAGGGTATCTCCGGCGGTAACCGTATAAGCGTAGGGTGTATCCTGCAAAGTGATTGTAACGGTTTGCCCGGGTTCAGGTGTCCCCCCGAAAAGTATGTTTCCAGGAACCGTCGGCAAAAGACTTCCGATGCTTGCGGAAACGGTGTTGACGACGTCGGCAGTGCCGGGCGTGAGATGTTCATACGCCGTTATTGCTCGGAAGAAGGAAGTTGCGGACACCGAAGCCGAAAAGGGGATCGTCAGGCCGGAATCAGGGTCCCGAAGCTGCAAATTGATTTGGAGATTGTCCAGATCGGCCGTGGCGGAAACATTGGGATCATTGTTGATCACGCTGGTTAGTTCATTGACGATGCTTCCCAGTGTATCTTCAGTCGTGGTCGTATATGAATAAATAGTTTCCCCAAGATTAATGGTTACTGTTTGGCCGGACGTTGCAGTTCCAGCGATTTGGATAGTTCCTGGCACTGTGGTTGTATTTCCCACGATCGCTTCGAGTCTGGCTAATGGACTTACGGAAACCGAATAGGTAATGCTTGGCGCCTGGTCTGGATTGCGAAGTTGCAGCTCGATGATGCCGTCGGCAGGATTCGCAGTGGCAGAGATGTTTGGATCAGCGTTGATCAGGTTCGCCAATTCATCCACGATGGTCGTTATTGTGTCGCCGGAAACAATGGTATAAGAATACTGAGTGCCACTGAGCAAGATATTCACCGTTTGGCCTGGCTGAGGGCTTCCCTCAAAGGCAATGTTTCCAGGCACCAGGTTCGAATCCTCCCCCCCCACAGTTGCAGTAAGCGTCCCGCCTTCCGAGATAGAAGCGAAATAGGGAATCCCCACGCCAGCCTCCCCCAAAACTCTGGCCCGAAGATTTACCTTAATATCCGTGGTATCCGCAGTGGCGGTTACGGTGGGATCGCTGGCGTTGATCAACTTCGCCAGATTTTGCACAGTCGTGTCGAGTGTTTCACCGATGGAGGGTTTGTAAGAGTGAGAGACGCCGCCGATAGTGATCGTGATGGTTTGCTCCGCATTTACTGGAGCTGGCCCGGAAATCGCAATACTCCCGATGGCCCCAAACTGGGCTGCGGCTCCTGTGGTAACCGATGGCTGCACCGTTCCCAAGCCAGTGGCCAAAGCGATTAATGATTCTCCCGGCCTAGCCGGCGATTCCTCGGTTACCGGCGTAAAATCCGTATGGAAAATGAGACCGGCTCCTTCTCCTGTTTCGGAAAGAGTGAACAGGCCTGGTGCGCCATTGGCTAATCCGGCAGCGATGGCAGCGGAAATAACAGGGCCGCTGGGAGTATCTTTTTCCACTTCCACAGAGGTGCTGTAGCCGGTCAGTTCAAACGGCGCCTGGACGTTGATCTGCAAAGGAGAGACGTAAAGCAGAGGCCCTGGGATGCCGTTGAACTTTACCTGCACGCCTCCCAATTTTGTTGGGTACGGAGGGGAATCGGCACGAAGGGTGGTATCCGCCAGATCACGTCCGAAAATGGAGACAAGCCCGCCGGGGGCCACCGGCGGTTGCGGCAGGATCACTCCGCAGGCGGCGGTCTGCCCCACCGTTGAAAAACTGGCCGCATTGACCACGCCATGCGGATTGATCAGGGGGGGGCCGGGCCGGAATCCCAAGACCCGGCGATTGAAACTGTCGCTGACGAATAGCATCTCTCCGTCGCTGGCTATGGTGAAGGGGAGAGCGAAGTTAGAGGCCGCGCAGGACTCCATCAGACCAAACATGTCTTCCTGTCCCAACACGAGGTCTGCCGCCGCCCCGTTCTGGGTG
This sequence comes from Acidobacteriota bacterium, assembly GCA_016199675.1. Taxonomy (GTDB): domain Bacteria; phylum Acidobacteriota; class Terriglobia; order 2-12-FULL-54-10; family 2-12-FULL-54-10; genus JACQGE01. The sequence continues at coordinate 17,168 of JACQGE010000179.1, read as the reverse complement.
GGAATGTGGTTATAGATCAGAATGCGGTTATTGCCGGAATCCACGATCAACAAGCGAGTGCCATCGCTAAAAGCGTAGCGAGGAAAGTCGAGGGAGGTGGCGGTATTGCCAGCCCCCTTGCTGATGAAATCCGGCTGGCCAACCACAATGTCGGGCACTGCGCCGCTCTGGGTTGGAATGTTATTGTAGATTAAAACGCGGTTATTTCCCTGGTCCGTGATAATCAATCTCTGGCCATCGGTAGTGACGCTCATAGGATTGCATAATGTGTTCGCGCCCGGAGTAAAAGTTTGGCCAGAGCGGCAGTTCGACTGCCCCAGCAAAATGTCGGCTACCGCCCCGTTCTGGGTAGGAATGCGATTGTAGATCAAAATGCGGTTATTCAGGGTATCGGCAATGAACAATCGGGTGCCGTCGCTGAAGACGCTGTTGGGTCGCGTGAGTTGATCAGGACCGGAACCGGCACTTGAGGTGTCAAAACTCTTCTGGCCGACTACCACGTCTGCGGCGGCTCCGCTGGTTTCCGGAATCTGGTTGTAGATCAGGACGCGGTTGTTCCCCCATTCCGCCACAAACAAGCGAACTCCGTCAGTGGCCACCCCTACCGGCTGAAACATTCGGGAAGCGCTGGTTCCTTCTGTGGAGGAGGTAAAGTCCGGCTGGCCTAACACGACATCGGCAGGGACCAAATTCCCCGGAGGCTCATTCTTCAGAGCATTCAGATCGTTATAGATTAAGACGCGGTTGTTGTTGGGAGGATGGAGATAAGAACTGTCGGCCACGATGAGCTTGTTGCCAGCGATGGCAATTCCGGAGATCGCTCCGAGATGGGAATCCGTGGGGAAGGGGCACTCCAGAAGGTTGTTGGGATTAGGAGTGCAGAAAGAGATATCAGAAAAATTTTTCTGCCCCAACACAAAACGGGCTGCCTGACCGGTTACCAATCCTTGCGGGATGGGTCCCAACTGGCTGAACAGATTGCTTTCCGTGAGGCAAGCAACCAAACAAAAAAACACAGTTTTGACCCATCTCGTCATCCGCACGACTCCCCTTTTCTGTTTCCGCACAATTACAAGGAACACTGGACTGACTTTGCGCGTCCAAAGAATGTTCTAAAAATCCATTGTAGTCAAAGCAGCTTCACAGAAGCAATCTGAAAGCGATGCGGATTAGAACAGTTCATAGAGCGGCCAAGTGCTGCTATGCTATTATATATTGGAGTTTGGATTCCGGTCTTGAGTCTCACAAGTCGAACACTGATCTTGCTTCGGTTTCTTCCCTTTTTTTTAATGCTGGTGCTGGTTCTGGGTCTTGGCAGAGCCATTGAAGCTGCCTCCACGAGCGAGCATGCGACCGATGGCACTTACCGGGGGCGTGTCCTCACAGAACTGGCGCTGCACCGTCAGTTTGTTCAACAACGGGTGCAAAGAGGGTTCGTGCCGCAGGCTCTCCCTTCGGCGCCTGCCGTGGATGTGGGAGACGTGGCCGTTTTGCCAGACGATGGCACGTTGGTCATCCCCGTGAATTTCTTCGACCTGGATCACCGAACCCTGACCTTTCAGCCCGCAATAGCGGGTTTCACCGTTTCTGCCGGGCCATTGATTTTTGACTCCGAAGCAGCGGCCAATGGTTTTCTCTTAAATCCTCTCAGCAATCCAGGAAATATCGGCGACGATGGCACGCGGGAAGTCTCTTTGGGTTTCTCGTTCTCTTATTTTGGTCAATCTTATACCCAAGTTTTTATCAATTCCGATGGGAACTTGACTTTCCAAGCAGGAGACACGGCTATCAGTCCCCGAAGTCTGGCGCGTTTCTTGACCGGGCCTCCGCGAATCGCCCCGTATTTCGCAGACCTGGATCCATCCGCCGGAGGTCAACTGACTTATTTTTCTTCGTCTTCCCGTTTTGTCGTAACCTGGAGCGCGGTCCCGGATTTTGCGCAAAGCGGAGTAGGCCTGCAGGAAACTTTTCAGGTAATCCTCACGCCGGATGGCCGGATCCAGTTTTCCTATAACGGCATCAACGGGCGCGAAACTGTTGTGGGAGTCTCTCCCGGCAACTTTTCCGGACTTCCCAACTTGCTGGACCTGAGCGGAACCGCCGGCAACTCGGCTGTTACCGGACCCATCGCCGAAGTTTTCACCGCTTCCACGCAGTTGGACCTGCCCGCCGTCGCCCAGCACTTTTATCAAACCCATGAAGATGCTTACGACTTCCTGATTGTATTCACCAACTTTGATTTCAGTCTGGGAAGAGCTTTTGCCTATGAGGTCAACATTGCCAACGACGTGAGAGGCATCGGGAACATATCGGAACCGGCGGTTTTCGACTTCTCCAAGCAATTTGGCAGTTCGCGCTTACAAAGTTTGGTCAACATGGGGAATTTGCTGCGTTATCCTTCCGACCCCTTCACGGTTTTCCTGGGGGAGAATTCTACGCTCAGCATCTTGGGGCAAGAAGCCGGGCACCGCTTTCTGGTCTACGTGACGTTCAATGACCCGGAAGGCTCTCCGAACAGCACCGCGCTATTGGGTCGCGACTTCCAGCATTGGAGTTTCCTGTTAAATTCGGATGCTTCGGTGTTGGAAGGAAACCGGATTCAGGATAACGGCAGCGGTACTTTCACCACGATTGGAGCTGTGGAACACTACAATGAAATTGACCAATATCTGATGGGACTGCGCTCCCCGGGAGAAGTTTCCAGCACGTTTCTGGTCAAGCCTACCACCATCCCCATTGATCCCGCACGCGCTCCTCAACGCGGCGTTTCCTTTCCCGGCAGGCGGGCGAATATAACCTTAGATCAAATCATCCAAGCCAACGGCCCCCGCGCTCCGAATTCGGTCATTGCGCCGAAGCGTTTTAATTTTGCCTTTGTTCTGGTAACTCCTCGGAATAATTCTCCGGACTCCTCCCAGGTGGCGCACCTGGATACGATTCGCCGGGAATGGGAACCCTACTTTGCCCAAGCTACTTCTTTCCGGGGGACCGCCCAAGTCAAACTAGTGCGTGGGCTGCGTTTTGTCCCCAGCCCTTTGGGGTTGTTCTCTGGAACACGATGGCAGGCCAGCGTGGAGTTGCTGGCGCCGGCCACTGCCAATGTGTCTGTGACTTTGACGAACTCCAATCCGGCGGCAGTGAGCGTTCCCTCACAGGTCGTTATTCCCGCTGGAGCGAACTCTGCTGTGGTCCCTGTTACTGCGCTCAATCCAGGACGCGCGTTGGTAACGGTGACTGCACCTGGCTTTGAAACCCAAACAATCGTAATCGAAACTTTCGCCAGCCCTTCAGTACCAGCGCTTTCATTATTAGTAATGAACGGAGACCATCAGATAGGAAAACCTGGGGAACTACTCCCGCAACCTTTGCAGGTAATCCTGCGGGATTCCAATCAGATCCCCGTGGCGGGAGCGCGAGTGGAATTCGCTGTAACCGAGGGTGACGTCTCTTTGAATCCTTCCGGTATAGAAACCGACGGACAGGGAAAGGCAGCCACGATGGCCACTCTGGGTGTGGCTACGGGATCGGTTACTATTGTTGCAACCGTTCCGGGAACATCGCTCCGCGCCCAATTTATGCTGGCTTCTCTGGGTACTGCCCAGGTGTCTCAGGCCGGAGTCGTCAACGCAGCCAGCTATGGGCAGGCTCCCGCTCCTTTGGTGCCCGGTTCCATCGTCTCCATTTTCGGAATGAATTTGTCGGCATTCTCTGTCCTGGCAGAGTCATTCCCTCTGCCCACTCATCTATCGAATACCAGCGTGGAAATCGGAGGCATTCCCGCTCCGCTGTTTTACGTCTCTCCCCTGCAGATCAATGCCCAGGTTCCTATAGGGATTACCGGCCCTACCGCCTCTTTGATTGTTCGAAACGGAACTTCCTCTTCCGAACTGATTTCCCTTTCTGTCAGTACCGTGGGCCCGGGAATCTTTAGCCAAAATTGGAGCGGTACTGGCCCAGGTATCATCACTCATCCGGGAAGTGAATTGCTTGTGAGCACGGTCTCGCCAGCCAGAATCGGGGATTTTGTGCAGATTTACGCGACAGGACTCGGGCCGGTCGAACCGGGGGTCTCTAATGGCCAACCAGCACCTCTCCAGCCGCTTTCCCGTATGATTATGCCCGTCGAGGTTCTCATGAACGGGATTCCTGCGCCGCATACAGATTTTGATTTTGCGGGGCTGGCTCCCACGCAGGTCGGCGTTTATCAAGTAAATGCCCGCGTGCCCGAAGGAGTCAGCGGAACGGTTTCCGTCGTGCTAAGAGTGAACGGGATTTCCAGTAATTCTGTGACGCTCAATGTCCAATGAAATCCCTTGATGTTTTCGTTTGTTCCTTGTGCAGACCAGTCCTTAACGATTATCCTTTTATCAATAGAGAATTTCGGGGATTCCTTTCGGGAAGGGGGTAATAACAATGGCGGAGCAGGGACCGAGGAAGTTGAATAATTCGGAGATCGAGAGCGGATTGAAAACTCTCTCCGGTTGGAGTGCTGCTGGCGGCAAGCTACACCGTGAATACCAGTTTGAGAACTTCGTGGAGGCCTTCGGATTCATGGCCAGCGCCGCCCTGGTAGCGGAGTCTATGAACCATCATCCGGAGTGGTCTAACGTCTATAACAAAGTGGTTGTGGATCTGGCGACGCATTCCATCGGCGGTATCAGCAACTTCGATATGGAACTGGCTAAGAAAATGGAATCCCTGCTTAAGCGGTAATCGAGCCGGAAGGTACACGAAGATCCTTCCCCTCACCGCTGGATTGCAAGGGCAAGTTGCGCCCAGTCAGACAATCGGATAAAAAACTGCAAATGATGGTTCGTGAAATTCATCCCGCAAAAAATATGGTCGGCGGATTGCGACCGCCCGGCGACAAATCCATTTCCCATCGCTATGCCCTGCTGGGAACCATGGCGGAAGGCGAGACCTCCATCCGCAATTATGCTCCGGGGGCGGACTGCGCCTCGACCCTGCGGTGCCTCGGACAACTGGGAGCGGCAATTTCTCGCCGGCGCGTCAACTCCTCTTCTGGCGAGCCTGTCGAAGAGTTAGTCCTCGAAGGGAGAGGTCTCGGCAATCTTCAATCGCCAAGGGAAACACTCGATGCAGGCAATTCTGGCTCGACGATTCGCATGCTGAGCGGGCTGTTGGCTGGCCATGCCTTCCATAGCACAATCACCGGGGACGAATCCCTTCAACGCCGTCCTATGAAGCGGATCATTGAACCCTTGGAACAAATGGGTGCTTCCATTCACGCGCGGGATGAAAACTTCCCCCCTTTGCAAATTGACGGGCGGCGGTTGCGCGGCATCGAATATCAACTGCCGGTCGCCAGCGCTCAGGTGAAAAGCGCGATTTTGCTGGCTGGTTTGTTGGCCGATGGGCAAACAACCGTTACCGAACCGGTCGCCACTCGCGACCACACGGAGATCGCTCTCGCCCAGTTTGGGGCCGAGGTCGTCCGCAAGAGCCGCGTTATTTCTGTGCGAGGGGGAAGCAACCTCCGCGGGCAGAAGCTGACCGTGCCAGGGGACATTTCGTCGGCCACCTTTTTTCTCTGTGCGGCTCTTTTGTTTCCGAACTCCAACCTCTATTTACAGGATGTAGGAATGAATCCCACTCGCACTGCAGTGCTGGATTTCCTGTCAAGTCTGGGCGCTCCGCTCAAGATCCTGAACATTGGAGAAATCAGCGGAGAATTGGTCGGAGACATTCATGTGATGGGCGGACCGCTGCGGGGAAGCCGCATCGAGGGACCAATGGTCCCTGGCTTGATTGACGAGATCCCGATGCTGGCGGTTCTGGGGACCTGCACCAGTGGAGGATTGTCTCTGCGCAATGCCGAAGAGTTGCGCTTCAAGGAAAGCGACCGACTAGCCACTGTGGCGGAAAACCTCGGTCGCATGGGAGCTCGTGTCGAGTTACATCCGGACGGCTTCGACATCCCCGGCGGACAACGCCTGCACGGAGCCGAGTTAGATTCCTTCGGAGACCATCGCATCGCCATGGCTTTCACAATCGCTGCCCTGGCAGCCCAGGGAGAAAGTTCCTTGCGCAATAGCGAAGTTGCCGCCGTTTCTTTCCCCGATTTTTTCGAACGACTGGAAGCGGTTGCAGAACGATAGCCAGCCTCCTAGGGAACCAAATCCTGCAAAACAGAAGAAAAGCTCATTACCTCATTTTACGGTTCAGAAAGACTGTTGCTGGGCGGCAAGCTGCCGATTTCTTTCGTGGTGCGAGGAAGTGTTTTTTGAGGGAGGAGCATCACAAGTTCGCTCCTGGTTTTCTCAGGTGCTTTTTTCTTCCGTAGATTTTCCACGAGCCCAGACACAAGCCGGTAACTAAGCAGGACCAGTAGCACGGTTCCGTATTGAAGAGGTTTTCGAATATCCGATTTCACCAACCAGAGGTAATGCACCACTCCTGCCGCCGCGCTGATGTAAATCAACCGATGGAGCATCTGCCACCGTTTTCCACCCAAGCGGCGGATCCAGCCTGCCGTGGACGTAACGGCCAGAGGAATCAAAAGCACAAACGCCGTAAACCCTGCCGTGATGAAGGGACGCATCCCGACGTCTTTGACCATTTCCGGAAAATCAAAGAACTTGTCCAGCCAGATGTAGGTGGTGAAATGAAGGCAGGCATAAAAGAACGCGAAGAGCCCCAGCATCCGCCGGAAGCGAATCAGAGATTGCAAATGGGTAATTTTACGGAGAGGCGTAATGCTCAGAGTGAGCATAAGAAATATCAGGATCCAGTCTCCGGTCTCATGCGTGATTTTCTCGATGGGGTTGGGGCCGAGATTATCGTGGAACACACCCCACACCAGGTAGGCCAATGGCCCCAGCGACAGAAGGAAAATCACAATCTTCAGCCTCTTGATGGTGAAAAGAGATCGCACGGGCAAACTCCGCTTCCTAATAATACTTTTTGAGATCCATCCCGGAGTAAAGTTGCGCCACCTGGTCGGCGTATCCATTGAAGGGGAGCGTCTTGCGCTTGAAGAATTCGCCCAGCCTCCGCTCGGTGGCCTGGCTCCATCGAGGGTGGTCCACGTTAGGGTTCACGTTGGAATAAAAGCCGTATTCATTGGGCGCAGAGAGGCCCCAGGTTGTTGGAGGCTGTTTTTCCTGAAACCGGATTTTAACAATGGACTTAATGCTCTTGAAGCCATATTTCCATGGTACAACGATGCGAACCGGGGCGCCGTCTTGATTAGGAAGTGCTTCTCCATACATCCCCACGCAGAGCAGCGTAAGCGGATGCATGGCTTCATCCATCCGCAGTCCTTCCACATAAGGAAACGGAATTCCGGCAAAGCGGGCTCGTGGCATCTGCTTCATATCAAAAAAAGTTTCGAAGGCCACAAACTTCGCTTTGGAGGTAGGCTCCACCCGCCGAATCAACTCGCTCAATGAGAAACCCACCCACGGTATGACAACGGACCAGGCCTCCACGCACCGGAGTCGATAAATGCGCTCCTCCAGCGGGGCCATCTTGAGGATGGTATCAATGTCGAATAGCTCTGGCTTGTTGACTTCCCCTTCCACTTTGACAGTCCAGGGATAGGTCTTGAAATTCTTGGCATACTTGGCTGGCTCGTCTTTGGCAGTGCCAAACTCATAAAAGTTGTTGTAATTGGTCACGTCGTCGAAGGGATTGATCTTTTCGTTCGCGCTCAGGGAACTCTTCTTAATCCCCTCCAATTTCTTCCCGCGACCGGCCTGCGCTGGCGACGCCAGAAGATCAGTAATCGGTTGGCCAGCGAGGAATGCAGTTCCTGCCGCTGCCGCGCTCGAGAGAAATTTTCGACGATTCAGATATAAGTTCTTGGGTGTGACCTCGGAATAAGGAATATCTTTCCGATTTCCAATAAGCATGGGCCCGCCCCCCTTTGCCATAGACCTTTTTTAAATTTTACCATCGAACACCTATAATTTCCGCACGGCTATTGAATAAGATGCCAAAATTCACAACTGGAGATAACGATGATATCTAATCCAGAGCGCACGCTGATCTGGCCTTCCTCCAGCCACATTCCATACACCCATGTGCCCGAGTGGGTAGAGGCACGCCTCCGGGCCTCGTTCTCCCAACTGGAAGTTCTCCTCCCCCGCGATCAGGAGGCTCTGTCCAAAGCGCTTCCAAAGTGCGAAATCCTCGTCTCCTGGACCTTACAGCCGGAACAATTTGCTCGCTGCCGGAAGCTTAAATGGATTCATTCTCCCGCCGCCGGCGTAACCCAACTTTGTCTGCCAGAGATCGTCGAAAGCGATGTGCTGCTCACCAACGCGCGCACCGTCCACGCCCTCCCGGTGGCCGAGCACGCCATCGCGCTGCTGTTCGCGCTGGCTCGCCGCCTGAAGGATTGCTCCGCGTATCAAGCCGAGCGGCGCTGGGGGCAGGCCGAGAGCTGGCAGCCGGGTCACGTCCCCACAGAACTGAACGGGAAGACCTTGGGATTGGTAGGACTAGGAGCAATTGGGCGCGAAATCGCGGTTCGGGCAAAAGCGTTGGGAATGCGGGTGATCGCCGTGAAACGTAGTCTCCCCCAGGGCAGCGAGTACGCTGAGCGCGTGGATTCTCCCGAGCAACTAAACAGGATACTGGCTGAAGCGGATTTTGTGGTTCTAGCTGCTCCCGAAACTCCAGAAACCCGCCACTTGATTGGCGCGGCCCAACTCCAATGCCTGAAGCCCACCGCTTGCCTCATCAACATCTCGCGGGGATCCTTAGTGGATACCGAAGCGCTCGTTAAGACTCTGGCGTCGGGAAGCATTGCTGGGGCGGCATTAGACGTTACCGCGCCGGAGCCGCTCCCGCCCGACCACCCACTGTGGGCTCTTCCGAACGCGCTCATCACTCCGCACCTCGGCGGCGCGAGCGACCGCTATTGGCCGCGTCAACTGGAGCTACTCGAAGAAAACTTGCGCCGCTACTTAGCGGGAGAACCCCTACTGAATCTGGTGGACAAAAAAAGAGGATACTGAAAGGACCGAGAGCCTGGGCCTTAGCTCTCTTCTCGCATCGTGGTTTGCAGTTGCGCGAGGTGGTCCGGCTGCGGGCGGGGAGAGGGTAAGGTCTGCGGGTGGCGCCAGTTGTCCACCATGGCGATCTGCTGCACGCAAGAAATGGTACAGTTTGGAGCGCAGCCTTTCTGGGTGAAGTATTCCCGCCGTAGGTCTCCCGGCGTGTACTGCTCGAGCGGAATGCCCGGATAGCCGCGCTGCTGCGAGCAATAGTGTACCAAGCCGTCTTCACAGATATAGAGATAACGTGCGCCCGCGCGACAGCGCCATTCATGCGGATGGCCGTTGGCGATGTCTTCCTGAAAATGATCCAGGCGCGGCGCAAATCCCAGGCCGTGCAGCCGGAAGAGACCCTGCCGTTGCAGCGCCTTGATCTCCCGATAGACCTTTTGCTCGACCGGCCCTAAGGGGCGCAGTTGGCCGCCGCCGTCATGGATGATGCCGACGGAGCTGGTCAGGCCCAACTCCAGCGAACGGCGGGCAATGACTAGGGCGTCCTCCGGGGTACGAATCCCTCCGCCCACCACCGAGTTGATGTTCACGTGGAACTCAGCGTGTTCGGCCAGCCACTGGAGCTTGCGGTCCAGGACCTTGAGGCTCTTTTTGGAAACTTCGTCAGGGGTTACGTTGTCAATGCTGATTTGCAGGTATTCCAGGCCCGCGCGGTTGAGGCGCTCAATGCGCTCGGGGGTCAGCAGGTAGCCGTTCGTAATCAGGCCGGCGATCATCCCATGCTGGCGAATGCGAGCGATGATTTCGTCCAGATCGGGATGGAGCGTCGGCTCCCCTCCGCTAATGGTGATGACAGAAGTGCCTAGCCCCGCCAGCCGGTCCACACGGCGGAACATCTCCGCCGTAGGAACCGGAGCGGAGAAATCGTCGTACTCGTTGCAATAGGTGCAGGAAAGATTGCAGCGGCGCATGGGGATCAGATGCACCAGCAGGGGGTGGCGCGTGCTCAGAAGTCCCCTGCCGACCTTCCACCAGGTGCGCAGGCGGCGCTCCAGAGCGGCCCTTTTTCGCCGGAATTGTTTGGAGCGTGTCATCGTTTTAAGAAGACTCCGTCGCAAAATGCAATAGGTGTTTATGATACCACGCAGCCGGAATTTCAACTTCTTTTCAGGAAAGGGGGAGGAGGAACCTAGGCGGAAGAGGGTGCTTGCTAGCTTTAGGTCTTAATGAGGCCGAGGAAATCTTTTTGGCCAGCAGAGAACGAGGGAAACACGCGTTCCAGGTTCTGATTGCCCAGGTGTTCCGAGATCAGTTCACCGAGCACGGTGCGGAAGTCTGTGGTCAGGGCGAGGTCGCGGCCTTCGTTAAGTTGATCGGGCGCGAGACCCGGCCAGCGGCCATAGACTTTCCCGCCTACCACCGGCCCGCCCAAGATAAACATGCAGTTAGCGTGGCCATGGTCCGTACCCCGATTGCCGTTTTCCTGGGCGGTGCGGCCGAATTCGGAGAGAGTAACCACGACCACATTCTCCATGCGATCGCCCAGGTCTCTGGCAAAAGCCGCTAACCCTTCGCCCAACTCGCGCAGCAAATTGGCGAGTTGCCCCTGCACTCCCCCTTCATTCACATGGTGGTCCCAACCGTTGGCTTCAACGAACGCGGCTTCCAGGCCGACCTTGGCCTTGATGAGCTGCGCCACCTGAAGAAGGTTCTGTCCCACACGACCTCGCGGATACACCGCGCCGTTCTGGGGCTGATAACGGGCGGGGTCGGCCTGCCGCAGCAAATCAATAGCCTCGAACGTTTCCTGCCCGGTTCCATGAAGCATCCCGTCCAGCGTTTGCGCATAAAGCGCTTCAAAGCCTCCCTCGACTTTTGGGGACGGCGCCAGGACGCGGAACTGGCGAACGTCGGGTAAGGCCACAGCGGGGGCACTGCCGTATAACGTCCTAGGCAGATTTGGGCTGATGGTCACGGCGCGAAATGGCCTGGAATTAGGCTTTGGCTGCGTCTGAAGATGGCGGTTCAGCCAGCCATCCTCGGTGTTTTTTACGCCCGGCGTGCCACTTTCCATATAATCCTGGGCATCGAAGTGGGAGCGAGTGTTGTCCGGCGAGCCAGCAGCATGCACGATGGCCAGTTGTCTTTGCTTATAGAGAGGCGCCAGCGGCGACAAGCTGGGATGCAAGCCGAAAAAGCCGTCCAGGTCAATAGCCGCTTCGTTCTTCCCCAGGCTCGGCTGCGGGATGGCGATGGAGGGGCGCAACCGATAGTAATTCGGTTCCGCAAAGGGTATGACAATGTTCAAGCCGTCCGCCGCGCCGCGCTGAAAGAGCACGACCAGAATCTTGCCGTTCGGCATAGGCGTAGCCGCTAGCGCCCGTGTCAAAAAGGAGGGCATCCCTCCGAGACCCACCATGGCCACTCCGCAGCTCTTGATGAAAAGCCTTCGATTTACTTCCATCTCATTCCCTCCTACTTTCGCTGAAATTCAGGAGAGCCGAGGACCAGCCCAGCGATCAACTCCAGGCTGGCTGGGTTGGCGGATTCGCCCAGCTTGATCGCGAGCGTTTCCCTCGTTTGCGGAGAGACTTGGTCGCCTAAAAAAGCATTGAGAAAATCATCCAAAGCCTGTGGAGCATCTTCCGTCACGCTTACCAGCGCCGGGAGGTCAGCGCGAGTGCCGGCAATCCGCCCCCCGGCGAGGGCCAAAGCCAGATTCATGCGGTTCAGCAAAGCCCCGGTGCTGACCCAGGCTTCTGCCTTGTCGGAGTATCCCGTGGGCGGCTGGCACTGGTAGAGAGGTTCTCCGATTTGTGCGATCCAGCGCGCCAGTGGCAAGGGATTATCCCCTTGCGCTCCGAGCGCACGGGCCGCACTGGCTACTAACTCCAGCGGTTTCTTTATCTTAGCGCGATAGCTTTCACGGGACCAGAATTCCGGAGAATAAATCATCGTGCGGAGTACGGCGCGGAGGTCACCATCGGTTTGCTGAAAGGTCTTTGCCATTCGCTCTACCAGCACGGGAGGCGGCTCGTCGACCACAAAACGGCGCGCCAGCTTCAGCGAGATGAACTTGGCCGTGCTCGGATGATGCGCTAACAGATCGAGCACTTCTTCGCCATCCTTGATTCCGCCAGCGTGAATTTTCCTGCCCAACACCCCTTTGGGATTAGGATCGTGGAGGCGAGCTTCAAAATAGAACTCCGGGGCGCGGCGGGGGGCGCGCAAGGTCCACCCCGTGAAGGCCCGCGCTACTTCGGTTACATCCTGCTGGGAGTAGCCGCCATCCACGCCGAGCGTGTGCAGTTCCATCAGCTCGCGTGCATAATTCTCATTCAAGCCACGACGCCTCGCAACCTGGCCCTGTTGTTGCTGTCCTGCTGGCGGAAGGCGACGCATTCTTTCTGCTCCCAGCAGGCCGAAACGATTCCCAAGGCGCTGGCGGCGCTCGGTCATTTGCTGTTGCAACCGCTCAAAAGCCTGCGGGTCCGCGCTTTGCCAATTGTCCAGATAAAAAAGCATGGCAGGGCTTTTGGCCGTGGCCACCAGCAGGTCCTTGAATTTACCCAGCACGTGCGGCCGAATGACGTCTCGATCATACGAAGTGAGCAACCAGCGGTCGGCTCCTTTCCCGGCAAAGACATTGAAGTGGTTGAACCAGAAATCCACGAGCAGTTCCTGCAATTGCCTTTCACTGTAGATAGCGCGCGTCATCTTAACAGCTACCAGTTCGGCAAGAATGCGCTGCGGGCCTGCTAACATCATTTGCTGACTGGGCTCGCCAGTTTGCATGCGGCGGCGGAGGTCAGCCGTTTCCCCCTCCATCCGACCTTCCTCCCTGTTTGGGGAAGCTTGTTGTTTTTGGCTGCGCAAACGGCGGTATTCTTCCGGACTCAACCCGGCTTGCCGGGCGGCCAGTTGTGGAGGCGGATATTTCTCCAGCAATTGAGCGGAAGACATCGCCAATGTAGGGTAACACTCCAGATGGGCGTCCATCACAGAATCATCAATGGATTCGGAATCGAGTTGCTGCTCAATCCATCGTTCCAGACCTATCTGCCGAACGCGTTCGACATCCCCCGGACGAGGGCCAAAGCCCAGTCGGTTCAGCGCGTGCCAAACAGCCTCTTCTTCGCTTAATTCAGCGATGGGTAAGTTCCCTGGAAACGCCCTGGTGGTGGGTGTGCCAGCAACAGCCGGGAAGAGAAAGAAAAACGTATAAACCAATGCCACCACTACCGGTCCGCGCAGTAGAGTTTTATGCAGATGTCGAAAATCCGCCAATCCCATGTTCCCAATCCCCATATTGATCCCTATACCCCAAAAGTTTTGTCTGGAATTATCAACCCCAAAGAAGTGAGAAAGTTTCACGCAATAACAGGAAAAAGCGATAATTTCGTTGTCCATCACCCACACAATTTTAGGGCCATTTGGGGGCCCCCTTAAGGTGGTTTATAATCCAGGCATGTCCGAACGGCCTCTTTACCCGAACACTCTTTACAAGGCCAATGAGAGACAGCATTCTGCGAAAGCTGAACTGCCCGATTCTCCGGCACTTCAAAAGCTCCATAAGTTAAATCGCAAAGCGGAAGGAACCTGGCAAGACAAGTTGGTTCTTGAAAGCTCTCTCTCGCTCTTTGGTGAGTTTCCAAGCGAACAAGGACAGAGCGGTCTACCGCTGGTTCAAATACAAAGAAGCTTTCTCCGCTGGGTTGGTAGAATATCTCCTAAGGCGCTATCGCATTACCAAGGGCAGCTTGCTGGACCCGTTCGCTGGAAGTGGCACGGCTCTTTTTGCCGGCGGTGCTTTCGGAATGCGGCCAGAGGGGATCGAGTTACTTCCTATTGGTCAAACCGTAATCGCAACAAAACAGCTTATTGACTGGGAAATTCAACCGCAAGACGTAGAGCGTCTGGCTTTCTGGCTGCAAGCACAGCCTTGGAAGAAGCATGCAGTAGTGAAGCCAATCAATGAATTGCGAATTGCACGAGGAGCTTATCCACAGGAAACTGTGCACGATGACTCTCAGATTAACACCCTCTCGGAGAAATTCTATGTCCAATGAAAATCACCTTACCGAGCCAATCGCTAGTGAGGATGCTGATAGTGAATCCCCGTTGCGCACATACGAGATTCTCACCTACCCAGCTGACTTCACGCTAGAGTTACTCGTTACTAAGTGGAAAGACAAAGAGATCACACTCGCTGAGGGGCAGCGCAAATATATCTGGCCGCAGGCCAAGGCAAGCAAGCTGATTGAATCGTTCCTGATGGGATTGCCCGTGCCTCCAATTTATCTCTATCAGGACCCTGAGGATAATCGCCTGAAGGTTGTTGATGGGCAACAGCGTCTAATGTCTGTTGTTTTCTTTTTCTCCGGATTCTTTGGAGAAAGAACAGATGTTCACAAGCCGAATTACTTCACGCTTGTCGGATTAGACGAGAAAAGCCCTTATCTGAATAAAACATACCAGGAGCTAAAAGCCAAAGATCAGTTGGCTTACAACAAGCTGACAAATTCTGTCTTGCGCTCTTTCGTGATGAAGCAAATTCGCCCGGATGACAACTCAAGTATTTTCGAGGTGTTTGAACGACTTAATACCGGCGGCATGATTTTGCAACCGCAAGAAATTCGCAACTGCATCTACACCGGCAAGTTCAATGAATTCCTTAAAGGGCTTAATAGATATGAAAACTGGAGACACATAATAGGCAAAAAAGGTGAAGACCAAAGAATGCGGGATATAGAACTAATTCTTCGATTTTTTGCCGCGCTCCATAACATCAAGAAGTATGAAAAGCCGATGAAGGAGTTCTTGAATAAGTATATGTTTGCAAATCGTCGGTTTCCAGACTCCCGAAAGAAAAAGTTTGAAAAAGAGTTTAAGGAAACCGCAGATGCGGTTGTCCAGTACCTTGGCAAAAAGCCATTTCACCTTCGGAGGGGCTTGAACGTTGCGGTTTATGATTCAGTATTTACGGCCTTCGCTAGGCAGTTGCACAATCTCACGCATAAGGCCAATCAGATAGCACAGACACAGGCGAAGTTTGAAACCCTGAAGCAAGATGATGAGTATATCGGATGGATAACCAGCGCCACCACGGATAAAGATGTAGTGCCCAAGCGTATTGATAGAGCCGAAGAGGTACTATTTGGTCCCTAAATGCAATGACATTCGGACGGATTGATAACCAAATGCAGGTGTGCAGAAAGCACTTGGACACCACGGGTACGTGGGCAACGGAGACAGAGTTATTTCTGGTGCAGTATTTGTTAATCCGTATCTGCGCTGAGTGGGAATCCCGCATTCCCGTGATGTTTGAACGCCGATGCGCACGAATCACCGACCCGCATTTAAAAAAGTTTGCAACATTCAGCGCACAATACTTTTCAAAGCGCTTTGACATTACAGATATAGGCAAAACGCTCAACCGATTTGGGGCCGACTATAAAAAGGTCTTCAACAACACTGTTGTTAGCACGAACGCGTACAAGGCTTGGGAGAGCGTGTATAGCAATAGAAAGGCCGTGGCGCACGGTGCTGGAGTACAAATGACGTTTACGGACTTACTCCAAGCGTATACCGATTGCCTCCTGGTTCTCGATGCGATTGTCTCTTCATTGGGTTTGACGGCAGATGAAATTAAGGATTTTGTATGACAAGGCAGGTATGCCCATGACTGATCTGCTCACGACGTTGCGTCCTGAAAGTTGCTGGAAACGGTCGGACCAGGGAAGGAGATAAACGGATGGGACTCGTTTTGTTGGTACGGGATCATAACAGAGCTGAAATTTACAGCGAAAGAATCTCCGATTACTCAGATTTCCATGCGTTCCGTGTCGCTTGGGCTGCTCTTCTGGGCATTGATCTCGATCAGATGGACGGTTACGGTGGTCCCGAATCCTGGGAAGGAAAACCTTTGCAGTCTTTTTTCAATCTTTCTGATTGCGAGGGAAAGATTTCTTGGCGCGCCGCCTGTACGATTCTCCGGCAGGCGCGTAAGGACGCCCCCAGGTTACAAACGTTTAACCAGCAATTCGCGGTACTTATCAGTGCCTGTGAAAAGGCTATTCAACACCGAACTCACATTATTTTCTGCTGAACGCAGGTCACGAAGGAGCAAGTACCTTGATTGCCCTCAGGCGGATTCACGAAGCGTTCGCCAAGTCCAACCTCAGGCCCCATACCTTCTTCATTGGCGCAGCCATCGAAGCAAAAATGGCTTCGGAAATCTGGGAGCTTCTTAAGGGTGGTATTTTAGAGAACGCGGCAAATCTCACTAACGAAGACCACATCACTTCCATAACCCGTTGGCTATGCGGCCTGTGATGACACTGTGATCCTAAGACGAGCAACACAGATTTAGCAGCTTGTTGAAAAACTCTTGGGGAACGATGGTTCGGAGCAGCAGCCAACAACGAAATTCGCGCAACCCGCTGATTTCTTTGACAAGCAGATCCTTCGCTTCGCTCAGGATGACATCGCAAAATAGTTTTTCAACAAGCTGTTAGGACGCTACCCTCCCTTACGGTCGCGGCTCAGATTTGAGTCGAACGTAGTAAAATATATATGAAGAGGTATTTCAAAAAAGCACGGTTATGGTTACATTACGCGACATTTTGTATGAAGACGTTCGGGAAGGCGAGTTGTACGAGAAGCTGGACGGCAACCGCATTCGCTGCTATGCGTGCGGGCATTGCTGCCCTATCCTCGATGGCCTGCCCGGTGTCTGCAAGGTTCGTTTCAACCGGGGCGGGAAACTCTACGTGCCGTGGGGCTACGTCGGCGGAGTGCAATGCGATCCCATCGAGAAGAAACCGTTCTTCCACGCCTATCCGGGAGCCTTGGCCTACAGCTTTGGGATGCTGGGCTGCGACTTGCATTGCTCATACTGCCAGAACTGGGTCACTTCGCAGGCTTTGCGCGATCCGGCGGCTGTGTCCTCTCCAATGAAAATTACCCCGGAAGAGATGATTGAACAGGCGGTCGAGCTAGGGGCAAAAGTCATCGTCAGCACTTACAATGAGCCGCTCATCACCAGCGAGTGGGCCGTGGCGAGCTTCAAGGAAGCCAAGGCGGCGGGACTGGTCACCGGGTACGTCTCGAACGGCAACGCGACCCCTCAGGTGCTCGAATACCTGAAGCCCTGGGTGGACCTCTACAAGGTGGACCTCAAGAGCTTTGATG
>JACQGE010000174.1 GCA_016199675.1 Acidobacteriota bacterium | reverse complement strand
TCCAGTTCAAATTCCTTCCAGCCAAGCACGCTTTCTTCGACCAAGACTTCGTGAACCGGACTCAGGTCTAGACCGCGCCCCAGGATTTCAGCAAATTCTTCGCGGTTGTAAGCGATGCCTCCGCCGGTACCCCCCAGCGTGAACGAGGGGCGGATAATGACGGGATAGCCGATGCGTCCGGCGAACTCCAGCCCGTCCTGTACGTTGTTCACCAAGGAGCTGCTCGGCATTTCCAGGCCGATGCGCGCCATTGCGTCCTTGAACATGAGCCGGTCCTCGGCCATCTGGATCGCCCGCAGACCCGCGCCGATCAGTTCCACGTTGTATTTTTCGAGAATTCCTTTTTCCGCAAGCTGAACGGAAAGGTTCAGAGCCGTCTGCCCGCCCACAGTCGAAAGCAGCGCGTCGGGGCGCTCTCGCTCGATGATGGCTTCCAAATACTCCGGCTCCAGCGGCTCGATGTATGTCCGGTCGGCCAGTTCCGGGTCGGTCATTATCGTGGCGGGGTTGGAATTGACTAGGATGATTTCGTAGCCCTCGCTCCGCAGGGCCTTGCAGGCCTGCGTGCCAGAGTAGTCGAATTCACAGGCCTGCCCAATCACTATCGGGCCGGAGCCGATAATCAAAATTTTGTGAATGTCATTGCGTCGGGGCATGGATTTCCTTCTACATTTACCTCAACACGGTCAATGCCAATCTCCGTCGGGATCGTTTCTCCTAAGCTTAGTTTCGCTTCGAGGTATACCTGAATCGCATCCTTTATATTTTCGGGAGTGCCTCTTCATACGTCCCCCGAACGAGTGGCAGCCTTGGAGAGCGGGACACGAGGAGATATAGACGCCGTCCTCGTCCTGTTCGATCACAACGATAAACTGATACTTTGCCATCCTGTCTTCCACACTCCTTGCTCGTTCTGAACCTTGGCCTTTCGTCAGGGCACGGCTTCAGCCGTGCCGATACGCGGCAATAGAGAAAGGGGCTTTAGCCCCTGAGGTGGGTCGTCTAATCGGAATTGTTTCGATGCAGACGACCAAGGATATTCGTTGGCAATGCCGAGCAACCGGCGCTTCACAGGGTTCTGCTCAATATACTCCAGGTGTGTGGCATAGTCTTCCCCGTCGCGAATTCTGTGGTCGCTAAATCCACGTTGCCAAACGGGGAATTTGTAGTTCAACTTCTCGCCAATTCTACGAGCGGAACCACCCTTGATATACATGATTGTCCGCTCTAGCGGCGTATCTTTCGCCGGTGTAAGCAAAATATGAAGTGCTCCGGCATCAACACGAAAGCGTGGAGCAGATAAAAGCCTTCGTTACGATAGTGTAACAACGTTTCGATGAACATTTCGGAAGTGGAGGTCTTTACAAACAGCTTTCGGCTCTCCCACGTGCGTGAGGTCACAAAATACGTTCCCTGTAATCGCCCGTGACGTTTCGGTACAGACATACCTCAGCGGCTAAAGCCGCCCTCCTCCCCTACTTTTGGCGGCACGGCTGAAGCCATGCCCTGACGGACTTCTCTCGCAACTCGCTCAAATTCCTTGGCAGGTAAGGTCTTTTGAAGCACTCGAAGTGCATCTTTTACCCGTTTCTTTGTTTCCCGCTTTTCAAATGTCTCGTTCAGGAGATCGAAGCCCTGCTGTTGCAGCAAGGCGCAACAAAGATTTTCAAGCAGCCGTCTTGTAAATGGGTCTTGCAACCGATCTTCCGAGAAGGCAATTCCATTAATCATGAACGGTTTGAATCGTAGTATCTCGAGTACTATTCTTCCTCCCGAATCAAGAGTTCCTTGAAATGCCCTGCGAATCCGCACATGGCGCTTCTCCGTGGACTTCAGATAGTCCCTTACTCTTCTACGCAAATTATCGGCTTCTCCCACGAGAAATTGACATCCGCCATTGTGGTCGTGAAGAATCCAACGATACAAACCGGGACCAATAAGGTCACTTTTTGAGAGTAATGAAATCTGTGTTGGATAGCAGTATTGATCGTGATTCTTAGTCAATACAGGTGACCAATTGAGTGTAACTTCCATTTCGACGCTCTCATGCTTATGCATTCCCCCGCCACTCCTCCATGATCTTCACGAAATCCTTGAACAGATAATACGAGTCATGCGGGCCGGGGGAGGCTTCCGGGTGGTACTGCACGCAAAAGACCGGGAGAGAGCGGTGGCGAAAGCCCTCCAGCGTGTGGTCATTCAGGTTCCAGTGTGTCAGCTCAATTTCGGAAGCAGGCAGTGAATCCGGGTCCACCGCAAAGCCGTGGTTGTGCGCGGTGATCTCCACCTTGTTCGTAGTGGCATTGAGGACCGGATGGTTGCCACCCCGGTGTCCGAACTTCAGCTTGTAGGTCTTTCCTCCCAAGGCTAATCCTAAGACTTGGTGTCCCAAGCAGATGCCGAAAATCGGCTTTTTGCCGAAGAGCCGCCGCACGTTTTCCGCCTCCACCTTCAGGGGTGCCGGATCACCCGGACCGTTTGACAGAAATATGCCATCGGGTTTGAGGCTGAGCACATCCTCGGCGGAGGTCAAGGCGGGGACGACGGTGACCCGGCAGCCTTCCGAAACGAGCCGTCGGAGGATGTTTTGCTTGATCCCGTAATCGTAAGCCACCACATGAAATCGCGGCTCCACGGGAGCCGTTGGCGCCGGCTCCAGCGAGACCGCCGGAGCATCCCAGACATAACGTTGTTTTGTCGAGACTCCTTCCGCCAAATCTCGACCTTCCATGGAAGGAATCGAGCGCGCTTTTGCGATCAGAACTTCGGGATCGGCTTCCAGGCTGGAAATCACTCCCCGCATGACCCCCCGTGTTCTCAGGTGCCGGACCAGCGCGCGGGTATCTATCTCCGCAATGACTGGAATCCGATATTTCTCTAAGAACTGTTCCGCGTGCTCCCGGCTCCGCCAGTTGCTGGCCAGCACGCTAAACTCCCGCACCACCAGCCCTTCAATATAAGGACGGGTGGCCTCGCTATCCTCCGGATTGGTTCCGTAGTTGCCGATTTGAGGATTGGTCAGTATGACGATCTGGCCGGCGTAGGAAGGATCGGTGAAGATTTCCTGATACCCAGTGATGGAAGTATTGAAAACGACTTCCCCGTAACATTCGCCTTTAGCGCCGCCGATTTCTCCAGCGAATACTTTACCGTCCTCCAAGGCCAAAATCGCCTGCATTCTTCCCCCTTATTCTATAGAACAGAAATGGTGATGTCGTTTCTGACGGCAAAGATGTGGCGGGGTTTTGAATCACTCCACGAATCCGAATCGCTCCATGGGCCAGTAAATAAAGACTGCCTTGCCGTAAATGTACTTCTGCGCTACCGGTCCCCACAGCCGGCTATCGTTGGACGAATTGCGGTGATCGCCGAGCACGTAGAATTCTCCGGGCGGCACAACGATCGGCCTGTGGCTTTGATGATCCCTGTAAATGGAGAGCACGTATGGCTCCGTCAGTTTCCGGCCATTGACGAAGACCTCTCCATCCACCATCTGGACGGTCTCGCCCGGAAGTCCGATGACCCGCTTGATGTAGGATTTGGCCGGGTCCAGCGGATAACGGAACACGATAACATCCCCTCGGTGGATCGGCTCGAAGCGATAGACGAACTTGTTAATGAAGATCCGCTCCTGGTCTGTCAGCCGGGGCATCATGCTGGTTCCTTCCACCTTTACTGGCTGGTAGAGGAATACAATCACAACCCCGGCGATTCCGAGAGAAGTCACCATGTCTCGAATCCAGGATTTCCAATCAGGAAACAAGCTCCTGGGAGGAGGTGAAATGCTCTCCGGTAAGGGAAATCCCGCTCGGGATTCGCCAGCTAGTTGGTTCAATTCCTTCATGGGCCTCGATAAATTTTTTACCATATTTCCTGCTTGAAAGGCAACCTGTCCGAACGAACCTCTTGTGTTTCATTCATTCTTTGCCGAGAATGGAGATGGTTTCTAAATCGCTCATCCTTGGTTCCTTTTGTGAAAAGAACATCGGAAAACTGCCTTGAGACCCTTGCAACCGAGATCGGGCCGCCGATAGGAGGATCCCCATGGTAGGAGGGATCGGCTATTTCCTGTTTTTCCTGATGGCCTTCCTCTCATTGACCATTTTGCTGATTTGGCCGGTCTTTCCCTACGTAGTCCTTGGGATTTTGCTCACCTATTTGTTTCACCCCCTGGAAAAACGGCTTCAGGAAACCATTCGTTCCCCCGGCATCCGGGCGGGTCTGCTGACCTTATTCGCCACTCTCATCATTAGTTTTCCACTGGTTTATGCGGTCCAGCGACTGAGCCGCGAGATCGGCTCACCTACGCAACTGAATCGGATGAAACAGCTATTGGAAAATGCGCGGACCTGGCTGCAGAACCACCAAGCTGAAATGTTTGCCAGTTGGATTGGGGAACTCGCGGAGCAAGGCCGGAATTTTATTCTGGGTCATATCCCCGGTTTATTTGGCTCGGTATTCAGCATCGCTTTGGGCCTTTTCGTATGCCTGTTCGTCTTCTATTATTTCACCAAAGAGGGAGAGCACATTTGGCAGGCCCTGATGAATGCGATTCCTCTACCAAACCGGCTGAAGTCCCGGCTCAACCAGGAAGTAACCGGCGTTGTACGGGCCATTCTTTATGGTCAGATGGTAACCGCCATTGTGCAAGGCGCCATCGGGGGCATCGGCCTCGCGATCTTCCAGGTTCCACAACCGCTTTTGTTGACCGTTCTGATGATTTTGCTCTCTTTTCTTCCTTTTGTCGGCGCCCCGTTAGTTTGGGTCCCGGCAGGCGTACTGAAACTGATGGCGGGCCAGACCTGGCAGGGGCTAGGACTGCTGATTTATGGATCGGTGCTGATTTTGAACATTGACAATGTGATCCGGCCCCGTCTCATCTCACTCCATTCCCAGGTCCATCCCGTGGTGATTCTGATTGGAATCATCGGCGGAACCAAGGTCTTCGGATTCATCGGTTTTCTGGTAGGCCCTGTGATCTTCGCCATTTTCTTGCAACTTTTGCGCTTCTTCGCCGAGTACCATCCGGTGGAAACAGAAACTCCGGTTCAGCCCCCAGTTCAACCCTCGGTGCGCGCCTGAACTTTTTCCAAACATCTCCCAGACCTTCCCTGACTACTCTTGTGGGAGAATTTGTTCGACGGTAAGATAAAAAGGCCAGTTTTTTTCATACGGCGGAGGTGGCGATGGCATCGGAAGAGTCGAAGCGGCAGTTTGTAAATTTTATCTTTTTCAAGGCGGACCCGGCTTGGCGGAGACTGCCGGCGAAAGACCGCGAGCGGGGCAAGGTGCAGTTTTGCCAAACCGCCACAGAGTGGGGCCACTCTGGGCGCATGAACGTGCTTTCCTACACGACCGCGGGCATGCGCGCCGACGTGGACTTCATGCTCTGGCGCGTTTGCTACCATTTGGAAGAACTGCAAGAGATGACCACAGCACTCCTGGCCACCGAACTCGGCCACTATCTACAGATACCCTATTCCTATTTGGCGATGACCAGGCGTTCCACCTATGTCATCGAGCACCAGCATGAAGGGCAACTGGACAGCCGCGGGAAGATCGTCCCCGGACAGTACAAGTATCTTTTCGTTTATCCCTTTGTGAAAACGCGGCAGTGGTATCGCATGAGTCTCCCGGCCCGCCAGGGAATGATGAATGAGCACATCGCCATCGGGCATAAGTACCCTTTGGTGAAGCTCAACACCACCTATTCCTTCGGCCTCGACGACCAGGATTTTGTAGTGGCCTTTGAAAGCGATCATCCGGACAATTTTCTTGATTTGGTTATGGAGCTTCGGGAAAGTGAAGCGAGCCTCTATACGGTTCGCGACACTCCTATCTTCACCTGCATCTTGAAGGACGTAAAGAGCACCCTGGACACGCTGGGAGGATAACCCTGAGGCAGGCAATGGGTATCAAAGCAGCAGCCGGCAAAAAAGCGCCCTCCCAAAAAGCAAAGGGGCCACATCCTACCGGCCAAGACCCTGCCCGTGTGCGGGAGATCGTCAAACACCTGGCGAAGGCTTACCCGGAAGCCCAGTGCGCCCTGAAACACTCCAATCCCTTTGAACTTCTGGTCGCCACCATCCTTTCCGCCCAGTGTACCGATGAGCGCGTCAACAAGGTTACCCCAGAACTGTTTCGGAAATATCCGACGCCGGAGGACTTTGCTGCGCTGCGGCCGGAAGTGCTGGAACAGGAAATCCGCTCGACCGGCTTCTTTCGGAGTAAAACCAAATCCATTCTCGGGAGTGCCCGGAAGATCGCAGAAGAGTTCGGAGGAAAAGTGCCGGACACGATGCAGGAGCTACTGAAACTCCCCGGCGTGGCCCGCAAAACCGCCAATGTCGTCTTGGGAACCGCCTTCCGCAAAGCCACCGGCGTTGTTGTGGACACCCACGTTTCCCGGATTGCGCAGCGGCTGGATTTATCTCGCCAAAAAACTCCAGAAAAGATTGAGCAGGATTTAATGCGCATCATCCCCCAAAGCCAATGGATTGATTTCTCCCACCAAATGATCTTTCATGGCCGCCGCTGCTGCACCGCCCGCAGCCCGAAGTGTTGGAGTTGCCCGGTGGAAAATCTCTGCTACTCAGAAGAAAAAACGGTCTGATGTGATCTCCTAGGGTCAATCCGAGCCGCGACCAGAGGGGAGCGGAAATTGAATTAATACCTCGGGGATCAGGCCTCTACTTGTCATATAATAGGGCGGATTAGTGGCAGAAATACCGGAGGAGAATCTCCCTCGATGATCGAGCTTCCGAACGGATCACTACCTCATCGAGAGGATAGTAAGGCAGAAGAACACCATGGAGAAAGAACTCGGTAAGGGCGGGCTGAACAAAACGCTGGAGGAAATGAAGCGAATGCTTCAGGAAGAAAGGGAGGCCTCCGAAACGCTCACCCGCCACCTGACGGCCCATCGCGACCAAAGCCAGGTAGTGGAGGAGTCTCGCGTCAGAAAGCTGGAGTTGGAACTAGCCGCCAACCAGAAGCAATTGAAAGAACAGAAAGAGGCGGTGGAAAAATTGTTTCAACAGCTAACTGCCGAGCGGGACCAGACTCGCGCCCAGTTGAACAAAGCAGAATCCCGTGCCCGAAAGCTGGAAGAGGAGTTGGCCGCGACAGGAGGCCAGCTTCGGGAACACAAGACAGCGGCAGAGGGTCTTATTCAACAATTAGCGGCGGAGCGGGATCAGACTCAAAGCTATTTGAAAGAAGTGGAATCTAGGGCGCGAGAATTGGAAGAGCAGTTGGCTGCCGTTCAACGCACTGAACAAAAGCAAGTCCCCGAAGAGTTAATCCAGCAACTAACGGCGGAGCGCGACGATGCCCGCTCCCGATTAAGCGACGTGGAACCCCGGGTGCGAATGCTAGAGGAAGAGTTGACGACGGTCCGACAGCAGATTGACGGGCAAAAGCAAGCTGCCGAGCAGACAATCCACCAACTGGCGGAGGAGCGCGACGATGCCCGCTCACAGTTAAGTGGCATGGAGTCCAGGGTCCGAATCCTGGAAGAGGAATCGCTTATCGCCCGGCAGCAGTTCCATCAGCAGAATCAAGCCGCTGAAGGACTCATCCAGCAACTGACTTTGGAAAGGGACGAGAGCCGCACGCAGTTGAATGAAGTGGAGTCCAGGACTCGGGCGATCGAAGAAGAATTGTCAGCAGTCCAGGGACTGTTTCGGGAACAAAGAGGGGCGGCGGTTCAGGTCATCCAGCAACTGGAAGCGGAGCGCGAGGAAAGCCGCCTTCGGTTGAATGAGCTGGAGTTGCGGGCCCAGAAACTGGAGGAGGAGCTCGCAGCGGCTCACCAGCAGCTTCAACAAGAGATCGGCAAGGCAGCCGCTCCAACAGGTATGTCAGGCGATCAGGCGCGGCCCTCCTTGTGGATTCCCGATTGGGAAAAACACAAGACAATCCCCGCAGAAGGAGCCGTTGGTGGCGATTCTCCGGTGCCGCTCGCCCCGAGCAACCGGCAGGAGCTGTACTGGCGAATGGCGGTTCCTCTAACATTAGTGCTTGTTTCCACCGATTTGCTGGCCATGGGTCTTTCGGCCAATCCCGCCATGCTGGAAGCCGTCCGCGACATCCAATTGCAAAGCCAGAGGCTGCTGGAGGTCATCCGCAATGGCAGTTTCAAAACGTCTCCGCAGAATCCTGCTCCAGAGGCCACGGCCTCATCCCTTCCTTCCGCAGAACCTCAGAACACGGAATGAGAAAAGCGGCTAGGTTTTTCAGTATTTCCCGCTTTAATCAACAACGAAAAATCAGAGCCGCGCGCATAAGCAAGCGGGCCCGCTCCTTTACGGTCGCGGATCGGACACAGTCTACGGCGCCTGGGAAGCCAATTTAGCGTTGGAGATGGGAAGGGTTCGACGGCAAGAAAACCCACCGATCCGAGAGAAAAAAGTTGATCAGCGAGCATGAAGCAATCGACAACAAATTCGCCACCATCGGTTCTAGACCCCCTGCGCCGGACAGAATCCGCATGAAGAATAAATTCCCGGCAATGGAGACCAGGCCAGTGGTCAGGTTGAAGCGCAGCAGCAGAAGGCTGGTCGCCGGGGCGACAGAACCCCGGCGGTCGGCCCAAGTCCATCTCCGGTGCCAAAAGAAATTGTGGAGCACGGCGGCCTCGACGGCCAGGGCCGTTGCCACAAGATAGTGCAGCCCCACAATATGCACAAAAAAACCCAGCGAGCCAAGCTGAACCAGCATCCCTAGAAAACCGACTGCATTGAATTTTATCCAGCGCATCAGATTTTCTCCGCTCGATAAAGCTCCAGCGTGTTCCGCGTTACAGAGACGATCAGCACCAGGACCATCGAGGCCACGGCTATTACGCCAGCAACGTCGAAGAATCGCAGGGGTGGACCGAAGATGTAAACTGTAGGGCGAACCAAGGCAACGCCATTACCTACTGCCAGCAGAATCCTCATCTCTGTGGGGCTGAATTTCCAAAACGAAAGCTGGAATGTGCCCAGGGTATAAGTGGCCAAATAGGTATTGATAGACAACAGGTAGAAACTCACCAGCAAGGCCAGCGCTACCCATCCATCCATATAACCGGAGAATGCCAGACCAGAAACCAGGAAAAGAGCGCTGAAGGAATCCACCATGTGATCCACATAGAAGCCGTAGCGCGGCCTCTGCTGATTGCGCACCCGCGCCAGGGTTCCGTCCAGGCTGTCCCCGAACCAGTTCACCGCCAGCCACAGATTCACTACGAGCAGCAAAACCGGCCATTCCCCGGCCAGCGCATAGCAAACACCGGCCAGAAACATGGCAGCGAAGCCAAGGAGCGTCAGGTGGTCGGAGTTCACCCAGGCCGGCATTCGCTGGGCCAGCCAGAGCAAGCATTTCTTTTCCAGACCTGCCAGAAGACTTTCTTGACAGCGTGCTGCGTTTCGAAACTCCGTGCGCGGTTGCGGTATCGTTTGTGTAGTCATGGGTGCGCCTCCTGACGCTTTTGCCATTGATAATCGAAATAGTTGATCTCCAGTATAGCTCTCCCCAGAAGAACCAAATCCGTCTCGCTGCGGTGGCGGACGGGCAGCCAGAACTCGCCAAATTTGGCGAATTCGTGGATAAAGTGCGTTTGACGCACAAAAGAGGATTGCCGCACCACCGGCTCTCCTTCAATGCGCCGGACGGCGAAGTCTTGGGCATCCACCCAGATTGTCCCGCGCAGCAGATAAGGATTCGAGGTGCGCGGCTCTACCTGGAAAATGTAGCTTCCTTTTGCCGGGTCATACTGGACAAAAGTGAAGTTGTAGTTGCGCCGGCAAAGTTCGACTGCCTCTCGCGCCGGGTCGCGGGAAGTTTCTTGCTCTGCTTTGAGCAGGCGTGAAAAAACGCGTTTTTCCACCTGCGCTGAGCCGCCCCGCTCCAGCACCCGGAACTGCTTGCCTTCCTGTGATCCGTATTGTTCCTCGACCAGAAGATAAGCCGGGTCTCCCAGTACCCCGCCTGTGACCGAGTAGCGCCGCCGCCCCTGATAGGATGTGAGCGCCTGAAGTTGGTGCTCGTACCGCTGCTCCATCCGCGTAATGATTTGTTCTGGAGCCAGCGTGGAGGTCGAACCCTGCGCGGACGGTCCGGGAACCACAACACTCAAGGACAGCAACGCGACGGAAGATACGATCTTCCATCTTCCCAAACTAGCAGTCAGCCATTGGCGAACGATCCATTGAATAATTTTCATTGCATGTCACCTCCATCGGAAATTGCGCCCAGACTATGGTGCTGTTTGGTCCTTGCGCCGTTCGGCCCGATAAATCGTGGGATGGCCAGCAGGCAATGCTGCACCGACGCCGGCACCGACTCCACCGAAAAGCAGCGCACCGCCAGCTATGAGGGCAGCTGGGGGAATATCCTCTGCGCCACCCTGCGCTGCCAGGACGCCGCCGTAAAGCCCTGCCCCCGCAGCCGCTCCTATTGCCAGGCCGAGCAAGGCGTTTCGGCCGCGACTATGCCCGCGTTCCCGCGAGCTGACGCGAAACACATCGCCCCGCTGGATCGTAACCGCATCCTTGCCCGTCTGGAAAGTGATGGCTTCCTCCGAGACGCTGACGAAGGTTCCGTTCAGTGATTTGAGCTTCTGGTCTACCACCTGAATTTTTTCTCCCTCGCGCAAGGTTTTCAGGTCGTCCCAGGATTGTTCCGGTGCTTGCGCCCCGGCAATTGTAGTCAGCAGCAAAAAGCTCAAAGTGATTAAAGTTAAGCGATACATGTTTTCCTCCTGTGAGTCTCAGTTTTGATTGCGAGCATTATGTTCCTCGCCCTTAAGAATCCGTAGCATTTTCTTGCTCCCACCATATCTCTCGCGCTCCCAGAATTAGTGGAAATCGAAGATCATCCCAACACGGAATTCTGGGAAATGGTCTTGTCTATTCCGCAAAGAGAGGTGATCTCGGACTTCCAAGCGCAGGCCGGTGCTGCTGTTGAACCAGTAATTGATTCCCCCGCCGTAGTTCATGAAGTGGAAAGTGCTATTGTCTTTGAACGCGGACAAGGAGTATCCGGCGGTGACAAAGGGTTCGAACTGACCCAGAGGGAAGTTATAGGAGCCATTGGCGGATAACGTAAATGCACCGGGGCCGCTGGATTCGCGGCAAGAAAAAACGGGTGCTCCCGATCCCGAGCTAGTCCCTGACTGGGTGCAAGTCAGTTCCTGATTGGCATCGGATGTGTTCAACGACAGACCCCGCGCTCCCAGCTCTAGCCCAGCGCCAAATCCCTTCCAAAGAACCAGCTCTCCGCCAGTGGCGAACTGGTGCTTTCCCGCATTGCCGGGGAAGCCCCGGAAGGAGTTCCCATAAGAAAGGTAGGCGCGGAGTGGCGAAGGCCCTTCTTCTTGAGCTACTCCTAACACTGGCAGTCCTAACAGAACTAAGAAAATAAAACCTGATCGACGCATGTCTTCCTCCTTTGGATAGCCGAAGTACGATTTAGTGCCATCCGCATCTCTCGCACTTCCAGAGTTGCAGCCATGTGGTTTTCCTGAGAATCGTTTTGCACCATGGACAGGTTCTGATAATCATGTTGTTGACTCCTTTCCGTTGCGTTGCGTCCGGAACCAAGGCGGGTGACCTTGGCTCCGGAATTCGCGGATTGATGATCGATCCGAGACTTCATCGGCCTACCACTCCAACGCGGAACATCAAGAAGTGAACGCTGGGATCACAGCGGCATTCTCCCGGCCAGACGTTGTCTCGCACCTCCAGACGCAGGGCGGCTTTCTCGTGGAACCAGTAGTCCACGCCACCACCGAAGTTCACCAGGTTAGCCGTCCCTTCTCGGAACCCCAGCGAATAACCCGCGGTAGCAAAAGGAACCAGCTTTTGAGACGATCCTTCTGTGAAGAAATGGTAATAGCCGTTAGTCGAAAGAAGGCCAACGCCTTCTTTGAAGTCTGACTTTGGGAAAAGGTACCCAATATCGGCGCCCGCCCCGAGCCCCTTGTAGATCAGCCCTTCGCCCCCGCCTCCAAAATAGAAAGTGGAAGTGGCTTCGCCGGAAGAGATAACGGCGCTCGGCGCAAAGGTAGCATTGGCCATAAACTGGGGAGTCTGCCCCTCCTGTGCCTGAGCCAGTATTGGGGACAGCAATAGAAACAAACTGAGTGAAACGAAACGCTGCATATTGAACCTCCTTGGATTGGAAATAGAACCGGCGCCTGCAAAGTCTGTCGTCTGGATTGGATTTCTTCTTCCCATTTCCATCGTCTCGACCGCACAGTTCGCGGTTCGCCGCCATCCTGCGGCAAACAAGAAAGAGCATCAATGCACGGGAGGTAAAGCAGGGGTAAAGCGACCTTAAATTGTTTCTGAATCAGCAACTAGCTTATTTTGTGTATGTTATAGATTGGCAGGCCTTCTGAACGGCGGCTGAATTCTCGCTGAACTCCTACCGATTGCGGCCCCTTCCGCTTGGCTGGCAGGCTTCAATCGGAGTTTAATAAGTAAGGCAGTGTTATAATCCTGCCAATCAATCGTCCGCGCAGAACAGATACAATGGCTGAGCAAGAGCATCCGACCCGGCTCCATTTCGATTCCTTTGAGATAGACCTTCGGACCCGCCAGCTTCGCAAAGACGGGCGTCTCATTAAACTCCAGGATCAGCCCATCAAGTTGCTGGCCCTTCTGGCCAACCGTCCCGGGGAACTGGTCACGCGCGAGGAGATTGAGAAAGCTTTGTGGAAT
>JACQGE010000185.1 GCA_016199675.1 Acidobacteriota bacterium | reverse complement strand
GGCGTTGTCGGCGTTAGCCAATTCCGACTCCCGGCCCATCATTTCCAAGTCTAAGGCCGCTTGCCAAGCCCCTGACACTGTAAAGTTGCCTATCATGCTTTTGAGAGCGTGGGCGGAAAACTCCACCGCATTGGCATCGCGGCGCTCCACCGCTTGGCGTATCGCCGACAAAGCTTTCGGACATTCGTCGAAAAACAAACCTACAATTTCTTTCAGCAATTCCGGATCATTTCCCACGCGAGACAACAGTGCCGCTCTGTGCATTGTCTCCCCAGACTGAAATTCGCCACTGCCTATCTTATTCACTTCGGGAAAGGCAGGTTGGTGTTCCTCAATTAGGGTGAACAATTCCTCAGGTTGGATCGGTTTCGAGATATAGCCTCCATCCCGGCTGCCAAGCAACGATCTCGATCCCCTTTCATGGCATAGGAAGTCAGTGCAATGATAGGAACGTGCCCTCCCGTGGCCTTTTCCCGTTCTCGTATGGCGGCGGTAGTTGCCAGACCATCCATTTCCGGCATCTGTATATCCATAAGTACTATGTCAAATCGTTGCTGATCCAAGGCGGCGAGAGCTTCGCGCCCGTTTGCCACAGCAGTCACTTTATGGCCTCGCCGTTCTAGCATCCCGACCGCTACTCTTTGGTTAACAGGATTATCTTCAGCCAGCAGAATATGAAACCTTCGGCTTCTTTCCGGTCGGGAAGGAAGTGCTTCCGTTCTTGACGAAATTTCGTCGAACACGCCCCTATGCTTTCCCAGGCCAAAAGAAGCGGTGAAATGAAACGTGCTGCCCCGACCAGGGTCGCTTTCTACCCAGATATTTCCCCCCATTAATTTCACTAGCCGCTCCGAGATCGCCAATCCTAATCCTGTGCCTCCATACTTGCGCGTCGTCGAACCGTCGCCCTGACTGAAAGCGTCGAAGATCAATTCCTGCTTTTCTTGTGCAATGCCAATCCCGGTATCGGCCACAGAAAAATGCAAACACACTATAGATTCTTCTTGGGACTTCTTTTCCACATGCAGCGCGATTGTACCTCGCTCAGTGAATTTAACTGCGTTGCCTACTAGGTTTGTGATGACTTGTCGCAGCCGCCCTGGATCGCCGATCAGCACCTCTGGGACGTCGGGGAGAACATTAAAAGTCAGTTCCAATCCTTGTTGGCGCGCTCGCATCGCGAATCCTTTCATCACGTCTTCAAGACTTTCCCGGAGCCGGAATTCGACGGACTCGAAATCTAACCGGCCTGCTTCTATTTTGGAAAAATCCAGGATGTCGTTGATCACGTTTAACAGAGAATTGGCCGAGGATTTTGCCAAACTAAGGTACTCGCGCTGTTGGGAGGTCAGCGGGGTATCCAAAACCAGCGCCGTCATGCCGAGCATGCCCCATAGCGGTGTTCGAATCTCGTGGCTCATGGTGGCCAGGAACTCGCTCTTAGCCCGGTTGGCGGCTTCGGCCGCCGCTGAGGCTTTCTTCAAGGCCTCTTCTGAGCGCTCGAGTTCGGCAATATCGTGGAGAAAGATGTATCCCGAAAACAGAAAAAGGCCAAATATCAAACCAGACAAGGTGAAGACGGCTAACAATGCATTCCGCGCATCTGCCTCTGATTCGTTGATCTGCAGTTGGAGCGATGCTGTTTCCTCCTGCTCGATCTTGGCGATGATCTCGCGGATGTTGTCCATCAGCCTCATCCCTTTGCCGCTCGCCACGACTGCCCTGGCAGCTTCGATTTCATTCGCCTCCCGAAGCCGGATCACCTCGGCGGTGTGCTGGAGCTTTTGCAAAATAGCTTGCTCCAAAGAGGAAATCAAGTTCCGGTAGCCGGGGTTATGCGAGGAGAGTTCTCTTAATTGCTGCGCGTGCATTGGCAGATTGCGAAGCGCGGCCTCGTACGGTTCCAGGAATTCTTTGTCCCCGGTCAGGAGGAAGCCGCGTTGGCTGGTTTCGGCGTCCACAACAAATGAAAGAGTGGCTGCCAATTCTCCCAACAGTTGATAGTTCTGGGATACCTTGTGGCTCGTTTCAATCAGATAGGACGTGGCTCGGTAGGAAATCAGGCAGATGCCAACGAGAACCGCAAAGGCCAATACGAAGCCTGCGGAAGTTTTCTTGGGGATTTTCCATTCCATTTTGGATTCGATGTTTACCCGCTCAGTTCAATGGCAGAACAGCTTGCTATGACAACAGAATAACAGACCAAATAATTGTTAAACAAGACAAACAGGCTTTTGAAACCTCGTATACTTATAGGAAGGAGGTTGGCGGGCACCGGCAAAGCGGCTACAATGAAGTGTGGAGTTGGGTCAGTCCGTAAGTGGAAACCCATATGGACGTATCTAATCTGGAGCTTAGGTGAGCTGATCGGCACAAAATTGTAAACCATGATAAAATTAAAACGTCGCTCGCCGCTTGACGCAATATCCCTCTAGTCGCTAGGATTGTTTTGCGATGGCCCTCATAGTTCCAGAGCCGCAGATTGTCCACATCAGGAAGTTTCTGGAACTGCCAGACGATAAGATTGAAGCATTCCTTGATGCCCTTGCGAAAGCTGGGCCACAGTTCAATGCCCCTGATCTTTCTGACGAAGTGTCAACCCGCCTGGAAATATCAAAGCGTCTAATTGGGGGGATCGTTTCGGTATTGGCAAGTCTCTATCGCACATGGGACGGGCAACACACGCCAATAGAAACATTCGTGGATCAGGAAGTCTATGCTGCCCTGAAAAAAGCGGAAGTCTTTTCGGGAAAGAATGTCGAGGCTCAATGGGCAAAACTACGAAAGTTTCTCATAGCTGCTTTATCGCTTGAGAGTACAGTCGGGACGGCTGCGAAGGCTGGCTATGTTCATACGCAGCATGAGCGTATTTTTGTCAAAGCACGGATTTTGACTGATTTGCGTCCGATTTTTCATCAGAATGTCTCCGAGAAACCCGAGGCAGCCGTAATTGTTCATATGTTGCGAATCACCCAGCGCGATACACTTGGAAATAAGACAGAGAAATATTTTGCGCTCGACAGCAATGATATTATGGCCATGAGAGAACTCATTGAGCGCGCATTGCGGAAGGAAGAGACATTGAAGAGCCTCATGAAGGATGCAGGGGTTACCATCTTGCCTCCCAAGTTTGTCTTTTAGGAGCGAAGAAATATGTCAACAGCACAGACTCTCCCATGGGAAGAAGAGATCGAAGAAAAAAATCCGCAATGGAATGAGCCGAAAGAAGGCTCTAGCAAGCGGGGAAAATTCCTGACCGAAAGTCCCAGCAATATCCTGCTGAAAGCAGAAATTGAGCAGGCAAAGCGGATTCTTGAGTTAAAAGACGATTGGGACGGCGAAGGTAGCGCAGGCTATTCAGAAGACACGCTTAACCGAGCTATCACGTTTTTGATCACCCATGCTCAGTGGCTTTGGGAGTCGTGCGGTATTTCTTTGCCTGTCCCAAAGATTGGCCCTGGACCGGACGGAAGTATTGATATTCACTGGAAACAGCCGTCTTGGGAGTTGCTGGTGAATATACCGGCAGATGCCGATGAAGCGGCGACGTTCTATGGAGACAATTACGGAGCTCATAAGATTAGGGGTAGTCTGGACGCAAGAAACTTCAATTTGGGAATCGCAACGTGGCTGATGAACTAGGGTGGCCAGTCGAGGAAATTCCCGATGCCGAGTTGGTTTTCATGCGTGCACGCCGGGAGCATATTCGGGACGGGGAACTCCAGCCTGGCGTATTCAGGTCACATGGCAATGGCATGTCGGTCAACTGGGAAAGGTATGCTTCTGCGGAAGAGACTAAACAACAGGCCCAACTAGTCAAGAAAGACCCAGATAATTATGCCGTCATAAGCATGCCCGTTATCCGTATTCGGCGGATCGACGATTTAAGGGTTGAACACACGCCAGAACCAACAAACAGAGCCCACTCAGATGTTTTCGGTCTTCCGCAAAAGGGTGAACAACTCACGGAAATCAGGCTTCGGCTTCGGGACATCGCCACTATCGTCATATCGTTGACCCTTTGATACGGCTAGAAATAATACTCCAAGCAATCCATTTTTAGGTCACTATCCGAAGGGTTAGGCTGCTTGGCGGGGTATTGGAAACCAAGTACAATGAGAGCTTAGAGCGGCTAAGTGTTCGTCCTGCGCTCCCACTGCAATGTCCTCTGGTCATGGAATTGCCATTTTGGATTTTGGTTCGCAGTACACTCAACTGATTGCGCGCCGCATCCGGGAGCACCACGTCCACAGCTTTATCGTTCCCTATCACATCAGCCTGGACGAGCTAAAGAAACTCAATCCAGCGGGCATCATCCTCTCCGGGGGGCCGAGTTCGGTCTTTGAGGAAGGCTCTCCACATTCCGATCCCGCCATTCTTCAGATGGAAGTCCCAGTTCTGGGCATTTGTTATGGGCTGCAGTTGATTTCCCATCAGTTGGGCGGCAAAGTGCGCCCGGCTCCCAATCGGGAATACGGACGTGCATTGCTGGAAATCGCTGACGGCTCGCGCTTGTTCCGGGCCTTGACCTCTCCAATGCCGGTCTGGAACAGCCACGGCGATGAGGTGGTGGAACTTCCTCCCGGCTTCCGGCAGACGGGCCGGACTGAAAACGCGGTGGCGGCCATCGAGGACCAGAAGCGAGGCATCTACGCCCTCCAATTTCACCCCGAAGTCCGCCACACCGCGCACGGCGACCAAATTCTGGCCAATTTTTTATTTGACATCTGTGAGGCCGCTGCCGACTGGACTTCGCAATCCTTTATTGAGCACACGGTGGAATCTGTCCGGCAAACGGTCGGCTCCGGCCAAGCCCTGTGCGCACTGAGCGGTGGCGTGGATTCAACCGTCGCAGCCATTTTAGTACACCGGGCCATCGGAGAGCGTCTGCGCTGTGTCTTCGTGAACAATGGCCTTCTTCGCAAGAACGAGTTCGCCACAGTACTCACAAGCCTCAATCGCCTGGGATTGAGCGTCGCTGGGGTGGATGCTACCGAACGGTTCCTGGCAAAGCTCCAGGGCGTTACCGACCCGGAACAAAAAAGGCGAATTATTGGAAATGAGTTCATCCGCGTTTTTGAGGAACAGACTGAACGACCCGAGACCGGGCGGGCCGATTTTCTGGTCCAGGGAACACTCTACCCGGACGTGATTGAGTCGGTTTCGGTGCGCGGGCCTTCGGCGACCATCAAGACCCACCACAACGTCGGCGGCCTTCCGGAGAAGATGCGGATGAGGCTGATCGAGCCTTTGCGGGAACTGTTCAAGGATGAAGTACGCCGCGTGGGAGCGGAGCTGGAATTGGATCCGGAGATTCTCCAACGGCAGCCGTTTCCCGGCCCAGGGCTGGCCGTGCGAATCCTGGGGGAGGTGACGCCGGAGCGGCTGGAACTGTTGCAAGCTGCGGATGAGATTGTCTATGAGGAAATCCGGGCAGCCTCTTTATACGAAAGCATCTGGCAGGCCTTTGCGGTGCTGTTGCCGATCCGGAGTGTCGGGGTAATGGGTGACCAGCGAACCTATGGATACACAGTGGTCCTAAGGGCCGTTCACTCCGAAGACGGGATGACGGCTGACTGGGTTCGGCTGCCATACGACGTGCTAGAGCGAATCTCCAACCGGATCGTCAACGAAATCCGAGGGATCACCCGCGTGGTCTACGATATTTCCTCTAAACCCCCCAGCACCATTGAATGGGAATAAGCCCGAACTTTTCTTCGCTTTACTTTCGCTTTTATCTTTTCGCACAATAGGTTCAGCCCCAAAAACGATTGGTTTTAACAATCAGAAGTTGAGTTAGAATAAGCAGCAGTTGGCAATTCCCAGAGAAGGGGAAATTTCTGTAACCGAAAGAGGACCATGAACGTCTCAAGGGATATGGAAGCGACGCTTCCCCTTTCGGGGGTCGTGGTAGGAATCTCACCGGCTGCTCAGGCGGACTGGGAGACTACCCTGATCCGCAGTTGCCAGTCCGGCGATTCCGATGCGTTTCGGCTAATAGTGCAACGCTACCAGGGGAAGGTCTTTTCCATCGCGTATGCACTGGTGCGCTCTCGCACGGACGTGGAAGATATTGCACAGCAGGTCTTTACCAAAGTTTATTTTGGTCTTCGCCGATTTGATTTTCGGTGTGCCCTGCTGACATGGATCTACCGCATTACTGTCAATGAATGCTATGACTACCTGCGCAAGCAGCGGACTTCGAGACTCCAATACATCTCTGAGATGACCGAGGAAGCAGCCCGTGAAATAGCAAATGCGGCCAGCAGCCGGGTTTCCCCCGAACGGCAGGCAGAAATGGCGCAGACAGTTTCCTTGCTTCTCGGGAAACTCTCTCCGGACGAGCGACTGTTATTGGTGTTGAAAGAGGTAGAGGGCTACTCCATTCAGGATTTGGCCCAGATGTTCTCTTGGAATGAAAACACGGTGAAAGTCAAACTGTTCCGTGCCCGACAGAGGCTGGTGCGGTTTGCCCGGAAAACTCCTTCCAGAAAGGGCATAAAGGAGCTGTGATGCAGTTCCATATCAGAGAACAAATCGAGGATTACCTGGCGGGACGGCTGGCAGAGCTGCAGGAGCGAGAGCAGATTGAGCGCCATATAAG
Source organism: Acidobacteriota bacterium (assembly GCA_016199675.1). Classification (GTDB taxonomy): domain Bacteria; phylum Acidobacteriota; class Terriglobia; order 2-12-FULL-54-10; family 2-12-FULL-54-10; genus JACQGE01. Next base: position 4,275 of record JACQGE010000185.1, on the reverse strand, counting down.
AAGCTGTTCCTCCTGCCGGCAGGCTCTCCGAGAGGACGAAAGCTCTCGCTGGTATTTGCAGTGGCTAATGCTAACAGAAGCCCCGCCCGCCCCAGGGCCCGATTTTTATGTCCGGGTACGGCAGTCCATTGAGCAAAGGAAATCCTCCGGGTGGCTGGGGAACCTAGCTGCCGCATTACACCCACGCTTAGCATACCCGTTGGTTTTCATGATGCTGATGCTGGCGGCCTGGACGGTAACGATTCCGGCTTCGGAAATGGAAGAGGTAACACCATTGGAAGCTCTCACCATAGAATTTGCCAGCATTTCCTTCCCTGATTCGGATCAGAATCAGAATCGAGATTTGGTGATGGATAGCCTGGTCGAGGTCGCAGAAGCGAAATAGAAAAAATGCAGCCAGAACGGAAAAAAGCGAGCCTCTTTGTCGCGATGACGTTCCTTTGCGGAGCCCTCACGGGAGCAGTCGCAACCAATTTGTGGGTGAAAACGCGGTCCTCAGTAAGCGTCGCGAGGGCGGATGCCCCTGCAGAAGAACAACAACGTTCCAGAGAGCAGCGCATAAAGCGCTCCGTAGAGTGGTTCACTGAGGAGTTGAATTTATCATCGGAACAGGCCAGCCAACTCACGCAAATCCTCGATGAGACTCGCAACGCTTATCGGATAGAAGAGAAACGAATCGAGAGCATCCGTGAGCAGTCCCGCAATCGCATCCGGGAAATTTTGAATGCAGAGCAAAGAGCCAAGTATGATGAGATAAGAACCCGCCAAGACCGCAAGCGCGGATCGCGTCGGTAACCGCCTCTCACTACTTTCCTTTCCCATTCCGGCGTTTTGACTCGGGTCATTTTCTTCCGATATACTTTGTTTAGATACTTTCAGAAGAGTGAATGAAGGGGTAAGATGCCTTCGATTCTTGGCGGCATTGTAGAGACAGCCTCCGCGCTGGCATCGGGGTTCAAGGTCACCTGGAAGAATCTGTTTCGCCCCACGGTGACCGAAGACTACCCGGACGAACCTCCGCGTTTTATGCAACGCTACCGGGGCTTGCACGTTTTGCATAGGGATGAGCAGGGACTGGAAAAATGCGTCGCCTGCTTCCTTTGTGCGGCGGCCTGTCCGGCCAACTGCATTTATATTGAAGCCGCTGACAACACGGCGGAAAAGCGGATCAGTGCCGGGGAGCGTTATGCGGCAGTTTATAACATTGACTATAACCGCTGCATTTTCTGCGGCTACTGCGTCGAGGCCTGCCCGACCGACGCCATTACGCACGGCCACGGCTTTGAGCTGGCCAGCTACAACGTAACGGGCTTGATCTACCGCAAAGAACAATTGCTGGCTCTCCAGCCAGCTTCCACGGTTCCGACGCAATCCTGATCCGAACTACCCTCCCTCTTTCGCAAAAAATATGCAACTGGGAAAAAACGTGAGCGGAAATCCCAAAGAACAACCGGCGGAATCAGCCACTGTGCGGATTCTGGGCATTGAGACTTCCTGTGACGAGACCGCTGCTGCCGTGGTCGAAAACGGAGCGCGGATTTGCTCCAGCATCGTAGCTTCGCAGATGGCCACACATGGCAAGTACGGCGGCGTGGTGCCGGAGTTAGCCAGCCGGGAGCATCTACGCGCGATTGTGCCCATTGTGCGGCAGGCCGTGAAAGAAGCGGGTCTGGACTATTCGCAAGTGGATGCCATTGCAGTGACTCAAGGGCCGGGATTGGTGGGCGCGCTGCTGGTGGGGCTGACCTACGCCAAGACCCTGGCGCTGGCTTTGAACAAGCCATTGCTGGCTGTGAACCACCTGGAGGGGCACATCCACGCCGTGCTGTTGGAAGAACGCTTGCAAGGCCGCCCAGAGCCGGAATTTCCAGTGCTGTCGTTGGTGGTCAGCGGAGGCCATACGCTGCTGGCCGTGAGCGAACAGGTTCCAGGTTCTGCGCCGGGGGCAACATTGTTCTCTCATCGCATCCTGGGCCGGACCCGCGATGATGCCGCCGGGGAGGCCTACGACAAGGTGGCCAAGCTCCTCGGTTTTGGGTATCCCGGCGGGCCAATACTCGACAAACTCGCCCGCCACGGTAATCCCAACGCCGTGGCCTTTACCCGTCCCAAAATGAAAGGCAATTCGCTCGATTTCAGCTTCAGCGGCATCAAAACTGCCGTGCTGCGCTATGTCGAGGCTAACAACCTGGAGGCTGAGATTTCGGCCCGCCGCGAGTGGCGAAAGCAAAACCCGACGGCAGGGATCAACGAATTGCTCTCCGTAACTTCTGTAAAGACGCTCGATCTAGTGGCGAGTTTCCAAAAAGCCGTGGTGGATGATCTGGCAGAACATTGCTACGAGGCCGCCGAAAAAGAAGCAGTGAATTCCATTTTTATCACCGGCGGCGTGGCCGCCAACTCTTTGCTCCGGGAACGATTGCTCAACAGGCGGGGTTCTTTGCCGCCGGTCTATTTCCCGCGACTTTCTCTTTCCACCGACAACGCCGCCATGATCGCCGCCGCCGCGTATCCCAAATTTCTGGCGGGCCAGTTCGCCTCCTGGGACATCCCGCCCGACGCCTCGCTAGCTTTGGGGCAATCGTAACTTTCATCGGGAACCGCGCGGTTTGCGTGTTCGCTATTTCGGGTGGGGAATGATGGAAAGAATGTGATAGGCGTCGCCCTCAATCCGAAAATAGAAGCGGTAGTCTGCATCCAGTCGGGCCTGCCAGACATCTTTTGCTTTGTCGTACTTTTTCGCCCGGAGGGAGGGGTGGCGGAGGTTCGTTAGAAGAAAGCCCACTTGCTTATCGAACTTTACCTTGCGCTCAGCGGAGAGGGCCGCATACTGGCTGACCGAACGCTGGGAGAAAGCAACCCTCATTTCGTCGCGCGCCGCAGAGCTCGGGTCGCAGCCTTGGACGTGCGAAACGGGCCAATGGTGCGTCCCTGCTTAAAGTCCGCAAGGCCCAGCGCAATCTCCCGATCAATAAGGCTCTTGGGAGTGAGAGTGATGTTCCTGCCTTTCACCTCCGCTTCCAGCAGGTCTCCCACCTCCAAGCCAGCTTTCTTTCGCACCGCCACCGGCAGCGTAACCTGATATTTCGCTTTGACCTTGACTAGCGGCACAGTTTTCTCCTTCTCGGTGCAGTAGGAAAGTTAGAAAGTTTGAAACCAATTCCATCCTATGGCCCGGAGCAAAAGGTGTCAAGGGAGTTCGAACATCCGCAGCAATGCTTGTCGCTGGACAACGCCGTCATGATCGCCGCCGCCGCCTACCCCAAGTTCCTGGCCGGCCAGTTCGCCTCCTGGGACATCCCGCCGGACGCTTCGCTAGTTTTGGGGCAATAGGAAAGGCCCACAGCGAAGAAATCTCATCGCAGGAGCCGGCTCCGATTGCTTGTTAGTTGGCTGGCCAGTATTCCCCGCCACAGCTACAAGCATACGACTTCTGCATTCCTTGATCTGTTATCCTCACAGATACGAGGTTGCCCACCCAACTACCACACTTATTGCATTTCCAAGGACCGGTATGTAAGTCGCGATTTCTCCTGCGCTCCAGAGACTTTTTCTCGGTAAAACTGAGCTGGCGTGTTACCGTACCCTCCCGGATGTAGGCTCTTCCGTCGTACTCGTGGTACGGGACATCGCGATTTCGCTGTGCGGAAACCAAGACCACGCGCTTTCCTTGGAGCTCGGCAACTTGCACTTCGAATTGTAGCCGAGGCTCGAAATTTGCACTGATCGTCTGAGAAAGAGAACGTTGAGCCTTGTCAAGATCACCGGGCTCCACCCCAACGAGTTGGCTATCTGGAGCAACGCCGAAGACGAGGGTGCCTTGGGCTGGGTCCGCGTTTACCATTCCACAGAGACTCTCAAACCCTTCGCGCTGGAGACTCAGCGATCGCTTCCGTTCATGTGTCTGGGATTCTTCTTGTCTGACCAGTTCTAGAATTTCTTCTTGGGTCATTCCTTCCAGCCGACTGACAATTCCGGCGGCAATTATAGCTGATGGCGGTCGCCGCCGCCCAGTCTAGGCCGCCATTCGTTTTTGTTTTATCCGCTCGACCTTGAGGTGCCCGGCTTTCTTCTCCGCCTGGGCCAGATCGTACTCCATCTGCATTCCGAGCCATACCTCCGGGCTGCTGCCGAAGGCCTTGGAAAGCCGGATGGCCATCTCCGGGGAAATCCCTGCCTTGCCGTTCACGATGTTGTTGAGGGCCTGCCGGGTTACTCCCAGAGCGCGGGCGGCTTGGGTAATAGTAAGTCCCAGAGGCTCAATACACTCCTGCC
>JACQGE010000176.1 GCA_016199675.1 Acidobacteriota bacterium | reverse complement strand
CTTCGCAGAAATGTATGCGCGCCGGGGGCAAGCACAACGACCTCGAAAACGTAGGCCGCACCCGCCGCCACCACACTTTTTTTGAGATGCTCGGCAATTTCTCCTTCGGCGACTACTTCAAGAAGGAAGCCATCGAGTACGCCTGGGAACTGGTTACCAAAGAGTACGGGCTACCGGTTGAAAAACTGTATTTCACGGTATTGAAAAATGCCGCCGTGGGGAAGACGGACACCAAACCGCCTCATCCCAAGCATATTCCGAAGGACGAAGGAGCGGCTGAAGCATGGTCCAATGTTGGAGTTCCCTCACACCGTATTTTCTACATGGGACAAAAGGACAATTTCTGGCAAATGGGCGAGAGTGGTCCCTGTGGTCCTTGCTCGGAGATTCATTATGATTTGGGTCCCCAAGCCAGCGACGAAGGCCACGCCGACTGCGCTTTTCCCTGCGATTGCGGCCGTTACGTAGAAATCTGGAACCTCGTCTTCATGGAATACAACATTGACCAGAAGGGCTATGTTACCAAACTCCCCAAACCGTCGGTGGACACTGGCATGGGCCTGGAGCGCATCGCCGCCGTCATCCAGGGCAAGCTCTCCAACTTCGAGACCGACCTCTTGTGGCCCCTCGTAGAGGAAGCGGAGGAACTGGCCGGGGTGGAATACGGCGAGAAGCATGAGACCGATGTTTCTCTCCGTATCCTGGCTGACCACAGCCGTGCCGCCGCGTTTCTCATTCACGACGGCGTTCTGCCCTCCAATGAGGGACGGAATTATGTGCTTCGCCTGATCATCCGTCGTGCGTGCTATCACGGTCAGAGGCTTGATCTTAACCAACCTTTTCTTTTCAAACTGGCCGGTCGCGTTGCCGAGATGATGAAAGATGCATATCCAGAACTCCTTGAAAGTTCGGTTCATGTAGCCAAGGTCATAAGAGCGGAAGAGGAACGTTATGCGCGTACCACAAAGGTTGGATTGGAGCAACTCGATAAGGCTTTCGTCGAAATAACAGTTGAGGAAAACAAGGGTGCCGAAATGAGATTCTCAGATTGGAGAGTGCTCTATTCGTCACACAGAGGAAACGTTGAATCCTTAAAACGTCACGTAGCACAGATCAAGGCCCCCTGGGCAGGTCCAAAAGCCCTTCCTCCCTTTCTGGGCTGGGTGACGGGAGAAGAACTCTTCAAGCTTCACGATACATTTGGGCTGCGTCCCGATTTCGTTGAGGACATCGTAAGGAATTACGGCCTAACAGTAGCCTACACCGCTTACGACATGGAGATGCAGCGCCAGCGCGAGCGCGCCCGCGCCAGTTGGAAAGGCGTCGCCAAAGAGGTGCTTTCGCCCGTCTATGCGGAGGTCTTGAAGAAGGGCAAAACAACCTTCGAGGGCTACCAGCAGATCACCTCACGCGATTGCACCGTTCTGGCGTTGCTGCGGGAATCAAACCTCGTCGAGGAACTGCCTACGGGGGCTAAAGCCGAGGTTGTGCTTGACCACACGCCTTTTTATGCCGAAGCCGGAGGGCAGGTCGGCGACGCGGGCGTGTTGCTTCGCGAAGATACCCAGGAAGTCGTGGCCACCGTCGAGGACACTTACAGCCCGGTCTCCGGGTTGATCGCTCACCGCATCCTCAGCCGCGCTCCCATCCGCGTCGGCGACCGCCTCACCGCCGTTGTAGATACTGAAAAGCGCGAGGCCACCAAGCGCAACCACACCGGGACACACTTGCTCCATGCCGCCTTGCGCCAGGTCCTTGGTACCCACGTCAAACAAGCCGGGTCGGTCGTGGAACCGAATCGCCTGCGCTTTGACTTTTCCCACTTCGCCTCCATCAGTGAGGACGAACTCCAGGAAATCGAGCGCTTGGCTAATGATGCGATCCTGCGCAACACCGCCGTCCAGACGGAAATCCTGGACCTGGATGTCGCTTTGGAAACGGGGGCAATGGCGTTCTTCGGAGAGAAGTACCCCGACCGGGTGCGCGTGGTCTCCGTTCCAGACTTCAGCAAAGAATTGTGTGGCGGCACGCATGTTACCCGGACAGGCGACATCGGAATTCTCAAGATCACCCATGAGGGGAGCATTTCGGCAGGCGTCCGGCGAGTCGAAGCCGTGACCGGAGAAAAGGCTCTGGAGCAATTTCAGGCAGTCACTTCGGTGGTATATGAACTGGCGACGGCCCTAAAGACATCTCCGAAGGAGTTGCCAGCGATGCTAGAGAAGTTAACCGAGTCGCAGCGGCAACTGGAAAAGCAACTCGAATCCCTGAAACTTAAGATGGCCCAAGCCCAACTTTCCGATGTAGAGAGCCGCGTGCGCTCCGTCAAGGACATAAAAGTTCTTTCTTTGCAAGTAGATGAGCTGGACCGTGGTCAGATGCGCTCTTTGGCCGATACGCTGCGCCAGCGCCTGAAATCCGGCGTCGTAGTATTGGCCACTACCACGAACGGCAAAGTCTCTTTAATCACTGCGTTAACCTCCGATTTGACTAAGCGTCTCCACGCCGGCAAGATCGCACAAGCAATCGCCCAGCGGCTTGGCGGTACAGGTGGTGGCCGCCCAGACTTGGCGGAAGCCGGGGGCAAGAACCCTGCCTTACTTGGTACAGTCCTCAATGAAGTCTATGAAATCATAGGATCAATGTTATAATAGCCCCGTTTTGTGCATTGGAAGGCCTCCACCCGGAGCCACCCGAAAATCATAGAATTATCGAGCAGAAAAGTGCCGATAAAGGGGGATAGGGAGATTCTCGTGTCCCGAAATCATTAAGGAGAAAGTGTTGTAACGCATGGTTTCTAAAATAATCTTTCTTTATCACCGCTGGTTTTGCCAAACCTTTTTAGCTGTGCTTGTGATCGTTAGCGTTTCCTGGAATGCCCTTCATGCCGGAGAGCCATTCTCAACTCACTTGGACTCCACTGGTCGGCTTGTGTTTACAAATGAAACTTCCCCATCCTTTACCCCAGGCTCGGGCTCTGTCCAATCGCCAGGCCCAATTGCCCGAACCCGAATTCATGATCTGATTGAGTGGACGGCGGGCGAGCACCGGGTGGACCCGGAACTAATTCGCGCCATTGTCCAGGTCGAATCCAATTTCAATCCCAACGCGGTTTCTCCCAAAGGAGCCATGGGGTTAATGCAACTGATTCCGGCGACTGCCAGAAGATTCGGGGTCAGCAATGCCTTTGATCCGAAAGCCAATTTGGACGGCGGCATCCGCTATTTAAAATACTTAATGGAATTGTTTAATGGGGACTTGCAACTCACGCTGGCGGCTTATAACGCGGGAGAGAACCTTGTAACGCGCGTCGGTAGAGTTCCCTCCCTGTCAGAGACACGAAACTACGTGCGCAAAATCTCACAGCTCTATACGTTGGACCGTCCCAGCCGGGCGGCGTCGTCTGCGTTCACTATTGAGAAAGTTGTGGACAGCAAAGGAGTGGTGCACTTCAGCAACACAGAATTGCCGTGAGACTACGACGGCAATGCGGAGTTTTCAGCCATGCGATGGGAGAACAATGACGCCAGATTTCCCTGGATCGGTTCCTCCCTTCTCCTTCTAATTGCATCTTGCTTACTCCAGGCGACATCGGCCGCTTCCGCACTCGGAACAGAAGAGAAACTCGAGAAAGCTCGTGCCTACTTCCAGCAAGCTCAGGAAGCCCGCCAAGCCCTGGAAATTACTCCATTCGAAGAACGCACCCGACAGCAGTATGCCAGAGTGATTGAAGCTTTCCGCCGGGTTTACTACACGGCGCCCGCCTACGGCAATGCCACCGAATGCCTGATGGCCATTGGGGCGCTCAATCAAGAAACTGGGCGCCGCTGGAATCAGCTCAAAGACTTCCAGGCAGCGATAAAGGCTTATGAGTTCCTTTTGCGGGAGTACCCCGGAAGCCGCTACCGCCAGGAAGCACTTTTCACCATCGGCCGCATCTATCGTGAAGACCTCCAGCAACCGGAAGAAGCGGTGCTACAGTTTGAGCGCTACTTAGCGACGTTCCCCGCTTCTTCGCAGGCAAAAGAAGCCCGCCAAGCGATTGATGACATCCGCAGCGAACTGGCCGCCCAAAGTGATTGGAAAGAATCGGTGGTGACGGCTGCTAGCGTTCCGAGCACCCCCTTAGAATCCATGCCAAAAGATTCCAGTAAACTAATCCCGGTCACTGATGTGCGTTATTGGGGTACGCCGACCTACAGCCGTGTCGTGATTGACATGGAAGAAGGAACCCTGTACGAGACCGGCCAGTTGAACAATCCGCCGCGACTTTACCTTGATCTTCATGGCGCCAAAATCAGTCCCGAGCTTTCCAAGAAGACCCTGCCGGTTGAATCCGGTCTACTGAAAAGCGTGCGAACGGGTCAATTCCGCCCGGATGTTTCCCGAATCGTTTTGGACTTGGCTGCCAGCACGGAATACTCCATTTTCGAATTGCCGAATCCCTACCGCTTGGTCATTGACATTCATGACCGCGCTTCAGAATCCGGGAAAGCAGAGGCAACCCCACTGCCAACCAAAGAAAGCAACATCGGCTCCGCCCGTAGTGGTTCTTCTCCGACCATTCCGGAGGCAGCATCCTCACCCGTTGTGAGTCTTGTCAAACCGGCACGCCCAGCCAGCAACGGCGCACACTCGCTCACGCGCGCGTTGGGATTAAAGATTGGCAGAATCATGCTCGATCCGGGGCACGGAGGACATGACACAGGCGCAATCGGTCCCACCGGCCTCTATGAGAAAGAAATCGTATTGGACATTGCCCAACGGCTTGGCAAGCTCCTGGAAGAACGGCTCGGCAGCGAAGTTCTCTATACCCGCCAGAAAGATGTCTTCGTCCCTCTCGAATCCCGAACAGCTCGGGCCAATGAACTCCGCGCCGATTTATTTGTTTCCATTCATTTGAATTCCAGCAAAAGTCCCCAGGCCCGAGGCATAGAAACCTATTATCTGAACTTCACCACGGACCAGGACGCCCTGGAAGTGGCGGCACGCGAAAATGCCGTTTCTCAGGAAACCATTTCCCAGTTGCAAGGTTTGGTGCAGAAAATTGCATTGGCCGATAAGGTAGATGAGTCCCGGGAGTTCGCCACGCATATCCAGACCGCCCTAGGCGATAATCTGGCAGATGGCGAACGGAAACCAGATCGCGGCATCAAGAAAGCCCCCTTTGTGGTATTGATTGGGGCTAATATGCCCTCGATCCTGGCTGAAATTTCTTTCCTCAGCAATCCGGGAGAAGAAAAACGGCTGCGCACCCCGGAACACCGTCAGAAGATTGCCGAAGCCCTTTACGCGGGAATCGTGGCATATGCGGAAACGCTGAGCGGCGTGAAAGTTGCTAGCAGCGATACCTCCACCATTACGCCCCGCTAGCAAAGACTCCAGTCCCTGTTCTCCCTCAGATTTTGTATTCTTGATGATCAACTTATCCAATCCAGGTCCTGTCCAGGTCCTGAATAAACTCAAAATTCCAAATTCCGAATTTCAAAACGACAGTGGTTCTTTTTGGGTTAGGATTTTGCATTTTGATCGCATTCGTGGCTCGGTTTTGCTATACACTCCATGTGAAAATCCTCTATTATTTTCCTTGTGAAAGGCACTTTCCTCGGCAGTACCCCGGAGAACCTTTATCAGAGCTTTCTGGATCGGCTCGACAGGCCCGGATGGAAAAAATTTGCCTCTGCGATGGTGGCTCTGGGGATGGCCTTTCTGCTGGCCGTGTATTCGAGCGTCTTCGCGCAGGAGGGGCGTCTCCTCGGCACGGCTATTTGTGCTTCTCTGGCGCTTTTCCTGGCCGGATACGTCGCCATCACCGCGGTTCCCTACCTCGCCCGCCGGACGCGCCTCGAATGGCTGCGGGTCAGCATTGACTATCGGCTGACTCGAGAAGGTATGTTTTTCATTATCTTTATTTTCATCCTGGCCATTGCGGGCCTTAACACGGGGAACAACCTCTTATATCTGATTTTAGCCAGCCTGCTGGCTGCGATTCTCATGTCCGGCGTACTATCCCTCGCCGTGCTCACTGGCATGGAATTAGAAGTTTTACTACCAACCCATGTTTTTGCCCGACGGCCGGTTCCAGCGCGTATCCGGCTCACAAATCAGAAGAAACTTCTGCCTTCCTTCTCCATCTTGCTCAGCGGAGGCAAGGAGGAGGAAAAAGGGAAGAAGAAGCAGAAGCACTCAAAAAAGACTGAAACAGAGCCTTCGCCCTTCCCCTCTGACCGACAGATTCTCCAACGGCCGCTATACTTTCCTTTTCTTCCCGCGAAGCGTTCCATTATCCGTTCCCTGGAGTTACAGTTCCCGCTTCGAGGTCTTTATCGGGAAGAAAGCTTTTCCATGAGCACCCGCTTCCCTTTTGGTTTTTTGGAAAAAACGCTGCATCTGCCGGTCTCCCAGACCCTCTGGGTCTATCCCGCTGTGGAACCCACGGAGGAATTCTATGAAATCCTGCCGATGTTGGCAGGGGAATTGGAAGCTTTGCAGAAGGGCCGGGGCCACGATCTTTACAGCATCCGCGATATGGTCTCTACGGACAGCGCGCGGCACGTGGACTGGAAAGCCTCCGCCCGTACGGGTGAGTGGAAGGTACGAGAGTTCACGCGAGAAGACGAGCGGCGGCTGCAAATCATCCTCGATCCCCGCGTTGGGCCGCTGGACTCGAAGTCGCTGGAACAATTTGAAAGAGCGGTGGAATTCTGCGCCTGTCTCGCCTGGCATTTTCATGAGATTGATGCCCAACTACAATTCGTTTGTGGCGATTTCCATACACCGATGGCCCGCGCCAACGAACTCATCTATGAAATTCTCCAGTTTCTGGCGGCGGTGGAGCCATCCGGAGAAGTTCCCCACGATCTTCCTGCTCTGGCGGCTGACGAGAATATTTTCCGAATCATCTGCACCGCTGCGCCTCATGGTTCCGTGCCTACCATGTTGTGGAGCCGGTCTTATCTCATTTTCTTCGATATGCTGCAAGCGGCGGCGAAGAAATCACGCCTCTCTCCGGCAGAAAATGCTCCACAAGCTTCCGAGGCGCCGCCAGTTCGTTTGGATCGGTAGTTTCCCTGAGCATTCCCCCAAAAAACTTGACTTAGGGCATTTTCACAGTAGGTGTAGGGTGATTCGTCAGGGCACCACGCCTTCAGGCGTGCCGATTCGCATCGAACCTCAGGGGCTTAAGCCCCTGAGGTTGCGGCCTGAGTTGGAATGGCTAAAGCCATGCCCTGACGCCAAATCCTATACATCAACCGTGAAACCGCCCTAGAAGTCCGAAGGTTCGTTTCGCAAGAAGCGAATCACTTCCTGATTGAATACCTCTGGAAGCTCCTCATAGCAAAAATGGCCGGCGCCCGGAATCACAAATGCCTGAGCTGTGGGTAAGGCGCTCAAAAGACGCGGAAGGCAGTCTGGAGGCACGAGCTTATCCTGATCTCCCCAAACCAGCAATGTAGGCAAGTTTACGCGAGCGAGCTGGGATTCCATCTGAGACGAGTCCCAGCTACGGATGGATTGGCGCAACATTTGCGCGCTGATTTCCTCTCGCAGGCCCTCCTGGTAGCCTGGAATCGTCTCCGGAGTTATTCGGGAAGGATCTGCATAATAACGATTTCGGAAAAACCAGGGAAGTAGTTGGGGCATGCGCCGCACTAGCCTGCGCAATAACGGCATAGGAGGGCCGGACCAGCGATAGATTCGAGATAGCCAAACAACCCTCCGGCTGAAAGGGTTTACCGGAGCGACCAGAATCATCCGCTCCACGCGCTCCGGATATTGAGAGGTGAAGTCCACGGCCACGGCTCCTCCGGCGGAAGTTCCCACCAGATGCACTTTTTCGAGTTTCATCGCGTCCAAGAATTGCTGGAGTTGGTGGGACCATGAGGACACGCCGCAGTCCCCAGTTTTGACCTCTCCCGATTGCCCGCAGCCAGCTAAATCCAGCGCAAAAACTTTGAAATGTCTCGCTAGTTCTGGGATGTTTTTCCGCCAGCAGAATGAATAACCTAACAATCCATGAACAAGCACAACAGGAATGCCTTCGCCTTCCTTAATATAATAGGTTTCGGCCGTCGCCAGCTCGATCCGGCATTCACGGGATAGCCAGGTGGGAAATCCGCTCGGTAAAGGGGGTGTAACCGGCTGGTTTCCTGTCCTCCAAAATCCTTCTCCAAATTTTGGCGGAATTTTTGATGCGCTTGGCATATACTTAATATTTAGCAGTAAGTCCTCTGAAACGGCCCCCAACCAAGCATCTCTTTGTTTAGAGTAGATGATTTTTGTTGCGAGGGGCCAGCAAATTAGATAGACTGCCGTATTTAACGCCATGGACATAAGCGTAATTAGTACATTGCCTACCGAGATGAATGGGCTTTCGCCGCATCGCGAGGCCGCCTTTTTCTACGGACTTTTTCTGCGCGGGCATTCCCTGGAGAGTCTTCGCCAAGACATTGACGTTTCTCCAGACGTGATAGCGAACTGGGAAAGGTTGCAATGGCACGATCCCTGGTATCGGGAGGCCCTGGAAGTCATCCTTCCCTATCGCAAGCGAGTTCTCGCCATCTTTGAAACCCTTATTTCTTCAGAACTGAATTCCTTCTGCCAGCAATAAATCAAGCCTTCGCTTTAAGCAGGCCCTTCCGAGAGCAATTTCGGGCTATGTTATAGTCGTGAGGAAGGAACAGTGTCATGATTCAAACCCTTTTTGGCCCCCCGGAAGCAACACCCGGGTTTTTAGAACGTCTCCGGGAGGCGGTACAGTCCACCCGAAGCACCCTGGTAGGTCACCTCGAAGACCTGGTCCAGGGAAAAAGTGTTATTGATGCCACGCTGCTAGAGGAGTTGGAGGAGGTTCTCATCGCGGGAGACGTCGGTTCGGCCACTACGCAAGAGGTAATGGGCGCTGTACGGCAACAGGTGAATCGGGGGCAACTGAAAGATGCCGGAGAATTGAAGGGAGCCATTAAGGAGCAACTGCTCAATATTTTGCAAGTCACATCCAATGGAGTGGCCGCGCCGACGAATTCCCCGGTGGTCATTCTAGTCGTTGGGGTGAATGGCACGGGGAAGACCACTACGATTGGTAAGCTCGCATACCTGATTGGCTCTCAAAACAAAAAGGTGCTGCTCTGCGCCGGAGATACGTTCCGCGCAGCGGCGGTGGAGCAACTGGAAATCTGGGGGCAGCGAACGCAGTGTGAAATCATCAAACAAAGACCGGGGGCCGATCCCAGTGCCGTCCTCTTCGACGCTCTCACTTCAGCCAAAGCCCGACAATTCGACTACGTGATCGCGGATACTGCTGGGCGCTTGCACACGAAAGTGAACCTGATGGCGGAACTGGAAAAGATGTGCCGGACCAGCCAGCGCGTAATTCCCGGCTCCCCTCATGAAGTGCTCCTGGTTCTGGATGCCACCACCGGGCAGAATGGACTGCAACAGGCCCGCCAGTTCACAGAACGTGCCGGAGTTACCGGGGTGGCGCTCACGAAACTGGATGGGACCGCCAAAGGGGGTGTGGTGCTGGCTATCGCCCGCGAATTAAAGCTGCCCATCCGTTACATCGGCGTTGGAGAGCAAAAAGAAGACTTGTTGCCCTTTGACCCGGAACAGTTTATCGAATCGTTGTTTTCCTGAATCCTTGACCTCACGCCAACTAAGAATATGCCGGAAATCGGTTCCAAGGGTACTTCGCTAGAACAAATGTGGATGCAACGTGCTCTGGAACTGGCCGAGCGAGGTATAGCACTGGCCTCTCCAAATCCCCTAGTCGGAACCGTGCTGGTCCAGGACAACCAAGTCGTCGGAGAAGGTTACTATACTTACGAAGGCCGCGAGCACGCCGAAATCCAGGCCATCGTAAAAGCCGGTGAAGCAGCACGGGGATCCACTCTGTTCATTAACTTGGAGCCCTGCTGCCATACGGGGCGCACCGGCCCCTGCACAGAAGCGATCCTGTCAGCGGGAGTCAAGCGGGTTGTGGCCGCCATGCCGGACCCCAATCCCCAGGTTTCAGGCCGAGGATTTGAAAGGCTCCGGCGAGCGGGAGTCCAAGTCGAGGTTGGCTTATGTGAAGAAGAAGCCCAAAAGCTCAATGAGAGCTTTACCCGGTATATCTGCACTGGTTTGCCTTTTGTGACATTGAAGGCTGCCATGACCCTGGACGGCAAAATCGCCGCTCCGGACGACAACAGCGGCTGGATCACCAGCGAAGAAGCGCGGGCTTATGTGCAGGAGCAGCGTCACGCCCACGACGCGATCTGGACCGGGATTGGCACCGTACTGGCGGACGACCCTTTGCTGACGGACCGCTGTGGGCGCCCGCGCCGGCGGCCCTTGTTGCGCGTAGTGATGGATTCCCGCCTGCGAATCCCGCTCTCCGCCCAGATGCTAGGAAAAATAGATAGTGACCTACTGATCTTTTGCGCCTCTTCGGCTGACGCCGGCAAGCGCAAAGCGCTGGAACAGCGTGGGGCGCAGGTTTGCGCGTTGCCGGGCGAGGAACGTCCCAGCCTGTTAGAGGCATTGAAAGAATTGGGGAGGCGCGAAATCACGAGTGTCCTGCTGGAAGCAGGCGCGGAATTGAACTGGGCGGTGCTGGAAGCGGGGCTGGTGGATAAAGTTTTCTTGTACTATGCTCCAAAAATCCTGGGAGGCAGGGACTCGCTATCGCTGGCAGGGGGCCGGGGATTTAGGGCTATGCGGGAGGCTCGAGAGATTTGGCGGACTCAGGTGCATCAATTTGGAACGGATTTCGCCATCGAGGGGTATCTGCGCGATGTTTACGGGAATCATTGAAGAATTGGGAACCATCGCCGAACTGAAGAGCGGCTCCGAGCCATCGGGCGGAGCCCGACTGGTCATCCGTGCGCGTCATGTTTTGTCCGGCAAGGCGCGGCTCCGCAAAGGGGAAAGCATTGCCGTGAACGGTGTCTGCCTGACGGCCCGCAAAATCAAAGCCCGCTCATTTTCCGCCGATCTTTCCCCCGAAACCCTGGAGCGCAGCAACCTGAAAACGCTTCAAGCAGGCTCGCGGGTGAACCTGGAACGACCCATGACGCCTTCATCTCGGTTTGGCGGCCACATTGTCCAGGGCCATGTGGACGGCGTAGGCAAGTTGGCGGCGCTCGACCCGCTGCCTGACGGAAATTACTGGTTTTCAGTAGATATACCTACGGAACTGGGACGTTATATTGTCTTCAAAGGTTCGATTGCGTTGAATGGCATTAGCCTGACCGTGGCCCGCCTGGATGGCTCTCGCGTCGGCGTCGCCATCATTCCCTATACCTATGAGCAGACCAATTTAGCCGACCTACAGCCGGGCGATCTCATCAACATCGAATGCGACTTGCTGGCGAAATACGCGGAAAAGCTAATGTCCCATTGGGAGCCTTCCACAGTTCGGAAGCAAACGGAAAAACAATCCTCGCCGACTCTAGAACGACTCCTAGAGGAGGGGTTCTGATGAAATACGAATTCCAAACCTTGAAATTCCGTTTTGGCCGTTTCGGTCATCTGGGACTGTCCTTAAGCACGGCTATTATCACCATATCGCTCGCAGCCTGCGGTGGCGAGAAGCAAGGAGATTCGGGCAACGGGGGCGTCGTGGAAACCGGACCGGCGGAGGGTGTGGTGCTACCGGAACCGTTTGCTACAGAATCGGTTCGCAATTCTTCCAAAATGATTGGTTGGCCAGAAGGCCGCGCGCCAAAGGCACCGCCGGGTTTTCAAGTAACCCTGTTCGCTGATGATCTGGACAATCCGCGCTGGATTTATATCTTACAGAACGGGGATGTCCTGGTGGCCGAATCCCTTAGAGAATCCCCAAATCGCCAGGAGCGTTCCGCCAACCGGATCACCCTCTTCCGGGACGCCAACAAAGACGGCACGCCGGAAGTCCGCGAAATCTTCCTTTCGGACTTGAATATGCCCTTCGGCATGTTGCTGCTCGGCAACTGGTTCTATGTTGGGAATACCGACTCGCTGTTCCGCTATCCCTATCGCGAAGGGCAGACGCGCATCACGGCAAAAGGAGAAAAAATGCTGGACTTGCCTGCCGGGGGCCATTTCACACGCCACGTTGTGGCGGACCCGGATGGGCTAACGCTCTACATCAGCGTCGGTTCCGGTTCCAACGTGGATGAGGATGGCAAGGATGCCCATGACCTTCGGCGCGCGGCTATTCTGGAAGTGAACCCCGACGGCAAGGGCATGCGCGTGTTTGCCAGCGGCTTGCGCAACCCCGTTGGGATGGACTGGGAACCGGAAACGAAGGCATTGTGGACGGTGGTCAACGAACGCGATGGGCTGGGCGACCAACTGGTGCCAGACTATCTGACTCGCGTGCAGGAAGGGTCATTTTATGGTTGGCCGTATTCCTACTTTGGGCAGAACGAAGACCCGCGAAAGAAAGGCGAGCAACCGGACCTAGTGTCCATGGCCATCAAACCCGATTATGCCCTTGGTTCGCATGTGGCCCCGCTGGGACTGGCATTTTACACGGGTATGGCGTTTCCTCGCCAATACCACGGAGGGGCCTTCGTCGGGATGCACGGCTCGTGGAACCGTTCTCGTTTTGTGGGCTACAAGGTCGTCTTTGTGCCCTTCCGAAACGGCAAACCCAGCGGGCCGATGATGGATTTCCTCACCGGGTTCGTCGCCAACGAGGAGAACTCGGAAGTATATGGCCGCCCGGTGGGGGTGGCCGTGTGGCACGACGGTTCCTTGCTAGTCGCCGATGATGCCGGAAACAAGGTGTGGCGGGTGAGCTATAGCGCTACTGAGATCGCCTCCAAGGATTTGAAATAGAACTTTCGAAGCAAGCGTTTCCTCACCGTGAAGGCTCGTTTGTGATAGGATTTTTGCATGAGCACCAAGACCCTGTTGACCAGCGAAGATCTCTGGAAACTTGTTGCGGATGGCAGCAGGCATGAGCTGTCAAAAGGAGAGTTGTTGCTGATGACGCCAGTGGGAATGGAGCATGGTGCAATTGTAATCAAGCTGGGTCGGCTGCTCAGCGCATATACGGAAGAGAATCGCTCCGGACTCGTGGTTACTGAAGCGGGCTTTCGGCTCAGCCGAAATCCTGATACGGTACGCGCTCCCGATGTGGCCTTTGTACCTCGCGACCGGCTGCCGATGGAAGGCGTTCCAAAAAAGTTTGCCGATTTTCCGCCTGAACTGGCGGTGGAGGTACTTTCGCCAGAAGATACAGCCAGCGAAATGGTGCGGAAAGTGGAAGAGTATCTAGCAGGTGGAGTTCGATTAGTCTGGGTCGTTGATCCAGGCACGAAGACAGTTACGGTCTATTATTCTCTCCAGGACGCAAAAATTCTTACTGCCGACCAGGAACTGGATGGCGGGAACGTTCTACCTGGCTTCCGCGCGAAAATGACGGAACTCTTCGCTATCTAAAAGTCCTCACATAAGAATGGATTTTCTTGAGCAATTTGCTTCCGAATGGTTCAAAGTGCTCCTATTGTGTTTTGCCGTGGTTCTCAGCACGGCCAGCGGCCAGAATACGACTGCTGTTCTGGAAAAGCTGCGGGCTTATCCAGACTTGATCGTGGTGAACGGCAACATTGTCACCATGGATGCGGGCATGAACCGGTACCAGGCCATGGCGGTCCGCCAGGGGCGGATTGTTGTGCTCGGCAGCGATAAGGAAATCCGGGCGCTGCGAGGACCGAAAACTGGAATGTTGGACGCCAAGGGAAGAATGATTCTACCTGGGCTGATTGATTCCCACACGCACCCGCATCTTTGGGCGATTCCTCACTGGTTTTCTTCAGACTGGGCGGCCAAACGCTACAACAACCCAGAGCTGCAAATTACCTACGTTACGGGAGACAGCGCTGCCCAGCTTCTTCCCAAGGTCGAGCAGGCCGTGAGGGAAAGGGCCGGAGAACTCGGTCCCGGCAAATGGATTTGGATCGTGCTGTTCGCTAAAGACAACATGCGGGAGGCGCGCGATATCATCTATCCAATGTTCGATCGCAACAAGCCGATGCTGATTCCAGAGATGCTGGATCAATGGGCTCCGGAAAACCCCGTGATGGTGTTTGGGCCGAGCGTTTCTGCCCCGAGCGTCAATAGCACCAAGGCCAGAGATATTATGAAGCGCGTGCGCGGCAGCGAAGTCGGCGGCATGGCGGCCTATTACACCGTAACCTATGACATTCTCCTCAGCGGAAACCCGGAAGCGATTGGCGATTTGCTGAAACAGGAAATCCTGACTTGCCTGACGCGTTACGGCATTACCTCGTTCAGTTCCACGGTATGGAGCCCTTCAGTGCTGGAAGGGGCGCGCCTGCTGGACGAGCGAGCAGAACTTCCTGCCCGCTGGGGATGGGTACACGATATGGGTTTCGCTTCAGAAAACCCGGCCGACTTTTATCGGCGGCTGGGCGATCTTCGGGGAGCCGGAAGCGATTCGCTGTGGAATATCGGAATGGGCAACTCCATCTGGGAGCGCCTGCCCTGGGCTTGCACCCAGGCCGTCCCACTGGCAAACCCGGCGCAGAAACAAGGGGCAGCTTCGATCCCGGTCAGCCCCATTGGCGGTCAAAAACTTCCCTGCCCGGATACCCTCCGCTATGACGATTCCAGTTACCAAACGATTCAAACCGCTTTGGAATCCGGGCTGCGGCCAACCTACCTGGACGCTTACAATGACGGCAGCTATGATGCCCTTTTTCACATGCTGGAGGGACTGATCCAGTCCGGCAAACTCACTCTGCCGCAAGTGAGACAGTTGCGTATCGGCCTGGATCACAATGTGATTGTGCGGCCGGACCAGATTGCAAAACTCGCCGAATATGGCATCATGCCCAGTTTTGGAGGATACCAGTTGTACGAAGACATCAAAGGGCCGGCGTTCCTGCGGCAGTTTGGGGAGAATTACCTGGGCTGGATGATGCCGGTGAAGAGCTTAGTGGATGCCGGAGTCCATATCACCCTGGGAACCGATGCGCATCTGACGCCAATTCCGAAACTGGAGGCACTGCCGATGGACTGGCCCCGGGACTGGGAAGGCTCGATCTGGAAGTTTATCCAATTCTTCATTACCCGCAAGATGACCGGCGCCCCCCGCCAGAGCATGGCTGCCGGAAAAGTATTCGGCAAAGACCAGGCTCTCAGCCGCGTGGAGGTGCTCAAGGCAGCTACGATCCACGGCGCAGAAATGATGCTGCGGGAAAAAGACCTGGGCACGCTCGAACCAGGCAAACTTGCCGATTTCATTGTCATTGATAAGGACTACTTCACAATTCCCGAAGACCAGATTGGCACGATTGATAATTTACTGACAGCGGTGGGCGGAAAGATTCTGTATAAAAGCAGCCGGTTCTAGGGTGGTTTTACTTTTAGTGTAGTCCAATTGTCCGTCAGGGCATGGCTTCAGCCATGCCGTAAGTCGTCGCTCGCCAATCCGGCTT
>JACQGE010000175.1 GCA_016199675.1 Acidobacteriota bacterium | reverse complement strand
TTTGACTGGGCTCGCGGGAATCCCTATTCGATGAAGAAGGTGTTGACCGATGACATTATCGTCAGCCGCTATGTAAGAGGGAACCCGCAAGAACAAGCCAAGGCGTTTCCGGGGATACTCCAAGAAGCGCTCAGCAAAGCCAAGCCGGGACAGTTCATCCACATCGTCTTCCACATGGGTGACAAATACGAATATATGAGGGGTAGCGAGTTTGGAGATGTTTTGGACGGGAAGATGATCCCAAAAGAAATGCTGAATCAAATGGGGCCCAATAATCCCGTGGTGTTGGAAAATCCTTTTGTGGGGATCCTGGTGAACGATCTAGCCTTGGCCGAAGCCAAAAAGGTCTTTCCTTGGGTAACCGACAACGTTTCTATGCGGTGGATGTTTCATGACGTTATGATGCGAGACCACTATCCGGAATTGCGGGAGATTCACCGCCTGGAGCTGAGCTGGTGGACTGGATACGGAGTAACGACTTTTGGCTCGGGGATCTATGCACCTTCCAACATCAAGATTTACCAGGATCTCTCGACCAGTGGGGATATGCCCATGCGGAGCATGTGGGTCTGGTATTACAGAGAAAATGCGCTCTTCAATGACGATTACGTCAGAAATGCCTCGAATTTCATGGAAGGTTTGGGGAATGACTTCTTCTGGTACGGCGGGTCGCGCGGGGCGCAGTCGACCGGTGGCGGATGTTCCAGTCTGCCGGTGCGGCCAGAAAGCGGGAGGACAGCCCCAAGATGTTCCTACGAACCGGGGAGCGAAAACTATAAGATGCTTTACCAGCACATTAAGAATGGGGGGCGATACGCCGGAGTCCACACTGTTGGCGACGGAGATATTGATTACCTGCTGGAGATCATTGAGAAAGCAAGTACGGAGGCTGGATTCACTTTGGATCAGATCCGCGCGAAGCGACATACTTTCGACCATTTGGTGATGGCTCCCCGGCCAGACCAATTACCGCGCATCAAGAGATTAGGAATCGTGCCTGGTGGAGCTGTTTGGTATTACATCGAAGAGGCGCGTGACCGAGTAGAAATGTATGGAGAACAAGCAGCCCAGTGGATGATACCGAAGAAGTCCTTGATGGATGCTGAGATTCCCAACGCCTTCGAAATTGATCGCCCATTAGCAACCACTTCGCTCAGTGTGTTCTGGACATTGGCCCGCAGTATGGACCGGAATCGACCGCAGGATGGTCAGGCTTATGCGCCCAACCAACGGATCGGACGTGAATTAGCCCTGAAAATGGCAAGCTACTGGGGCGCGTATTATATGAAAAAGGAGGACAAGCTGGGTTCTCTAGAGCCGGGCAAGTTTGCAGATTTTGTGGTGCTGGATCGGGATTACTTCACGATACCGGAGAATGACATTGAGAATATTCGGGTGCTAGGGACGGTGGTCGGGGGGAAGACTACGCATTTGGTCCCCTCGCTGGCCCGCGAATGGGGCATGCCGCCCATCGGAGCGCAGGTGGAACTTGGGGGAACAGCAGCCCAATGGTAGATAGCTTCTCATGCCGCTACCGTCCGGTGCGAGAAGCATAGTTCGCGCTATTTTTAAGGTTTCTTGGTTTCTGCGGACAGATCGTGATCTCGAGGAGTGTGCGGTTCATAGAAGCCTCCATATTCGACCGGAATAATCCGGTATTATTCTAGCCTTTTGACCTTGACAAATGCCTGGGTGATGGCTATAGTAGTTCAAAATTTAGGTAGTTATGATTGCTAGACCTGCTTCCTGCTATTTTGCTTTAAAGGGCCCAGTTATGTGGGCTTGTTCTGCCCGAACGGGAACTTGCCCAAGATGCTGTTTGCGGGTTTTGACAGTCAAATTTCAGAAAGGTTCAGGTCAGCCTCGGGAAGAAAGATGAATTCCGCGAGGCTTTTTTAGTTTTATTCCGAATTTCTTGGGAGGCTGTGATGAAAAAACAGATGCTTGTTTTAGGGATGATTTTATCACTATACATTACCGCCGGATGGGCCCAGAATGCGAACATGGCAGCGTTGGGCTATCCGCAGATGATTGTCTTCAACGGCAAGATTGTGACAATGGACGATGCCTCGTTTGGACCCGCCGTGGGAACGATTGTCCAAGCCATGGCAATCAGGGATGGCAAGATTTTGAAAACGGGGACCACGGCGGAAATTCAAGCTCTGGCTGGACCCCAGACCACAAAGATTGACCTGAAGGGACGGATGGTGGTGCCGAGTTTCGCTCATACCCATGAGCATCCGACCGATTGGGTATGGACAGAGCCTTCGCCGATGGAACACGTGATACCGAGCGGTAGCACGGATGAGCTGGTATATCGGTGGCTAAAGGGAACTGCCAAGGAACAACTCGGGCAATGGCAGAGCGCACTGAAGGAATTGGCAGGGAAGGCTAAACCGAACCAATGGGTTTGGTTGAGCTTTGACTACGGATCAAATTTTGAAAATGCGACTGAACTTGTTCAAGCATTTCCTAAAGAGGTTACCCGCGAACTGCTGGATCAGTTGGTTCCCAATCATCCGGCCCGTGTGCGGGATGCTTGGCCGATCGGGAATCAGATATTAGTCAATACCAAAGGGTTTGAAGAGGCTAAGAAGGTTTTTCCCGACGCCCGGATGCCAGGACAAGGAGGTTTCGGTGGAGGAGAAAGTGGAGTCGATGTAAATGGGCGGTCCATGGAGCCGAACGTCATTCTGAAAAACAATGTGCGCTTAATGGCCGACCTGCTGAAGGCCGAGTTTGAGTTGTGGGCCTCACAGGGGATTACGGCTTATGGGTCTTCTCCTTATGCCTCTAATAATTTCCGGGCGCTTAGCCTCTTGGACGCAAGGGGCGAAATGCCCGCGCGCTTTGGCTGGGGCTATACCGGTACAGCCTGGGACGCGGAAACCATGCGCTACATTGCCGGTTTACTCGGCAATGGCACCGATCATCTTTGGAATGTCGGAGCATGGGATTCCTCGGGCAGCGCTTGCACAACTCTCAAACCAATTGATGGATCGCAGGATCAAGGGTGCAGTTTCGAGCCGGGGAAAGTGGGCAGAGAACACCTAGAGGCCATCATCCGCGCTGGCGGCCGTGTTGCGACCATGCATACGGGTGGAGATAAAGACATTGATTACATGATGGATGCGATTGTGAAAGCCAGCAGAGAAGGTGGGCTGACGATGGAACAAATTCGTTCCAAGCGCCATGCTTTCGATCATGCTTCTGGAGCCCCGCGGCCGGATCAAATTCCAACAATGAAAAATCTGGGAATGACCGTGAGCATGATCAATACGGATTTGTGGGAAAAACGAGCGGCTTACGATATGGTCTTCAGGGTACAAAAATATGGTGTTGAGTCTGCCGCTTGGCAAGTCCCTCGGAGGAGCGTGACTGCAGCAGGCATCCCAAATGGGTGGGAAATTGACCGCGCTCTGCCTCACAAGGAGTTCCTTCTGATCTGGGAAGGGATGACGCGATACAATCCCAGCGACAAAAGAGTGTATGGTCCCAGCGAAACTACGGACCGGATTACCCAGTTGAAGTCCCTGACGCGCTGGGGGGCCTATTATTTGTTGCGGGAGAACCTGATGGGTACGTTAGAACCGGGCAAGTTTGCCGACTTCCTTGTCCTGGACCGGGATTTTCTGACGATTCCAGACGATGAAATCCCCAACGTGAAAGTATTAATGACGGTCGTAGGAGGAAAGCTCGTGCACCTCATGCCGGACGTTGCCCGGGAGAACGGCATCGCTCCGGTCGGCCCGGTCACCTGGCCTTCAAAACCGTTAGAGAACTACTACAAGCATATAGAGTATACGCCGGAACTCCTGAGAAATCAGCCCGGGTTCTAGCCTGGATTTTGGGAAGACCCGGCAGAATAAAGCTAATCCCCACGGAGATTCCTTGGTCTCCGTGGGGGATTTTTCTCTAATAACCTAAGATTAACTGCTTGGGGAGGGAATGATGAAAAAGATCGAGAAATGGCAGGTGTTTCCAAGGTTGATTGCAATCGCCTTTTCTTTCCTGACGGGAGCGTGGGCCCAAAGCCCGGATGTAGCGGCGAAATTGGGCTATCCACAAATGGTGGTGTACAACGGGAAGATCGTGACGATGGACAATGAGTCGTTCACGTCGCAGGTGGGAACGATTGTCCAGGCGATGGCGATTCGGGACGGCAAGATTCTGGCCACGGGGAACAATGCCGAGATTCGGGCGTTGGCCGGGCCGCAGACCCGGCAGCTTGATCTGAAAGGGCGAGCCGTAATGCCGAGTTTCATCCTGACCCACGAACATCCCACGGACTGGGTCTTCATAGAACCCCAAGCGTTTCGGCATGTGCTGCCTAATGATGATGTGATTGTCTCGCGATGGATGCCGAACCTACCCCCCAAGGAACAGATGGCCCGGTTTGAGGGGGTGGTGAAGGAGGCTGCCGCGAAGGCAAAACCGGAGCAGTGGCTTCGGGTGGTTTTCAATTGGGGACCGGATTACGAATGGGCCACGGAGATGCAGCCGTTGTTTGGCAAGAGCATCACGAAGGAGTGGCTGGACGAACTGGCGCCGAATAACCCAGTCACGGTAAAGGATGGATTTATTAGTTCCGCATCCAACGCCAAGGCTGTCGAAGAAATGGCGAAAGTCCGTGATATGAATACATACATTCCTGGCCCGGGGGGAGGGGGGGCATATGGAATACGGGCCGTGCAGACTGGACGGCTCGGACGTCCGGTAGACCCCGACGCCATGCTTCGAGGGAAAATTCCGTTACTTGCCGATTTATTGAAAGCGGAGATGGAGCTATGGGCAAGATATGGGATTACGAGTTTTGGTTCTTCTCCCTACGCCTATTCAAATCTCCAAGCACTGAATTTGCTCGACCAGAGAGGAGAAATGCCAGGCCGTTTCGCTTGGGGTTACACGGGTCCATCCTGGGATTTGGAAACGCTACGGGTTCTCGCGGGCGCGCAAGGGCATGGGACCGATCATTTGTGGCTTCTTGGGGCCTGGAGGGATACAGGAAGCGGCTGTATGACCGTTCCTATACGGGCGGACTGGATCGAGCAAGAGCGTCAGGAAAATCCAGATTATACAGGACAGCAAAATTGCAACTTTGCCCCGGAAACTCAGAATCGGGAAATCCTGGAGAGAATCATTGAAAGTGGATTGCGTATCGCTACCTTGCACACCGGCGGGGACCAAGATATAGACTTTCTTATGGATGCGATTGAAACAGCGAGCAAGCGGGCCGGCTTTTCCCTAGAGGAAATTCGCGCGAAGAGGCACGCCTTCGACCACGCTTCGGGGGCTCCTCGACCGGAGCAGATCCCTCGGGTCAAGAACTTGGGAATGATGGTGAGCATGATCAACACGATTCTGTGGGAAACCCACCGGGGAGCATCCATGACGGCGAAGCAATATGGGCTCGAGTACACCAACTGGGTGGTGCCGCGGAAAAGCGTGACGGAGGCCGGAATCATGAACACGTTTGAGATTGATCGGCCGTTGCCCCACAAAATATTTTTCTTTATTACGAAGGGGATGAATCGGTACAACGACCGGGATCAGCAGGTATACGGGCCCGCGGAAAGAACGGATCGGATTACGCAGTTAAAGGCGTTGACCGTATGGGGCGGATATTATGTCATGCGCGAACACTTGATGGGCACCCTGGAACCAGGTAGGTTTGCTGATTTTATTGTGTTGGATCGAGACCTTCTGACTGTTCCCGAGGCAGAGATTCCGCAGACTCAGGTATTGATGACGGTGGTTGGAGGAAAGACAGTGCATTTGGGTTCCGTACTGGCGAGGGAAGCCGGAATGCAGCCAGTAGGACCAACCACGTGGACGGAACCGATGCCAGACGGTTGGGAGCCAAAAAGTTACTAATCAAATATTTTTCAAGGAAACTTAGGAGGAAGTAATGAGGAGAATGAAAAGCAGTGCGGTTCTCTTTTTTGGGTTAGTGATGCTGCCTGGTTTGGTTTGGGCGCAGCAGGGGAATGTAATGGCCAAACTGGGTTATCCACAGACGATTATCTATAATGCCAAGATTGCGACAGTGGACGATTCGTCTTTTACAGCGCAAGTGGGAACCATTGCGCAAGCGATGGCGATTCGTGACGGGAAAATTCTTGCTACCGGGACCAACGCAGAAAT
Source organism: Acidobacteriota bacterium (assembly GCA_016199675.1). Taxonomy (GTDB): domain Bacteria; phylum Acidobacteriota; class Terriglobia; order 2-12-FULL-54-10; family 2-12-FULL-54-10; genus JACQGE01. The sequence goes on along the minus strand of JACQGE010000175.1, from coordinate 18,999 downwards.
ACAGGCTTTGGCTGGCCCTCAGACGAAGCAGATTGACCTGAAGGGGCGAACGGTGCTACCGAACTTTAGCATGACGCACGAGCACCCCACGGATTGGGCCTTCCAGGAACCCAGGGCTCTGACCCACGCCCTTGCCAAGGAGAAACTCATCGTTCATAAATGGCTGCCCAACTTGCCCCCGAAAGAACAATTGGCAAGATTTGAGCCGATGCTGAAGGAAGCGATCGCGGAGTCCAAGCCCGGCCAGTGGATACTTCTCAGCTTCAACTGGGGACCAACTTATCAGTGGGCCAAGGAGATGGGGGTACTCTATGGCCAGAGCATTAAGAGAGAGTATGTGGACCCGTTAACTCCCAACAATCCTGTAAAAATCAAAAACGGGTTTATTACTTCCGTGGTAAATCAGTTGGGAATGGACGAGTTAAAAAAGGTTCATCCCACCCTGGATGTGATCGGAGAACGGGAAAAGGAGGGGTACGGCTTCAACCGGCCCGTGGAACCCAATGTCATGTTTCGGGGCAGGACGGATTTGCTGGCCGAGGTGCTGAAGAGTGAGCTGGAGTTGTGGGCCAGTTATGGCGTCACGACCTTTGGTTCTTCGCCTTACGCTTCTGGTAACTACCAGGCGCTGTCTTACTTGGACGCGAAAGGAGAAATGCCCGCGCGTTTTGGATGGGGATACACTGGGCCTGACTTTAGCATGGAAACCTTGCGATACATGGCGGGCTCTTTGGGACATGGGACAGACCATCTATGGCTTGTGGGAGCGTGGGGTGGAGCGGGCAGCGATTGCATGACCATCCAACCTCGGCCCGAGTGGGAGCAACTCAAGAAAGATTGGACGTACGGATCAGGGGACTTCAATCGGTGCAGTTTTGAGCCAGGCTCCCCCGGAAGGGAAAACGTGGAAAGAATTATTGAAAGCGGCATGCGTGTTGCCACGATGCACACGGGCGGAGACAAGGACATTGACTACTATATGGATGCGATCGAAGAAGGCAGTAAGAAGGGGAATCTGTCCAAGGATTACATCCGCTCCATGCGGCACGCCTTTGACCACACTTCCGGCGCTCCCCGCCCGCAGCAGATTCCCCGGATGAAGGACCTGGGAATGATCGTCAGCCAAATCAACACCGTTTTGTGGGAACCGCAGCGCGGCGCAACTTTAACGGCGGCGAAGTACGGTCTCGAATACACGAGTTGGGTGACACCCCGCAAGCTGGTGACTGACAATCAAATACCAAATGGGTTTGAGATGGATCGGCCCATGCCGTGGTTGACCTTCTTTCTCGTTCTCAAAGGCATAAACCGCTACAATGATTATGATAAGCGGGTTTACGGTCCTGATCAACGAACAGACCGAATTATTCAATTGAAGGCGCTAACCCGCTGGGGAGCGTATTACCTTCTAAGGGAAGACAAGTTGGGTACGCTGGAGCCGGGGAAATTAGCCGATTTCATCGTGCTGGACAAGGATTTCCTGACGATCCCCGAAGACCAAATTCCGACGATCCAGGTTTTAATGACGACAGTCGGGGGGAAAGTGGTTCACTTGGGTTCGGCGCTAGCTAGGGAAATCGGGATGCAGCCCGTTGGAGCGACGACCTGGACTGAAAAAATGCCCGAAGGTTGGGGGCCTCCTCCATCCGTTCCTTGCGGGCATACGTGCGCGAACCAGCAATAGGTTGAGATCTTGAACCGTTCTTACGATTTGTATTAGGTAGCAACGGCGACATTTTTTGCTGAAGGATTCCTCGACAGACCTCCAACGAAAGAATGTCGTCGTGCTACCTAAACCGCACTGAGAAGATGCTTTCCCGAAGCCAGAAAATCAATTCCTCTTTTTATACCGACTGGATTTTTCCGAATAAAAACATTGACAATTTTTAGAAACGGCATATAATTCCCATAAATTAGAGTTTAGTGTCAGTGATTCATTAAATAGAGAGATCGCAACAAACATCTTGGAAAAGCGAAGGAGCAATGATGATAATGCACCGGATCAGGCTTTTTAGTGTTTTATTAAGTGTGTTTTGGTTCTCAGGGATTGTTTTGGCTCAAGTGACAACCGGGCAAGTATCCGGCACGGTCTCAGATAGCACCGGAGCGGTGATTCCTGGGGCAACTGTTACTCTTCGGAACACAGAAACAGGAATTTCCAGAACAGTATCTACAAGCGCGCAGGGGCGCTACACGGCTTCACAGTTGGGATTGGGAATGTATGAAATTACGGCGGAAGCGGCCGGTTTCCAAAGCGTAGTGCGTAGCGGAATCGAGATGACCGTGGGACGCCAGGCGGTCGTGGACTTCACGTTGCAGGTTGGAGCTGTAGCGGAGAGGATTACGGTTACCGGTGAGGCGCCACTGCTGGAGACAACCAATGCAACAGTTTCGGATTTGGTAAGCGAAACCCAAATGCGGGAACTCCCATTGAACGGGCGTAGTTTCACCGATTTGACGGCCATTCAGCCGGGAGCAGTAACAGATTTGGGCATACCTTCAGGGGTATTCCAAGGTGGTGGAAGGATCGTTTTGAACGGCGCTCGTCCGCAGCAGAGTTCCTATTTGCTGGACGGGACCGATATGGTGAGTCCCTACTCTAATGTGGCGCCGGTCAGCGTCATGAATCAGACGTTAGGAGTGGATACCATTCGGGAATTCACGGTTCTTCAGAACAACTACGGTGCACAGTATGGCCGCGCGATTGGCGGGGTCATGAATGCGGTGACCCGGTCTGGAACCAATGAGATCCATGGAAGTCTATTTGAATTTTTGAGAAATGAAAAGCTGGATGCGAAGAACTTCTTTGATGCCCCAGACGAACCAATTCCCCCTTACAAACGGAACCAGTTCGGAGGCACGCTTGGTGGACCAATTGTTAGGGATAACACCTTTTTCTTCTTTTCATACGAGGGGCTGCGCCAGACTTTCGGCACCACAGATTTCGGAAACGTCTTGAGTGATGAAACGAGGATAGGGCAAATCTCGGCGTGCCCGAGCGGAATGCGGGAGTGCACGAAGGAACAGCGAATCATTACAGAGACGCTGCCTTTGGGGGTGAATCCCAATATACAGCCCATTATTAACCTGATCCCGCGGGGCAATGGGTTGTATCTTAACGACGGTATTCAGGAGTATCGCGGAAGCCGGAAACAGCCAGGAAGGGAAAACTATTACATGTTCCGGATTGACCAGAGGCTAAGCGATAACGATAGCCTTTTCGGTCGCATGGTGATTGACAGCAGCAGCAAAGAGTTGACGGACGCCCAGTTTCTATCAGATGGTGTAACCCACACCAGCACGAATGACTGGGGCTCGTATATGTTTCTGACAACGGAATGGACAAGAATCGTTTCGTCTAGCGTGCTGAACGTCGCCCGGTTTGGGTTTTCGCGGAACAACAATAACCAGTGCATGTGCGTTGAGGGAGAAGAAAACAAACGCACAAACGTGGAGAGTTTTCCAGGATTGGCGCCGCAATTGACGATCATTCCGGGCGTGCCTTGGGGCGGCCCATGGGGAGTCCCCGGCGTTTCGGTTCCTGGCGGCCACAATGGTGCTGGTGGCAGCGTGCTCGGAGCGGATCTCGATGACCCGTTGAAGTTCGTTGACAACACCTTCAGCTATTTCGATTCCGTGCGCGTCTCGAAGGGGCGCCACTCGCTGGACTTTGGAGTTGATGTTCGACGCTTTCAAGAAAATGAACTGGTAACCGTCTGGGGTCATGCGCAAACCAGTTGGCACCCGACGATCAAGAACTTCCTGACGGCTGGCCAGTCTCCATATTGCGTTGGGCCGGCTGTCCAATGCCGGGGTATCAACTCGATTACTGCCACGGGTCTGACCGGTCCGCCAGACTCGTATCGGGGCTGGAGGCAGACGTATACAGCTCTGTATTTCCAGGATGATTTTCAATTGCTTCCGAACCTGACGCTGAATATAGGCCTGCGCTGGGAGAAAGTTACAGCGCCAGTGGAGGTGAATGGGAAAGCGGCGACGATCAAAGATGTGCTGCGAGATCCAGGGTATACACATTTAGGGAAAGACCCTCTATTCGACCTCAGCGACAATTTGAAGGGTTTTGGGCCCCGGTTTGGGTTTGCTTACAGTCCGGATCAGAACACGTCGATCCGGGGTGGTTTAGGTGTGTTCAAGGAAATTCCGCTGGAGTATATGTTCCAGCTAGCAGTCTTCTATCCGCCCTACGCGGATCGCTTAACGCTTCGGGACCTTCGAACCTGGCCGAACCCGTATGCGGGTGCGGATCCGACTAAAGGCACCCGGCAACCGCTGAATATTAACCCGGATTTCAAGTACCCCTACGGCATGCAATGGAATTTCGGGATTGAGAGACAGCTTTCCAGCATGTGGGTGGCGCGGGCAACTTACATCGGTAACCGTGGCGTAGATTTGGTGGGTGTCATGAACCTAATCGAGCCGCCCATCTCGATCGATGCTCAGGGAAGGGAGTTCACTCCCCAGCGTACGCCATCCGTTAATCCTGCTTTTGACTCCACTCGGACCTATCAGAATATGTCCGACAGTGCCTACCACGCTCTCCAGCTCCGGCTGCAAAAGCGGTTCAGCCAAGGTTTAGAGTTCAGCGCTTCGCACACTTGGTCGAAAAATATAGGCGATGGCGTGATTGGTTTGAAGGCGGCTGAAACCGGATCGGATGCCGGATTCGGTAGCGGGCAGGGTGGCGGCAACCTTTGGCACTACAAGAGCTATAACAGAAGCCGCCTGGACCAGGACGTACGACACAACTTCAACTTCAACGCCACCTATGAGTTGCCCATTGGTCAGGGACATGCGTTCGGCGGGAATATGGGAACAGTCGCCAACGCGATATTGGGAGGTTGGCAAATCAATGGGATCTTTACGAAGCGGTCGGGCTTGCCGGTCAATCTTACCGGTGGAGGCTACAGCACGAGCACTTACTGCAAGACTTGCTCAGTAAGGCCGAATCTCAAGCCCGGGGGGGATAACAATCCGGTCATCGGCGACCTCAATCATTACTGGGATGAAACGCAATTCGAGCGGGTGCAACCGGGATACTTTGGTAATTTGGGGCGGAATACGTTAGACGGCCCTGGCCTCACCAAGATGGACTTCTCGGTATTCAAAGCTTTTCCAATTGGCGAAGCGAAGAACCTGCAATTCCGGGCGGAGTTCTTCAACCTACCCAATCATCCAAGTTTTGCCGCTCCTTCGAGTACGGTATTTCAGACCAACGGTAACCTTGATCCCAATTTAGGCCGGATTCAAAAGACTACAGGAACTTCACGGTTAATCCAATTAGCCTTGAAGTTCGAGTTCTAACGGCAACAATATTTATTTCCCTCGCAGGGAGTTAAACGCTCCTTGCGAGGCCTACCTAACCTCGCCTGGGACCATTTTTTTCGAGGAAACCCCAGGCAGGCCTAATAGTAATTTACTGAAAAAGGCAGTTTATTGGCAACACGATAATCACGATAATCTTGAAAAAAGCAAAGGAGGAGGGGCGATGTACCGAATCAAGCTTTTGGCAAGTGTGTTAGTGAGTGTGTTTTGGTTCTCGGGGGTTGTTCTGGCTCAAGTGACGACCGGGACAATTTCGGGGACGGTAGCTGATAGCACCGGGGCTGTGATACCTGGCGCTACAGTAATTGTGCGAAACACTGAAACTGGGAGTAGCCGTACCGTGACGACGGATGCGCGAGGGCGTTACAACGCATCGCAACTGGGCCTGGGCATGTACGAAGTGACTGCCGAAACGGCCGGTTTCCAGAGCGTGGTTCGCAGCGGAATTGAGATGACGATTGGACGCCAAGCAGTTGTGGACTTTAACTTACAGGTGGGGGCGGTGGCGGAGAGGATCACGGTGACGGGGGAGGCTCCCTTACTGGAGACTACTACTGCGACGGTGGCGAACTTGGTTACAGAGAGGGAGATGCGGGAGTTGCCGCTAAACGGGCGGAGCTTTACCGACCTGACCGCGATTCAGCCGGGGGCCATTACAGACCTGGGTATCCCGTCGGGAGTCTTTCAGGGCGGTGGAAGGATTGTATTGAACGGAGCGCGTCCGCAGCAAAGTTCCTATTTGCTGGATGGGACGGATATTGTAAGTCCGTACTCGAATGTGGCGCCGGTGAGCGTGATGAATCAGACGTTGGGCGTGGACACGATTCGTGAGTTCAATGTCCTCCAGAGCAATTACAGCGCCCAGTATGGGCGCGCAATCGGTGGGATCGTGAATGCGGTTACCCGTTCTGGGACCAACGAGTTTCACGGCAGCGTGTTTGAGTTTCTGCGGAACGAGAAGCTGGATGCGAAGAACTTTTTTGACTTGCCGGATGAGCCGATTCCGCCGTACAAGCGGAATCAGTTTGGCGGTACGATTGGCGGACCGATTGTGAAGGACAGGACGTTCTTCTTCTTCTCGTACGAGGGTCTGCGGCAGATTTTGGGTACCACCGACTTTGGCTCTGTCTTAAGCGAGGAAACAAGGGTTGGCCAGATCACCGCTTGCCCGGGGGGGTTGAGCACGTGCACCAAAGAGCAAAGGCTCATCGTGCAAACCGTAACCGTGAACCCTGACATCAAGCCCATCATTGATATCCAACCGCTTCCCCCGCCGGATGCCTTGTACCGCGGCACTAGCGCTGCCAACGGGGGCTCTCAAGACTTTCGGGGCAGCCGGACGCAGCCGGGACGGGAAAACTACTATATGTTCCGGATTGACCAGCGAGTGAGCGATAACGACAACATTTTTGGCCGCATGGTGATTGACAACAGCAGCAAAGAACTTTCCGACGCACAATTCTTGGATCGGGCAAAAGGAATTCACACCAGCACGAATGACTGGGGTTTTTACACCTTCCTGACGATGGAGTGGACGCGAATTATTTCGCCATCCGTGCTGAATGTGGCGCGTTTTGGTTTTGCTCGCAACAATAACAATCAGTGCATGTGTTATGAAGGCGCTCCGCGCACCAACGCGGATGACTATCCGGGGTTGGCGCCGCAATTAGAGATTATTCCCGGCGTGCGGTGGGGCGGGCCCTGGGGAGGGATTGGAGCTGCTATTCCGGGAGGGCACAATGGCCCCGGCGCTACCACTAACGGGGCCGATTTGGATGATCCTTTATCCTTTATTGACAATACCTTCAGCTACTTCGATTCCGTGCGCGTCACGAAGGGGCGCCACTCGCTGGATTTAGGCGTGGACATTCGGCGCTTCCAGGAGAACGAGCTGGTCACGGTTTGGGGACATGGAAGCACTAGTTTCTTTTCCCCGATCAAAAACTTCCTCACCGGCGGCGTGCTTCCTTACTGCACGGGGCCAGCCGCTGACTGCCGGGGAATCAGCAGCATCACCACCACGGGGGTGACAGGGAAACCGGACGTCTATCGAGGCTGGAGGCAAACCTACTCAGCCTGGTATGTGCAGGATGATGTACAGTTGCGGTCGAACTTAACGCTCAACTTGGGCCTGCGATGGGAGAATATTACATCCCCGCGCGAAGTGAATGGGAAAGCCGCGACATTCAAGGATCTTCTTACTGCTAAGGGATGGGACCAACTGGGCAAAGAGCCGCTGTTCCAGATCAGGGATGGTTTGAAAGGCATGGCCCCGCGGTTTGGGTTTGCCTACAGTCCTGACGAGAAGACATCGGTTCGGGGTGGGTTTGGCGCTTTCAAGGAATTGCCATTGGAGTACCTGTTCCAATTGGCCGTTTTTTATCCTCCGGATTCAGAGCGGCTGGTGCTTCGCGACATTAAGAAGTGGCCCCAGCCCATGGCGGGCGCGGACCCAACGGTAGGTTCTCGGCAGCCGCTTACCGTTGTCTATGATTTCAAGGAACCCTATGGCCTCCAGTGGAACTTTTCCCTCCAGCGACAGATTGGGGAAACGTGGGTCGCCAGCGCCTCTTACATCGGCACCCGGGGTGTGAACCTGGTGGCCGTTATGAACTTAGTGCAGCCGGCGTATGCCAAAGATGCCAATGGGGAACTGTTTACGCCGCTCCGTGCGCCATCCATCAACCCGTTCATCGATTCCACTCGCACGTATCAACCGATGGGGGACAGCATCTACAACTCGATGCAACTCCGGCTCCAGAAGCGGTTCAGCCATGGGGTGGAGTTCGGCGGTTCCTACACATGGTCCAAAAACCTCTCCAATGTGGGAATTGGACTCAAGGGAGCCGAGCAGCCCGGTACCGGCGGCGGCTTCGAGGTCGGTAACCTGTGGGATTATAAGGGCACGGAAAGAGGCCGGGCAGATCAGGATGCCCCTCACAACTTCGTGTTCAACTATACGTATGAGCTGCCCATCGGGCAAGGGCGGACATTTGGCGCCAACCTGGGCGGTGTTGGCAACGCGATTCTCGGGGGATGGCAATTCAACGGCATCATCTCCGGGCGCTCTGGCTTGCCGTCAAACATCAGCGGGGGCGGCTATAGCACTAGCAATTACTGCCGCACTTGCAGCGTTCGTCCAAACCTGAAACCCGGTGGGGACAACAACCCAGTGATCGGGGATATTAACCACTGGTTTGATGAAACGCAGTTTACACTCGTGACCCCTGGGTATCGCGGGAATCTTGGCAAGAATACTCTGTCGGCGCCAGGCTCCTTTAGGATGGACTTCTCGGTGTTCAAGGCCTTCCAGTTGGGAGAAGCAAAGAGCCTACAGTTCCGGGCGGAGTTCTTCAACTTGCCCAATCACCCGAACTTCGGCGGTCCAAGCACCGGGGTGTTCGACACCAATGCGCGACCAGTCGCGACGCCGGGACGCATTACCAGTACCAATGGGAACCCACGGCTGATTCAATTGGCCTTGAAGTTTGAGTTCTGAAAAACGTCTAATAGATATATAATAGCGCCCTCGCGGGTTTGATTTCCTTGCGAGGGCGATTTTTTCAACACCGTGTAAGGTAATTTCCAGATGAGGAGCAGCCTATGAGAAAGAATGTTTTGTTTTCGGTTCTTATGGTGATCTTCGGGATCGCTGGGGGGGAAAGTCAGAATGTAGATGTGGCGGCAAAGCTGGGCGCCTATCCCCAGATGATTCTGTACAACGGCAAGATTGTGACGATGAGTGACAAATCGTTTCAGTCGCAAGTGGGAAACATTGTGCAGGCGATGGCCGTCAGGGACGGGAAAATCCTGACGACGGGAAACAACGCCGATATCCGGGCATTGGCGGGACCGCAAACAAGACAAATTGATTTGAAAGGCCGCGAGGTCCTACCGGGCTTCATCATGACGCATGAACATCCCACCGATTGGGCCTTCCTTGAACCCCGAGGCTTCCGGCATGTTTTGCCTGATGATAGTGTCATTGTATCGCGGTGGATGCCCAATTTACCGGCGAAAGAGCAGATGGCAAAATTTGAACCTGCGGTAAAAGAGGCGGTGTCGAAAGCAAAGCCAGGCCAATGGATCCGCGTGATCTTCAATTGGGGCCCGGACTACGAATGGGCTACCGAGGTGCTGGATTTGTATGGAAGCAGCATTAAGAGAGAATACCTGAACCAATTAGCTCCTAACAATCCGCTCCTGGTCAAAGATGGATTTATTGGGGAGACTGGCAACGATAGGGCTTTTGAGTTACACCGCGCTGTACATCCCCCAGCGCCAAACGCAGGACAAGGAGGAGGTGGAGGTGGCTTGGGGAGGCCCGTGAACCCCGATACCATGCTGCAAGGGAAATTGTCGACTCTGGCGGAGATTCTGAAGGCGCAACTGGATCTTTGGGCCAGTTACGGAATCACGACTTTCGGTTCTGGCTATTATGCATATTCGAACCTCCAGGCATTTAATTTGTTGGATCAAAAGGGCGACATGCCAGCTCGCTTTGCGTGGAGCTGGCAGGGGCCAAACTGGGATGTGGAGCAATTGAGGGTCATTGCTAGCTTGCAGGGAAATGGAACCGATCATTTGTGGCTGATGGGAGCTTTCGGTTCCGGTGGCGGCTGTCTATCGGTTCCAGAGAAGGAGGAGTTTAAGCAACAGTGGGGGAATGCCCCTCCTCGATATGCAGTGGGCGAGCGCTGCTCAAATGCACCGGGAGGGTCCGGCTATGAAAGAAACAGGAATATCGCCCAAGCTGGCCTCCGTTTTGCGGCAACGCATACTGGCGGAGACAAGGACATTGATTATTTGCTGGACGCCATTGAAGAAGGCAGCAAGTTGGCGGGAATGACGCCGGAGCAAATCCGCTCCAAACGGCATGCCTTTGATCACGGCGCAGGTGCTCCCCGGCCCGCTCAAATTCCACGCTTGAAGAACCTGGGCATGTACGTCAGCCAGTTGAACACAATCTTATGGGAGACGCATCGGGGCGCCTCAATGATTGCGAGAGAGTTCGGGCTGGAATATACGAACTGGGTGGTGCCACGAAAGACGGTTACGGATGCCGGAATACCGAACACGTTTGAGATTGACCGTCCCTTACCGCACAAGGTGTTTTTCTTCATCACCAAGGGGATGAACCGTTATAATGACCGGGACCAGATGGTGTATGGGCCTGGAGAAAGAACTGATCGGATTACTCAGCTGAAGGCGCTGACTACTTGGGGGTCCTATTATGTGCTGCGGGAAAATCTGCTGGGTTCGTTAGAGCCGGGCAAGTTTGCGGATTTCATTGTGTTGGACCGAGATTTTCTGACGATACCAGAGGCGGAGATTCCGAAGACGCAGGTGCTCATGACTGTGGTCGGGGGGAAAATGGTGCATCTGAATGCGGCGTTAGGCAGAGAGATTGGGATGCAACCCGTGGGGCCGACGACTTGGACGGAACCAATTCCGGAGGGTTGGGAACCAAAGCCGTTCTAAATGGTTGCAATCTCGTTTTCAACGAAAGGCGGGAATTTCATTCTTTGGCGAGGGGGATGATTTATGAAAAAAGCAGGAATGTTGGCAGCGTTTTTAATGATTGGTTTTTCTGGACTATGGGCGCAGCAGGCCGATCTCGCGGCAAAACTGGGCGCTTATCCACAGATGATTGTGTACAACGGGAAAATCGTGACGATGAATGACACCACTTTTACTTCCAATGTAGGCACGATCGTGCAGGCGATGGCGATTCGGGATGGAAAGATCCTGATGGTGGGAACAAATGCGGAGATGCGGGCATTGGCCGGGCCGCAGACAAAGCAGATAGACCTGAAAGGGCGGACGGTATTGCCGAGTTTCATCATGACGCACGAACACCCGACCGATTGGGCCTTTCTGGAACCGCAGGGTTTCCGGCACGTTCTGCCGAACGACGATGTGATTGTGTCACGGTGGATGCCGAGCCTACCTGCCAAAGACCAGTTGTCGCGCTTTGAGCCTACAGTGCGGGATGCAGTTTCCAAGGCGAAACCGGGACAATGGGTCCGTGTGATTTTCAACTGGGGACCGGACTATGAGTGGGCCACTGAAGTGCTAGACATGTATGGGAAAAGCATCCGAAAAGAATATCTTGATCAGTTGTCGCCCAACAACCCGATCATAGTCAAAGATGGATTCATCGGGGAGACAGGCAACAGCAAGGCAGTGGAAGAGAATAGAAAGGTACAGGCAGAGTCCCAAGCAGAGAGTACACCGGCAAATACAAGCCAACAAGCAGGCGGCATGAACCCCGATGTAATTGGCGCTGGAGAAGCCTTCCAAAGAGAAAGCCCTCAAGGAGGCGCTGACGGCCAAGGAGGCGGAGGCGGCGTGGGGCGGCCCGTGAACCCCGATGTCATGTTGAAGGGAAAGGTGCCGCTTTTGGCTGAAATTATGAAAGCTCAGTTAGAGCTGTGGGCCCGTTACGGCATCACATCGTTTGGCTCCGGGCCGTATGCCTACTCTAATTTACAAGCCTTGCATCTATTGAGCGATAGAGGCGACATGCCGGCGCGGTTTGGGTGGGCCTACGACGGGCCAAATTGGGACTTAGACCAACTGCGTATTGTGGCTGGCACAGTAGGACATGGGACCGATTATCTGTGGCTCATAGGGGCACGAGGTTCTGGTGGCGGTTGCTTGTCGGTGCCGCAGAAGGCTGAGTTTAAAGAAAAATGGGGCAACGAGGCGCCTCGCTATACCGTGGGCGAGCGATGCGGTAATATGCCTGGCTCGTCTGGATATCAACGAATGGTCAATATCGCCCGAAGTGGCCTCCGTATAGCGGCAATGCATTCCGGGGGCGACAAAGGGATTGACTATGTCATGGACGCTATTGAAGAAGGAAGCAAGCTGGCAGGGATGACGCCGGAGCAGATTCGGGCCAAACGGCACGCCTTTGACCATGGGGCAGGCGCGCCACGACCCCAGCAACTGCCTCGCATCAAAAACCTGGGGATCATGGCGAGCCAATTGAACACGATTCTGTGGGAGACTCACCGGGGAGCGTCAGAAATCGCCAAGGAATTCGGGTTGGAATATACCAACTGGGTCGTGCCTCGCAAGAGCGTGAGCGATGCCGGGATCATGAACACGTTTGAGATAGACCGGCCCTTGCCACACAAGGTGTTCTTTTTTATCACAAAAGGAATGAACCGGTACAACGATCGAGATCAGACGGTATATGGCCCTGGGGAAAGAACCGACCGTGTCACGCAGTTGAAGGCGTTGACGACTTGGGGAGGCTACTACTTGCTGCGCGAGAAACAACTTGGGATGCTGGGGCCGGGCGCGTATGCGGATTTCATCGTGCTGGACCGGGATTTTCTGACGATTCCCGAAGCAGACATTCCGAAAACCCAGGTGTTAATGACAGTAGTGGGTGGGAAGCCGATACATTTGGGAGCAGATCTGGCAAGAGAAATTGGGATGACCCCTGCTGGACCGACTACTTGGAAGGAACCGATTCCGGAGGGATGGGAACCGAAGCCCTATTAAGGGGAACACAGTCCTTATCGGCAGAGGGCACTATTCTGCGTGGCGAAGGGAGGAGATTGTGAAGAAGGGGTTCGTGTATCTATTTGCAATCGTGAGTTGCCCTTGGTGGGGCTGGGCGCAGCAGGTGGATACAGTCGCTAAACTAGGATATCCGCAGACAATACTGCATAACGGGAAGATCGTGACCATGGATGATGCATCGTTTAGATCGCAGGTGGGAACGATTGGGCAGGCGATGGCGATTCGGGACGGGAAGATTTTGGCGATAGGAAACAACACAGAGGTGCAGGCGTTAGCCGGCCCGCAGACAAAGCAGATTGATCTGAAAGGGCGGACGGTATTGCCGAACTTCATTTTGACACACGAACACCCGACGGAGTGGGGGTTTATTGAGCCAACTGCTTTCCGACGGGTATTGCCGAACGATGATGTGATTATTTCCCGCTGGATGACCAATCGGCCTCCGAAGGAGCAGATGGCGCTGTTTGAGCCAACGATGCGGGAGGCGGTAGCCAAAGCGAAATCTGGTCAGTGGATTCGCTTGATTTTCAACTGGGGGCCGGACTATGAGTGGGCCGCAGAAATGCAAACGTTGTTCAATAAAAGTATTACGAAAGAATGGCTCAATGAACTGGCCCCAAACAATCCAGTGACAGTGAAGAATGGATTTATCACATCCATCATCAATGCCAAGGCTGCCGAGGAGTTTAAAAGCGTATTTCCTCCGGGTTCGAACTATGTACCACAAGGGTATTTCGACTCGGCTTTATGGTTCAAAGAAGCTGAGGCCAGCGGGAACTATGATCGAGCGGTGGATACGGATATTATGTTTAAAGGGAAATTTCCCCTGTTGGCCGATGTATTGAAAGCAGAATTCGAGTTGTGGGCCAGGCACGGAATCACTACGTTTTCCTCGACAACTTATTCCAATGCCACTCAACAGGCTCTGGCTTTTCTGGACCAGAAAGGACAAATGCCGTCTCGTTATGGTTGGGCTTATTCCGGACCTACCTGGGAGACGGGAATACTGCAGACGTTGCAGACTATTCTGGGACACGGCACAGACCACCTATGGAATGTAGGAGCTTGGAGCGAAGATGGTGGGCCGTGTATGAGCGTACCGCTAAGGTCAGAATGGGTTCAACAAATGCGTCAGGAGAATCCAAGCTACCCAGAGACAGAGCGTTGCTATCTTGAACCCGGCGTGCCCAGGCGACGTGGCTCGACAGTTATCGGAAGAGAAATCCTGGAAAAGATGATCGAGAATGGGCTGCGCATCGCCACGATGCACACGGGAGGCGACAAGGACATTGATTTCTATCTCGATGCAATCGAGCAGGCCAGCAAACGAGCGGGATTTACCTTGGAAGAAATTCGCGCCAAACGACACGCCTTTGACCACAGCAGCGGCGCTCCCCGACCGGAACAAATTCCTCGAATCAAAAATTTAGGAGTGATGGTGAGCCAACTGAACACAGTTCTGTGGGAGACTCACCGAGGCGCTTCTATGATCGCTAAAATGTACGGCCTCGAGTACACAAGTTGGGTAGCGCCGAGAAAGAGTCTGACCGAAGCTGGAGTCATGACTACTTTCGAGATTGATCGGCCGCTGCCTCACAAGGTGTTTTTTTTCATTTTGAAGGGGATGAATCGGTATAACGACCGAGACCAGAAAGTATATGGGCCGGGAGAAAGAACTGACCGGATTACGCAGTTGAAGGCCCTGACAACCTGGGGATCGTATTATGTGCTGCGAGAAAATCTGCTGGGTTCATTGGAGCCTGGTAAGTTCGCCGATTTCATCGTGTTGGATCGGGATTTTCTGACGATCCCAGAAGTAGATATTCCCAAGACACAAGTGTTGATGACAGTAGTGGGCGGTAAGACGGTACATGTGGGAGCCGATCTGGCAAGAGAAATTGGGATGCAACCGGTTGGGCCGACTACTTGGAAGGAACCGATTCCCGAGGGATGGGAACCAAAGCCGTATTAAGAAACAATGGTTTTTTAGGAGTGAACGTCCATTTTGCATTAACAAGTGGGAGGAACACATGAAAAGAGCAGGAGTAGGTGTTTTTGTAACTATTATGTTATGCAGCACGTGGGGCTTGGCCCAACAAGCGGATATAGCGGCGAAGCTGGGCTATCCGCAGACGGTTCTTTATAACGGGAAGATTGTGACGATGGACGATGCATCTTTTGGGCCGCAAGTCGGGACAATCGCGCAGGCGATGGCAGTTCGGGATGGCAAAATCCTGGCCACCGGAACTACCGCGGAGGTTCGAGCATTAGCAGGGCCGCAGACAAAGCAGATTGACCTGAAGGGACGAACGGTGCTGCCGAGCTTCATTATGACTCATGAGCATCCTACCGACTGGGCTCTTGTAGACCCGAAAGCGATGAAACGAGCAGTGCCAAATGACCTCATGACAATGCGCTGGTTATCCGGCACTCCTGGCGAACAGATTGGACAATGGGAAACTGCGTTAAAGGATTTGGCTGCAAATGCCAAGCCAGGACAGTGGGTCTGGCTTAGCTTCACGTGGGGACCAGACTTCGAAAATGCAAACGAGCTGGTTCAAAAATTTCCTCAGTTAGTGACCCGACAGAAGCTGGACCAGCTCGTTCCTAATAACCCAGCGCATGTTCGGAACGCTTGGCCTATTGGGGATCAGATCATTGTTAATAGTAAGGGACTCGAAGAGGCTCGGAAAGTGCATCCCGATGCTGGCGAACGGATCGGACGGCCATTAGCCCCCGATGTAATCTATAAGGGAAAAATCCCAGCCCTGGCAGAATTGCTGAAAGCTGAGTTGGAAATATGGGCCTCTAACGGCGTCACGACCTTTGGCTCTTCTCCTTACGCCTACGGGAATTTTCAAGCGCTTGCCCATCTGGATCGAAAAGGGGAAATGCCCGCACGCTTTGCCTGGGGTTACACAGGCTCTGATATGAGTTTCGAGACCCTCAGTTATGTTGCGGGATTGCTCGGAAATGGCACCGACCATCTCTGGAATGTTGGCGCCTGGGGAGGGGCGGGCGGCAGTTGCACAACAATCAATGCGAAGCCCGAAGTGAAGGAGAAGGAGAGTTGTAGCTTTGCTCCCGGAAGCCGGGGGAGAGAGACGCTTGAGAGAATCATTAAGTCAGGCGGTCGGATTGCCACCATGCATTCCTATGCCGATAAGGATATTGACTACTTGATGGATGGGATCGAGATTGCCAGCCGAGAAGCCGGTTTCACCGTCGATCAAATTCGAGCGAAACGGCACGCTTTTGATCATGCTTCTGGTGCTCCGAGACCCGATCAACTTCCACGAATCAAAACCCTGGGGATGATGGTCAGCATGATCAATACCGTCTTGTGGGAGGATCGCACCGGTTATGACATGACCTTCCGGGTCCGCGATTATGGAATTGAGTACGCAAACTGGACTGTGCCCAGAAAAAGCGTGAACGACGCTGGTATCATGAACACTTTCGAGATTGATCGTGCGTTGCCGGAAAAGACGTTCTTTTTCATCCTGAAAGGGATGACGCGATTCAATGACAAGGACCAGAGAGTCTATGGACCTGCGGAAAGAACAGACCGAATCACCCAATTAAAAGCCTTGACTCGTTGGGGCGGGTATTATGTTTTGCGGGAAAATTTGTTGGGAACGCTGGAGCCGGGCAAATTTGCCGATTTCATTATATTGGATCGGGATTTTCTAACGATTCCAGAGGAGCAGATACCCCAGACTCAGGTACTGATGACTGTAGTCGGCGGAAGGACGGTGCATTTGGGTTCTGCCCTAGCGAGGGAGATTGGAATGACGCCGGTAGGGTCAACTACTTGGCCTGAGTAAGAGTCGTTCCTGAAGAGAAAGAGACTGGCGAATTGAATTGCTACTCGGAAGGAACCGATTCCCGAGGGATGGGAACCAAAGCCGTATTGAGAAAAGTTTGGAGGAAAAGAAAGAGCAGGGAGGAAATCATGAATAGAGCAGGCTTACTAGTTTTAGGAGCGATGTTATGCAATGTATTGGGATGGACGCAGAATGGGAATATAGCGGCGAAATTGGGCTATCCACAGACAATTGTCTATAACGGGAAGATCGTAACAATGGATGACAACTCGTTCACATCGGCGGTGGGAGCGATTGTGCAGGCGATGGCGGTTCGGGATGGCAAAATCCTGGCGACTGGGAGCACTGCTGAAATTCGGGCCCTCGCGGGGCCGCAGACCAAGCAGATTGACTTGAAGGGTCGGACGGTATTGCCAAGCTTCGCCCTGACGCACGAGCATCCGACGGACTGGGTATTTATCGAACCGCGAGCGTTCCGGCATGTACTGCCGAATGATGATGTGATTATCTCGCGGTGGATGCCGAACCTACCCCCAAAGGAGCAGTTAGCGCGGTTGGAAGGGGTAGTAAAGGAAGCTGTTGCCAAAGCTAAGCCGGGTCAGTGGATTCGGGTGATCTTCAACTGGGGACCGGACTATGAATGGGCAGCAGAGATGCAGGATTTGTTTTCAAAGAGCATTACCAAGGCGTATTTGGACCAATTGGCCCCTAATAACCCAATGACGGTGAAGGATGGTTTTATTGGTTCTATAGCCAACAAGGCAGCGGTTGAGGTGTTCCGGACCGTGCACCCGGATTTAGACTTTTATACCACGGGCCGTCGTGGCGCCCAGCCAAGTGAAGAGCGAATCCGCCGTGTCGAGCAAAGTGGGAACCTTTCTCGTCCGGTAGACCCGGATGCCATGCTCAAGGGGAAACTGCCGATTTTGGCAGACCTTCTGAAGGCGGAGATGGAACTTTGGGTCAGGCATGGGATCACCGCTTTTGGTTCCGGGCCGTACTCCGCTTTTAATTTGCAAGCTTTCAATCTTCTGGACCAGCAAGGCCGGATGCCCGCTCGATTTGTCTGGGCTTATCAGGGGCCTGCGTGGGACCTGGAAACGTTGCGGGTAATGGCCGGCGCTTTGGGGCAAGGGTCGGATTATCTCTGGCTTGGTGGGGCATTCAGCGGCTCCGGCAGCGGCTGCATGACGATTCCGGAAAAACCGGGTTGGAGAGAGGAGCAAGGCAGGGGAGGTGAAGAAGGAGAAGGAGGCAGAGGAGGCGGCGGTGGTGAAAATTGCACTTTCGCACCCGGAACGGTGAGCCGAGAGATCAACGAACGGATCATCGAAAGCGGTATGCGGCTCGCCGGCGTACATACGGGTGGGGACAAGGACATCGACTACTTCATGGATTCGATCGAAGCGGGAGCTAAGAAAGCGGGAATGACGCTGGAGCAGATTCGTGCCAAGCGAAATGCTTTTGACCACAGTTCTGGGGCTCCAAGGCCAGAGCAGATTCCCCGGGTCAAGAATCTGGGGATGATGGTGAGTCAGATCAATACCATTTTGTGGGAGACTCACCGTGGGGCTTCTGTTACCGCAAAGCAGTATGGAATCGAGTATACGAATTGGGTCGTCCCGCGGAAAAGCGTAACGGAAGCTGGAATCATGAACACAATGGAGATTGATCGGCCGTTGCCACACAAGATATTTTTCTTCATCACCAAGGGGATGAACCGGTACAACGACCGAGATAAGCAGGTGTATGGACCTGGCGAAAGAACCGATCGGATTACACAGTTGAAAGCGCTGACCCGGTGGTCCGGCTATTATTTTATGCGAGAGGACCGGATGGGGACGCTGGAACCGGGCAAGTATGCTGATTTCATCGTGCTGGATCGGGATTTCCTGACGGTCCCAGAAGCGGATATTCCTAAGATAGAAGTGCTGATGACGATGGTCGGGGGGAAAATGATCCATTTGGGAGCTGATCTGGCGAGGGAAATTGGGATGACGCCGGCAGGGGCGTCGACGTGGACCGAGCCAGTTCCAGATGGGTGGATAGAAAAAAGATGGTAAAGAAGGCTTGAGTAGATTTAGGGAAGATTTTATAGGGGGAGATTAATATATTAATCTCCCCCTTTGTTTTGTATGGAGAACGGTCGAATACACTACCTTCCATCAGGTTCGTCACACCCGCTTTTGATACGTCATGCGGCCTATAGCGGTTTCACAAATGGTGTAGACCGGCATGTGCAACCGTCAGGGCACGACTTTAGTCGTGCCGATTCAGGATTGTTTGCTTG
>JACQGE010000182.1 GCA_016199675.1 Acidobacteriota bacterium | reverse complement strand
CTTGACGACCGCCCAGAAAGTTCTCCGCATCGAGGCCGAGGCCATCGCTCGCCTGGCAGACCGCCTGGACTCCAATTTCGAGCGCTCCGTGGACCTACTCGCAACCACGCAGGGCCGCGTGATTGTTACCGGAATGGGCAAGTCCGGGCTAGTCGCCAAGAAGATCGCGGCCACTTTTTCGAGCACTGGCACTCCTTCTTTCTTTTTGCATCCTGCTGAAGCCATTCACGGCGACCTCGGCATGGTTGTTGCGGGCGACACGGTAGTGGCCCTTTCTTACAGTGGTGAGACAGAAGAAATTCTCCGCCTGCTCGACCGCATCAAGCGGCTGGGCATTCCGCTGATCAGCATGACTGGCAATCGAGACTCCACGCTGGCGCAAGCCAGCGACGTGGTATTGGACGTGAGTATTGAAAAAGAGGCTTGCTCGTTGAACTTGGCTCCTACGGCCAGCACAACCGCTTCGCTCGCCATGGGTGATGCTCTCGCCGTGGCCCTGCTTGAACGAAAGGGTTTTCAGGAAGATGACTTTGCCGAGCTCCATCCCGGCGGCGAAATCGGGAAAAAGATCAGGCGTGTGGAACATCTGATGCATACCGGCGACGCTGTTCCCGTGGTTCGCCTGGAGACTCCTATGCAGGCGGTTTTAGAAGAGATGTCGCGCAAAGGTTTCGGCATGACCATCGTGGTGGCCGATGGCCTCCGCCTGCAAGGGATTATTACCGACGGCGACCTCCGCCGCTGGCTCCAGCGCAGCAGCGACTTCATGACGATGACCGCCGCGCAGTGCATGACACCTAAGCCCGCCACCATCGGCCGCCGGGAATTGGCGACCTGGGCGCTGCACCTGATGGAATCCCGCAAAATTACATCCCTGCCCGTCGTGGACCCCGAAGGAAAGTTAGAGGGCCTGCTCCACCTCCACGACCTGTGGATGACCCAGATGTTCTAGCTCATTTTTAGGGTTCCTGTATCCCCGCGTGTGGCTGTCATCCCGAGCGGCGCGAGGGATCTGCACGTAAGGTTTTCGAACTATGCGTTACTATGTGTATATCCTGTCCAGCCGCTCCAGGAACCTCTACACAGGCGTGACAAACAATATCACACGCAGAGTTTCAGAACATCGGGAAGGGCGAATCTCCGGCTTCACCAGCCGCTATCGCATTCACCGCCTTGTCACTTTGAGTGTCACTCTGATGTTCGGGCAGCCATCGCGAGAAAAGGAGATCAAAGGCTGGAGCCGCGCTAAGAAAATTGCACTCATCACTGCGGGAAATGCGGCGTGGGACGATCTAGCGGCAGCGTGGTTTCCAGCGCTGAAGAAGCAAAGTGCAGATTCCTCACTTCGCTCGGAATGACAGCCTCTTTTTAGGGTGGTTCGGCATACAAAACCATAAGAATGCTCTAACCGCCAGAGGCAGTTTCTTTCCCAAGAGGGACGATTCCCAAAAATTTCGCCGCAGACCTTCGTAGTTTCCTTTAGAAAGGGAAAAGAGTGGGAATTTAGTGGAATGGGTTCCTTTAATTTGAATCTCAAAGATGCATTTATTTGGAGGCCCACTGGCCGATTTCCCCTTCGGCTAACCTGGTGCTTACTGGGCGTGGTGTGCTGGTAGGGCAGGGAACGCCCACGCACTAAACCACCCCATCGGCGCTACCACGCCGCACGGGCCATGTCATTATAGCGTTTAACTAAGATTCGGAAAAGGGATTGAATTCAGGAGGCGGTTCCTCAACCTCACGCCTCCCAGTCCCTCCACACTCCTCGCAAGGTTCGTCTCCAGAATCTTTTCCTGAGGATGATCTCCTGTAGCCAGTTCCATTACAGAATGGGCAATCTATTTGCATTTCAATTTCCCCCTTCAAAATAGAACGCCAGCCCACAACGCTCCCTTGTGATGGTGCTCTCACGCTGTTTGGCTCTATTGAGATCATAGCCTTTTCAGTTTTAAGCTAAAATACCCCACTACCGACTTTAATAGAAGCTTTTTCGTCCACAATTGGGTTAGGATTTTAGTTTCTCTTACGAAAGACAATTGCGCCATGGTTGAATCTTCCGCAATTCAAGTCCGCGTGCCTGCCAGCAGCGCCAACCTCGGGCCTGGGTTTGACGCCCTAGCTTTGGCGTTGGGACTTTATTTGCGGTGCACCTTACGAAAGTCTCAGCAAGGATTGCAAATCACGGTCTCCGGCACGGACACCGCGACGATTCCACACGATGAGTCGAACCTGATCTGGAAGGCCTTCACCCGCCTGGCGGGAGGACAAACGAAGTCTGGAGTTGAGTTGGAAATCGTCAACGAAGTGCCCATCGGGAAGGGTTTAGGCAGCAGCGCAGCAGCCATTGTGGCAGGTCTAGCGCTGGCCAATGAATGGTTCGAATTGAAGCGCAGCAAGGATGAGATCATCAAAATAGCCACTGAAATGGAGGGCCATCCTGACAATGTGGCGGCGGCGGTGCGCGGCGGCTTAGTGGTCAGTTGTCAGACCGAGGATGGCACCGTAGTTGCCGTAAACAGTCCTCTCCAGGCAAACTTGGAAGTGGCCCTGGTAGTTCCTGAGTTGCAACTTCCCACAGAGCAGGCCCGCGCAGCGCTCCCCGCAAACTATTCGCGGCCCGACGCGGTCTTCAATCTACAACGAGTCGCTCTATTGGTGAGCGCGCTCCGCGAAGGGCATCCTGACCTACTGGCCGAAGCCATGCGGGACCGCTTTCACCAACCGTATCGCGCTCCATTGGTGCCTGGGTTTCAGGAAATCCTGGAACTGCGGGGCATCCCCGGATTACTTGGTTTGGCCTTGAGCGGAGCTGGACCGAGTGTGGTAGCCTTTTGTTCCGGCCATACGTTGGAAGTAGGGGAAGCGATTGCGTCTTGTTTCCGAAAGCATGGTATCAAGGCCGCAACGCACCAACTACCGATTGATTCGAAAGGTTTGGTGGTAAAAAGAGTCGCATGAAGAGCGAAACGGCGGTAACGACCGTCTCCCTGCGCTGCATTGAAGAAAGTTGTGGAGCGCGCTATACCGTGACCTCCACGACAACGCAGTGCACCTGCGGAAATCTCCTGGATGTTCACTACGATTGGCCTGAGCTAAGTCCACAAGCGATCAAAGAGACCTGGCAGTCACGCCGGATGTCTCTCGATCCCAGCGACTTGAGCGGAGTCTGGCGGTTTCGGGAGATGATCCCGTTCCTGCCGCCGGAGTCAAAAATCATCACCTTGCGAGAGGGGAATACGCCGCTGCTCTCCGCTCCTCAGGCGGCTGTTTACGCGGGCCTGGAGGAAATTCGATTCAAGCACCAGGGTTTCAATCCCACAGGCTCCTTCAAAGATAACGGCATGACTACAGGGGTCAGCCAGGCGGCAGCGCTGGGCAAGAAAGTGGTTGCCTGCGTCAGCACCGGCAACACGTCCGCTTCGCTGGCTGCCTATGCAGCCTACGGGGGCTTGCAGGCGGTGATTTTCATTCCCGCCGGGCAAATCGCCAGCGGCAAGTTGGCCCAGGCGCTTGAATATGGAGCCTTGACGATTCAGGTGGATGCCAACTTCGACGCCACCTGGAAGCTGATCTATCATCTGGTCGAGGAGGCCGGTGTTTATCTGCTGAACTCAATCAATCCCTTCCGCGTCGAGGGGCAGAAGACCATCGTCGTCGAAATGTTGGAGCAATTGGGCTGGGATGTGCCCGACTGGATTGTCTTGCCCGGCGGTAATCTCGGCAATTGTTCCGCCTTTGGAAAAGGGCTGCGGGAAATGCGCCAACTCGGATTGATTGATCGCCTGCCCCGGCTGGCTGTGATCCAGGCCGAGGGATCAGCGCCCTTGTATCGCCTCTTTCAACGCGCCGCCGCCGAAAGGAAATCTCCAGGGGAGATTGGCCTGCGGGCTGTGGAAAATCCCCAGACGCTGGCTACAGCAATCCGGATCGGGGCGCCCCTTTCCTGGCGGAAAACCCTTCGGGAACTGGAAGCCACGCAAGGCGTGTGTGAGGCGGTCAGCGAACAAGAGATCGCCGATGCCAAAGCGGTGATTGGGCAATCCGGAATTGGCTGCGAGCCAGCCTCCGCGGCGACACTGGCCGGCATTCGCAAACTAGCGGCTAATAACGTCATCCGCAAGAGTGATCGAGTCATCGCAGTCCTGACCGGTAGCCTCCTCAAAGATCCTGCCTACACACTAGCCTACCACCAGGGTACGCTGGCTTATCCTAGCGCCAGCCAGCAGATCCCCATTCAAGCTAACTTTGGCAATCAGCCGGTTTCCGTTCCTCCCGATGTGGAGCGAATCAAGAAGCTGCTGGCGCGCCAGCCACATTAAGCGCTTCGATCTATCTTTAATCCCCCGCAAACGAATGGTCCTAGAAGGTTTGGGACGTTTCTCGTTGAGCACAACTCTTTCTTGGTGATGTCTTTTGAATTTTGCCCGATAGAAGGTCTTGAGGATAGCAATAGAGGAAACCGCAACGCAAATGTCCGAATCCAACTTGACTGTCGAACCCGCGATTACGACAAGGCTCCCATTGGAGGCCGCCAGCGCAGAGGCATACCCTTATTTGCAGGGCTTAAGGGCTTTACCGACTTTGCCTTCTGCCCTATTTCATTTTCTGGGCCTGATTGCCGACCCGGCCGCCAGCGAGCAGCAACTGGCGGCCTTTATCTGGAAGGATCCGGCATTGTTGGCGCGTGTGATCTCCACTATGAATTTCCACTCCTCCGAGCGGAGTTTCCCCGCGAACTATTTGCAGCAAGCCATTGCTTCTCTCGACCGGGGCTATATTCGCAGCCTTGCCTATACAACTCCGTTACTGTGTTCCTTTGAACCGTGGAAGCCGGCGTTTTGTTCTGTCCTGTTCTGGGAACGGTCGCTGCTGTGCGCCAATGCCTGCCAAGCCCTTGCCCGGCAACTGAGGCTTCCGGCTCCTGAACAGTACTATGTGGCAGGACTGCTCCACGATATCGGATACCTGGTGTTCCTTCAGAAAAAGCCGGAGGCTCTGGCTACGGTCCTGGAGCGGTGGGCAGCTCAGCCAGCCCAATTGCTGGAGATTGAAAGGCAGGTCATGGGGATTAATCACTGCCGATTAGGCCTGGCCGTAGGTCGGAAATTGAATCTGGATTCCTGGATGCTGCCCGCCATCGCGCACCACCACACGCCCGCGCGGGATTCGGATTGGTTCACTCGCATCACGAGCATCGGGAGCGCATTTTGCAATTGGAAGGGTAGAGATTTTTTCCCATCGCGCACGCTGGCCCGCAACGATTGGAGGCAAGAGATGGAGGAGATTTTGAACGTCCTGTTGCCGCCTACTGCGCGACAAAATTCGGCTCAACTCCTGGAAGCCATGGAAAGCTGCGTGCCTCCCGTCCGAAAATGGATTGCAGAACTGCTGCAAGAGCCTGCGGGAAACACCCATAGAGCCGAACTCTCTTTTGATCCCCCACGAGCCAAAATCGCCGCCGCCGCCGCTTGCAGTTAGAGTATTCCCCTCGAATCTACTAAGAGAGACATTCTCGCCCGTTTGGAGTGGGTTACCCTAACGTTGGACAACTAACTCCAAGGTAAAGCCGCGAGCGGCCGATTTCTACGAAAGGCAAAACGGAATGCGGGCTAGGAAGGCGTGGGTTGCAGCCTGCGGAGCTTTTCGAGCAGCGTGGTGCGTTTCAGGTTCAGCAGGGTGGCGGCTTTGCTGCGCTTGCCCTGTGCTATTTTGAGCCCTTCCGTAATCAAAGCTTTCTCAAATTCAGAGACCAGGCGATGGAAGTCCACGCCCTCCGGTGGAATCCCGATATTGGGAAACAGAGGGGTTTCTGCTGGACGATGGCACAGCGCCGGCAAATCCCCCGGCAGCAGATACTCTCTTTCTCCCGCCAGAATTATCGCCATTTCCAGGGCATTTTCCAATTGCCGGATATTGCCCGGCCAGTCATATCGAATCAAATCCTTCATCGCTTCCTGCGTGATTTGTTTCAGCGGGATTCCCTCCCGAGCACAAATCTTTTGGAGCAGATGCGGGACCAGCAGAGGAAGGTCTTCCTTTCGTTCGCGCAATGGAGGAATCCAAATCGGAAACACATTCAACCGATAGAACAGATCTTCCCGAAAAGCGCCAGATTGGACCCGCTCTTCCAGGTTGGTATTCGTAGCGGCGAGAATGCGGATATCGAGCCGAATGGTCTGCGAACCGCCGACCCGCTGGCACTCTCGCTCCTGTAAAACACGGAGCAGCTTCCCTTGCAATTCCGGCGGCATATTGGAGATTTCATCCAAGAAAATGGTTCCGCGGTTAGCCTGTTCAAAACGGCCCAGCCGTAGCTGCTGCGCGTCGGTAAAGGCGCCTTTCTCATGGCCGAAGAACTCGTCCTCCATCAGATTCGACGGGATGGCGCCGCAGTTGACCGTTACCAGGGGGGCATCCTTTCGCGGACTATTGTTGTGGATGGCCCGCGCCACCAGTTCCTTGCCTACCCCAGTTTCGCCGAGGATCAATACCGTGGTTCTCAAAGAAGCCACCTGCGATACCCGCGCTTTGACTTGCTGCATCCCAGGACTTTCCCCCAGCAAATCCACGAACTCGCCGTTCGAAGAAGGCTGCGGCAGCGAGCGGCTATGCCAGCGCCAGCGTCGTTCCTCCAATGCTTTTTCGATCCGCAAGAGCAATTCTTCCTTCAGAAATGGCTTCTGAATATAGTCGGCGGCTCCCAGCTTCATCATATTGACGGCGTTGCGAACGTCGCCATAGCCGGTAACGACGATCACAATCAGATCGGGATAGAGTTCCCTGGTCTGGCAGAGGACCTCTTCTCCGCTCAAGCCCGGCAGGCGGAGATCCGTGAGGAGAATATCGTAAACCGATTGCTTGATCTTTCGGATCGCTTCCAGTCCGTCTTCCGCTAAATCCACCTCGAATGAAAATTCTCGAAGCGCTGTTCCCAGCGAGGAACGCAGTTCCGCATCATCTTCTACGAGCAAGATCCGCTGGTCTTTGAATTGGCTACCCTGGGACATAGGTTTCCCGACAAAATCCCCTTTCAGTTTAAGATGAGTGTCCAGAGTTTTGTGAGGAGAAAGAGGCACTGGATCCCTCATGTGCCTTTTTTAATAAGGTGTGGTTTGTAAAGGCGGCGCAGAAGGAAAAGAATGAGAAAAGGTCTCAAATCGCCGGATGACCTCCTCGCGCTCCGCCTGCCACTCCTGGTCGCGGATGCCAAGGAAGACTTCCACAACGTCGGGATCGAACTGGGTTCCGGCACAGCGCCGAACCTCCCGGCGCGCCTCATTGAAAGATCGAGCCGGACTGTAAGGCCGTCCGGTAATAATCACATCAAACGCATCGACAACGGAAAAAATGCGCGCTTCTAGCGGAATCGCGTCGCCTTCCAGTTGCAAAGGATAACCCGTTCCATCCACCTTCTCATGATGACAAAGAGCCACCAAAGCAGCTTGGTGAAGCCACGGAATGCGGGAAAGCATCAGGCGGCCTTGCGTTGTATGCTGCTGCATGATTCGGAATTCGTCTGGAGTCAATTTTCCCGGGTTCAATAAAATAGAATCGGGTACGGCAATTTTGCCAATGTCGTGCAACAACGCTCCATAGCTCAATGCCTTCATCGAAGACGCGCTGTACCCGCATTTTTCCGCCAATAGCAGGGTAAAGGCCTGCACCCGCAAGGAATGCAAGTGAGTCTCCCGTTCTCGGGCGTCAAGTGCCCTCACCAACGCTTCCAATAAAAATTGTTGTCCCTTCTCCACTTGTTGCAGCGCTCTTTGTAAATGACCCGTGCGCTCGTGCAGAGTTTCTTCGAGCGCGTCCCGCAATACTTCCTGTTCCTGTTTCCGCCGCCGCCTTTCTAAGACCTCTTTCACGCTCCTGACCAGCGGTGCATCCTGAAGGGGTTTCCAGAGGCAATCACTGGCCCCGGCCTTCAACGCTTCGATTCCCAATTCCCAATCCGCGGGAGATCCAACTGCCAGGAATACGGCAGAAGGGGCTGCCGATTGGCTTTGTCGGATCAGTACTTGGCTCTGGCAGTCCCGCAAACGGAGATCACAAAAAACGAGGCTGAACGACAACTTGGCCAACAATTCCACAGCGGCCCATCCGTCGCTCGCCAACAGGCAAGAATGCTGCGGAGGTGGAAAACAGGATTGGATAGTCTGGATGGCGGCGGGATCATCTCCTATAACCAATATCCGGGTGGCTTTTTCCGAAGACACTACCATGCGAGCACCTTGCCGGGGGGAGCAAAGAGATTCCCCATAAGCAAGCGGCAAGCCAAGCCTCGCACTGGGCGAATTTTTAGGGGACTAACGATAACTATAAGAAATCACGCTGGTCACTGGAAATACTTGGAAGAACTGGATCAAAACCCTCATTCAAAAAACGCCAACTTTTTGTCCCGACAGGCTGATTTTTGACAGTCATTTTGCCGGGCTGATGTCACCACAGAGGAACAAAAGGATGCTCGGCAGGAAGGCGACTAAACGGGCATTGCGCGAAGATAATGGTCAATTCGGAGGGCTTCGGAGAGAATGGTTTCCAGTCTCTGCCGTGTGTCGGGAGAGGATTCGCTCTCCAGCAGCAGATCACAGTGTAGGAGGATGGAAGTGAGCGGCGCGCTAATCTGGTGGCGCAAATCTTGCCAGGCTTCCGCTTTTTCTTCATCGCTTTTCTCTCGATACGGTTCCCCTCCAACTATGTCGCCCGCTAGGGGCGTCTGTCTTTGCTGGGTAATGTCCTGCACCAAGCCGACGATTTTTTCCTTATCGCCTTCTTCCGGCGCCGCCGCCGCTAGAAATTGCAGCCATAGTGTCGCCCGCCCCCAGGAAACTGGGAATTCGATCGTTGCATAGCTCCGAGAGGCCTGTAAATCAGCCAGCCGCCGCACTTCAGAATGAAATTCCTCTGGCACCAACTTCTTCCAGCCACCGTGAGTGATCTCCAACCACTGCGCCGGAGACAGCCCCAAAAAGTCTTCGCCCTTCCCATTCCAAATCTCCAGATGCCCGGAACAGTACTCAAAGAAAGTTACGGGGATGCTGGTGATTATTGGGTTCGGATACGTCATGACGGAAAAATTCATTCCAACGCTGCCTGAATCATCGAAGCCAGTTCCACCGTGGTGAATGGCTTGCGGAGAAAGAGGAAGCTGGGGTCCATCTCGAATTTCT
>JACQGE010000181.1 GCA_016199675.1 Acidobacteriota bacterium | reverse complement strand
GGCCCTCTCTCTGGCGCTCGCAGACGATAGGCCGCCGACAAACCCTCTCTCAATATCCTCATGAAGTTGGCGCAGGTTCTCCTGCCTTCTCTTCCTGACGTCTGCTACACCAGTGAGATACTGCGCGGCAACGCCCCCTATATGGAAGGTGCGCAAGGTCAGTTGGGTCCCTGGCTCTCCGATGGATTGGGCCGCAATTACGCCGGTCGCTTCGCCGAGTTCGACCAATCGTCCGGTTGCGAGATTGCGTCCGTAGCACATCACGCAAACGCCTCGCTTGGCCTCGCAGGTTAATACCGACCGGATCTTCACTCGCTCGATTCCCGCCTGCTGGATGGCGTTGGCCAACGTCTCTGTAATTTCCTGGTTCACGTCTACGATCACGTTGCCTTCGTAATCCCGAACTTTTTCGAGCGAAACCCGGCCCACGACCCGATCCCGGAACGGCTCAATAATCTCCCCACTCTCGACAATGGATTCCACATAAATGCCGTCCACAGTGCCGCAGTCCACTTCAGTGATAATCACGTCCTGGGCAACGTCTACGAGGCGGCGGGTCAGATAACCGGAATCAGCGGTTTTCAAGGCCGTGTCCGCTAATCCCTTGCGGGCCCCGTGGGTCGAAATGAAATACTGCAACACGGTGAGGCCTTCCCGGAAATTGGCGGTAATGGGAGTTTCAATAATTTCTCCCGAAGGTTTTGCCATCAGTCCGCGCATTCCGCTCAATTGCCGGATCTGCTGCTTAGAGCCGCGCGCGCCAGAGTCCGCCATGATATAGACAGGATTAAATGTTTCCGCCTTTTCATCCATCTCCTGTAACAGGCGGAACATTTCATCCGCTACCTTCTCCGTGATATTGGACCAGATCGCAATCACCTTGTTGTAGCGTTCGCCATTGGTAATGGCCCCGTCCAGGTACTGCTGCTGGACCAGGATTACCTCTTTTTTGGCTTGCTCAACGAGCGGTGCCTTGCCGGACGGAATGATAAGATCCTCAATGCCAATGGAAATCCCTGCTTTGGTGGCGTACAGGAATCCTAATTGCTTGACGCTATCCAGCAACAGGACTGTTGTCTGCAAGCCAAATCTTAGATAACAGTAATTAACCAATTGGCCAAGACCTTTCTTCTTCAACAACCCGTTGATGAACGGCATACCTTGCGGTAGATGGTCGTTGAAAATGACCCGGCCCACTGTAGTCTCCAACATCTGATTTTGAAAGGTGACGGCTTCGGTGTGGAGAACATCCTGATCATCATACGCTTTGGTCGAATCAATCACTTTCCCTGAGAGCCGCAGCCGGATCGGGGTCAGAGTCTCCACTTCGCCGGCCTCCATGGCCAGCAAGACCTCTTCGGGACTTCCAAAGGCTCGTCCCTCCCCTTTAGTGCCGCGTTTAGCCTTGGTGAGATAGTAAACCCCAAGAACGACATCCTGAGTCGGAACGGCCAGAGGCTGACCGTTGGCGGGTGAAAGGATGTTGTTAGAACTGAGCATCAGAACGCTGGCCTCGACCTGAGCCTCTGGCGACAGCGGAATGTGTACGGCCATCTGATCGCCATCAAAGTCCGCGTTAAAGGCCGTGCAGACCAACGGATGAATCTGAATCGCTTTCCCTTCTACTAGCACCGGTTCAAACGCCTGAATCCCCAGACGGTGCAATGTTGGGGCGCGGTTCAGCAAGACCGGGTGATCTCGAATAACTTCTTCCAAAATGTCCCAAACCACGGGCTCCTGCTGTTCCACCATCTCTTTCGCTTGTTTGATGGTGGTGCAAAGTCCTTTCAATTCCAACTGGTGGTAGATGAATGGCTTGAACAGCTCGAGGGCCATCCGTTTCGGAAGACCGCACTGGTGAAGTTTCATCTCTGGGCCGACGACGATCACGGAACGGCCGGAATAATCCACCCGCTTGCCAAGCAAGTTTTGCCGGAACCGTCCCTGCTTCCCTTTCAGCGTATCCGACAGAGACTTCAGCGGGCGGTTATTGGCGCCGCGCAGCACGCGTCCCCGGCGGCCATTGTCGAACAGTGCGTCCACCGCTTCTTGCAACATCCGTTTTTCATTGCGCACGATCACGTCCGGGGCGTGCAGTTCGATCAGTTTCTTCAAACGGTTGTTGCGATTGATGACGCGGCGGTAGAGGTCATTCAAGTCCGAAGTGGCAAACCGCCCGCCGTCAAGGGGAACTAGGGGACGTAACTCCGGCGGAATCACCGGAACCGCTTCTAGAATCATCCACTCCGGCCGGTTTCCCGATTTACGGAATGCATCGGCGACTTTCAGCCTCTTGGCGTATTTCAGCCGCTTTTGCTGCGAGACTTCCCCCTTCATTTTCTCCCGCATCTCGCCGCATAGTTCTTCGACGTGGACTCTCTTTAGGAGCTCACGGATGGCCTCGGCGCCCATCATCGCGGTGAACTTGCCGGGATATTCCTGATGCAATTGCCGGTAGCGCTCTTCCGTCAGAAGCTCTTTTTCCTTGAGCGGGGTCTCACCGGGGTCGAGCACAACATAGGCTTCAAAATAAAGGATGCGTTCCAGGTCGCGCAGCGCGATATCCAGCAAATAGCCGATTCGGCTCGGTAATCCCTTGAAGAACCAAACGTGCGAGCAGGGCGAGGCCAGTTCGATATGGCCCATCCGCACACGCCGGACATCCTTCGTCGTGACCTCAACGCCGCATTTATCGCAGATCACTCCCCGGTGTTTCATGCGCTTGTATTTCCCGCATAAACATTCCCAGTCATTCACGGGCCCAAAAATCCGCGCGCAGAACAACCCATCGCGTTCTGGCTTGAAAGTCCGGTAATTAATGGTTTCCGGTTTGGTAACCTCGCCATGGGACCAGGAGCGAATTTTTTCCGGCGAGGCTACGCTGATTCGGATGCTGTCGAAATCCATCGTTAAACTGTTGCGATCATACGCGCTGCTTCGATACAAAGTTATCCTCCTTCGGAGGTTCTTCCCCGGTTGATTAAGCGCCAAGGCACTGGATTGCTCTCTTAATCCGCAGCCGCTTCCAGCAGGTCCTTGGGTTTCTTCAATAGTTCTACGTCCAGGCAGAGGCTTTGCAGTTCCCGAATGAGCACGTTAAAGGACTCGGGAATGCTCGGTTGCATGGCAGCCTCTCCTTTTACAATTGCTTCATAAATCTTGGTCCGGCCCACTACGTCATCGGACTTGACGGTGAGCAACTCCTGCAAGATATAAGCTGCCCCATAGGCTTCCAAAGCCCACACTTCCATCTCGCCAAATCGTTGCCCGCCGAACTGCGCTTTTCCGCCGAGGGGCTGCTGAGTAATGAGAGAGTAAGGTCCGATGGAGCGAGCATGAATCTTATCGTCTACCAGGTGGGAAAGTTTCATCATATAGATATAGCCAACTGTGACGAGTTGCTCGAACTTCTCCCCGCTCATGCCGTCATACAAGTCAGTTTTGCCCGAGACGGGCAGTCCGGCTTTCTGCAGCATCTTCTTGATTTCCGGCTCGGTAGCCCCGTCAAAAACTGGAGAAGCAAAATGGACCCCCAGAACCTTGGAGGCCCAACCCAGGTGAGTTTCCAGAATCTGTCCCACGTTCATGCGGGAGGGGACCCCTAAGGGGTTCAGAACAATTTCCACCGGTGTGCCATCGGGGAGGTAGGGCATGTCCTCCTGCGGAACAATTCTGGCGATGACCCCTTTGTTTCCGTGGCGTCCGGCCATTTTGTCGCCGACCGACATCTTCCGCTTCATGGCCACGTAAACCTTCACCAGCTTGATGACCCCCGGAGGCAGTTCATCGCCTTTCTTGAGTTTTTCCTCTTTCTGGCCGGTCACTTTGCGGAGGACATCAATTTGGCGGTAGGTCATCTCTTCGATTTCGTCTATTTCCTCGGCCAACTGGGGATCTCGTTTCGCATCGAGCTTCATGCGCTTCAAGTCCCGGGCTCGAAGCTGTTTGAGAATTTCCGGCGTGAGAACCGTTCCCTTGATGAGCAAACGTTTGTTCGTCCGCTCATCGTGCAGGTCGGTTTGCAAGACCTTGTCGCCCAGGATCGCCAGCAGGCGTTTCAGACGCTCGTCCTCAAGAATCCGAATCTGGTCTTCCAGATTTTTCCGCAGCTTGGCGATTTGCTCCGATTCGATGGCCTTTGCCCGCAGGTCTTTCTCTTCGCTTTTGCGCGTGAAGATTTTCACTTCGACTACCGTGCCCTCGATCCCCGGCGGGCAAACTAGGGAGGCGTCGCGGACATCACCCGCCTTTTCCCCGAAAATCGCACGTAGCAATTTCTCCTCCGGGGTGAGTTGAGTTTCTCCCTTGGGCGTTACCTTTCCAATCAAAATGTCTCCGGGCTTCACGGTAGCGCCGATCCGAATGATGCCGCTTTCATCCAGGTTTCGGAGAAAGCTCTCGCTCACGTTGGGGATGTCCCGCGTGATTTCTTCCGGACCCAGTTTGGTGTCGCGGCCCTCGATCTCCAATTCTTCAATGTGGATCGAAGTGAAATAGTCATCCTGAACCAGCTTTTCACTGACCACGATGGCGTCTTCAAAGTTGTAGCCGCGCCAGGGAAGGAAAGCCACCAAAACGTTGCGTCCCAAGGCTAGTTCTCCCTGGTTGGTGCAGGGACCGTCGGCTAGCACCTGTCCTTTCCGAACAGTGTCTCCCTGCCGCACGATGGGCCGTTGGGTGATGCAGGTATTCTGATTGGAACGTTTGAACTTGGTCAGGGTATACACGTCGGCGTGGATTCCGGCCGACATTGTGCCAGGCTCTCCCTCTCCCTCGGCGCGCACGATGATCCGCTCGCTGTCCACCGTTTCGACGAGACCGTTGCGGCGACAGACCACTACAGCTCCCGAATCGCGCGCCGTAACGGCTTCCATCCCCGTTCCCACCAGCGGCGCTTCTGCCTTCAACAGCGGGACGGACTG
>JACQGE010000186.1 GCA_016199675.1 Acidobacteriota bacterium | reverse complement strand
TCCTGTTCCTGATGCAGCCCGTGCAGGAAGAGGAGCAGGTGAAGGAGATGGAGCGGCGCCAGCAGCGCCAGCAGGCCGAAATGATCCTCAGCGGCGCGGACGACGGCTCCTCTGGCGGCGTCAAGACTGTCGTCCGCTCCGGCGAAAAAGTTGGCCGCAACGATCCCTGCCCCTGCGGCAGCGGCAAAAAGTATAAGAAGTGCCACGGCGCGGCGGCGTAGTCCGAGCCGCGCGCGAAGATTCAACATTGGTGTCAGGGCACGACTTTAGTCGTGCCGTACAGGAAGGCACCTCAGCGGCTTAAGCCGCTGAGGTTAGCACGTCGGTTCGGCACGGTTGAAACCGTGCCCTGACAATACTCAAACAGGTTCTAAGCGGAATCGGCGAATTGCATGTTAACCGAATATATCCAGAAGAAATTACGGCAGGCGAAATATAAGATTTTGAAAGACGAGAGCTACTTTGGCGAAATCCCCGGCCTGAAAGGCGTTTGGGCCAGTGCCGGTACTTTGGAAGATTGCCGAAAACAATTGCAGGAAGTCCTCGAAGAGTGGATTTTGCTCGAAGTTAGGAAGACGGCTCCCTGCAAGAATGCCCCTTGAATTTACATGAATAAGCGGTTGTGCATCTCTTGCGAAAACCCTATCCAAAAGCGAGCGAAAGAACATGTCATTGCCGATTGGCTGCTCAAAGAGCTAGGAATTGGCGAAGAGCAATTGTGGCAATTCATCGCGGATTCGACCACCGGTCAAGCAAAGGAAGCTCGCACGTTACATGCCCTCAACAGTTTCAAAGAGGGTCGCGTTTGTAGCAATTGCAACAACGGGTGGATGAGTCAACTTGAAAACGAAGTGAAGCCGATACTCTTGGCGTTGCTTTCTGGAGCGCAAAATCCGACTTCCATTCCCGAATTCGAATGTTCGGTGCTCGCCCGTTGGACTTTGAAGACCGCAATCGTACTGAGCTGTGCCACTCCTCTCGGTCATCCACTTCCTCGGGAGCATCTCAAATTCCTGCGAGATAAACCTGCTATGCCGTCACAAGTCGGCATTTTTGCGGCGATTAACATACCGACAAGGGAGTTCGGTTATTATCAGCGTAATGATTGGCCCAACTGGAGCACAGAAGGTGTTCCAGACCTTTCGGAGTCGATGACCTCACAGGGTTTTAAGCTGGCATTCCACCTCAAACATTTGCTCCTAATGGTGGCTCACATACCGCGCCCTACATCGAGATTTGTTCTCGCTGCCGGTTTGCACATTCCACTATGGCCACCAGAGCCATTCTTCGCTTCGTACCGAGTCGATCTAAGGACCACAGAGCCCCACGACATTCGTGAGGTGATGGAAATCTTTAACAACCGGCTTGGTGCACTGCATCTCAAAAATCCTGCTGGTTAATCGATTGATTTCGCTGCCAACATCCGAAAAATGACCATCCACTCCCAAGCCCCGACACGCATTGACCTGGCTGGTGGCACGCTCGACATCTGGCGCTGTATCTGTTTCACGAAATTCCCATACGCCCAATTGTTAC
Organism: Acidobacteriota bacterium; assembly: GCA_016199675.1. Lineage (GTDB taxonomy): Bacteria > Acidobacteriota > Terriglobia > 2-12-FULL-54-10 > 2-12-FULL-54-10 > JACQGE01. The sequence continues at coordinate 25,262 of JACQGE010000186.1, read as the reverse complement.
GCCCGTTGCTGGCCCTCGCTCAGGCGCAGAATTTTCTGAGCCTAGCCCGGAAATTTATTGCATAATCTATCCCTGCGGCAGCGGAAAAAAGGACAAGAAGTGCTACGGCGCAGCGACGTAAAAGATCATGTCTGAATCACCCTTCCTCTGCGCAAAGAAGAAATCGTAGACACCATCTTGCGCGACTACGGCCCAGTCGAGAAGATTATCCTCTTCGGTTCGGCGGCGCGGGGTGAGACGGACGAGTACAGCGATATTGACCTTACCATTGTGAAAGAAACGGACAAACCTTTTGTCCGACGCTGCGTCGAAGCTCCGTACTTCTCCGTCCCATCCGATATCTTTGTCTATACTCCGCAAGAATTTGAACAAATGAAAGAAAACGAAAACCCATTCATTGAAAGTGCCCTGGAAAGCGGGATCGTGCTTTACGAACGCGGGAAGCCATGAAGCAGCCATTACCGAACGCCCGCCGCTGGCTGCGCCAGGCAGAATACGATTTCGAGCAGGCAAAAAAATCTGCGGCGGACGGAGCCTATTCTTATGCCGCCTTCTTCAGCGAGCAGGCGGCGCAGAAAGCGCTCAAAGCGTTCCTCTTCAAGTCCGGGAAGCGTCAGATAACCATTCATTCCCTGGCCGAACTCGCGCGGGAGGCAAGCCGCATCGAGAAGGCCTTCGAGTTTCTCAATCTGGCCCGGAAATTCATTCTGTAAGCGGTCCCTACAACACCGGGGAAACAGTATAATAAGTGCCATAGCGGCACAGCTAATCCGAGCTATAAAAACGGAGTACTAAGGGAATCTATAAGGGAATCTATAGTGATAAAACCTCTCCATGTATTGATTGTGGATGATTCACAAGCCGATGCCTTGCTCCTGGTGTATGAACTGAAACGCAGCGATTATGAAGTGACTTACGAGCGAGTGGAAACGCCGGAAGCCATGAGAGCTGCCCTGGATCAAAGGGAATGGGATATCGTCATTAGCGATTACCACATGCCCCAGTTTACTGGAATTGCTTCTCTAGCGTTGTTGAAGCAAGAAGGACTGGATTTGCCCTTCATCATCGTATCCGGCACCATCGGTGAAGAGCTAGCGGTAGAAGTGATGAAATCCGGCGCCAATGACTACATCATGAAAGACAATCTAAGGCGACTGGTTCCCGCCGTAGAACGCGAACTTCGCGAAGCAGCGGGCCGCCGGGCGCGCAAACAGGCCGAAGAGGCTTTGCGCCGGACCGAGGAGCAGTTGCGCCAGTCGCAAAAGCTGGAAGCTATTGGAAGGCTGGCGGGCGGGATCGCTCACGATTTTAACAACCACTTGGGGATCATTATCGGATTCGGCGAGCTGTTGGTGGATGCTTTGGGATCCGACGATCCGTTACGGAAGAAGGCCGAGATGATCCGGGAAGCGGGACTGCGTGCCGCTTCACTGACGCGACAGTTGCTGGCCTTCAGTCGCAAGCAGGTCATGGAACCCCGTGTATTGGACCTAAATGCAGTTGTCACTGAGCTAAACTACATGCTCCGTCCCTTGATCGGAGAGGACATTGAACTCGTTGAGTTACTGAGTCCGAAACTGGGGAAGGTAAGAGTCGATCCTTCGCAGATCGATGAAATCATCATGAATCTGGCTGTCAATGCGCGCGATGCTATGCCCAAAGGAGGCAAGCTCACTATCGAGACGGCGAATGTGGAATTGGACGAAACCTATCTCGACAGGCACGTTACTATCCAGCCAGGTCCCTATGTGATGCTGGCAGTTACCGATACCGGCATTGGGATGGATAAAGAGATCCAAGCGCACATCTTCGAGCCCTTTTTTACGACGAAGGAGAAGGACAAGGGAACCGGACTGGGATTAGCCATGGTGTATGGAATTGTTAAGCAGAGCGGTGGCTATATATGGGTTTATAGCGAGGTGGGGCAAGGCACCACATTCAAGATTTATCTTCCCAGACTGGATGTGGCTGTTCCGGCAACAAAGGTTGACAAGGTCATGCCCTCGGATCTCACGGGCTCAGAGACCATTTTAATTGCGGAAGACGAAGCAATGCTCCGGGAATTGGCTTGCGAGTTTCTAGCGAGCGCCGGGTACACGATCCTACAGGCTGGCAGCGGGGAACAGGCCCTCAAAATTTCCGAGTGTCACCAAGGCCCCATCCATCTACTGATGACGGATGCCGTAATGCCGCGAATGGGCGGTTCCGAGTTAGCGCAGCGCCTGCAATCTCAACGGCCGGATATAAAAGTCCTCTTCGTGTCGGGTTACACGGATGATGCCGTTTTCCGAAATGGCTTGGTGACGCCCGGCACGGCTTTTCTTCAAAAGCCCTTCACGAGAGAAACTCTGCTCTTCAAGCTGCGGGAGGTGTTACAAGGCGAAAGAAATCGTTAAAGTTCTTATCTCTGCCAGACCAACTCACCCACCATTTCGCTGCACCCGGGGAATAGCCATCTTTTCGGCTGTCCGGGATGCTGTGGGTAGGGAACTGCTAGTAGAACCACCTGCTGACAATCGCAACAAGCTGGAGTAAGTTAGAAGAAGGGGGGCTATGAAAATCGCCACCAAAATCGCGGCAGGTTATGGAGTGGTCATCGTACTACTCCTGGCCGTGCTTTCCTATCAAGTGTTCTTGATTTCTCAGATGCAATCCGTCAATCAGTCCCTTTCACGGATCAATTTCCGCGCTAGCATCGTCTCCCTGCAATTGCTGCGAGACCTGGATCAGGTGGAGGAATTCACGCGGAAATTTTTCGTAACGGCTGACCCTGGGTACTCATCTCAAATCGAAGAAGTACGGAATGCCCTCTCGCAGGAACTACAGGAAATCCTGTCTCTTCCCCTTTCTTCGAAGGAGAAAGAAGAAATTGACCAGTTCTCGGGTCTCTGGGATGAATTTCTGCGAACAACTTCGGACCTCAAAGTATCTCCGGAGGATATTGAGCCATGGGAAGCGGAGCTGAACCGGCGGCTGGCTCTCTTGAGTGACCTACGCTTACAGGCGCAAAGCGTCATTCCGGCCACGCGCCAGGCCATTGAATTGCGAGTCGAGCAGTCCGCCCAGGCCAGCGAATCTGCCCAGAGACTTTCCTGGATCGCCGCTCTCGCTACCCTTTTGCTGAGTCTGGGAGTCTCTTTCTGGATTGTCCGCTCCATCTCGACGGCTCTCCGAGCATTGACCGAGGGAGCTCAGGCCGTTGGAGAAGGCAAATTCTTTTATCAGATGGATGCCAGCGGCAATGACGAGTTGGCCCATTTTGCTCGTGATTTCAATACCATGACGCGCCGCCTGGGAGAGCTCGACCAATTGAAGAAAGATTTCATTTCCCACATCTCCCATGAGTTAAAGTCGCCGCTGGCCTCCATTCGGGAGGCCATCCGTTTGCTTCTGGAGGGAATCCCCGGCCCTCTGGCCGAGCAACAAAGACGCTTGCTGGAACTCAGTTTGGAAAGCGGCGCCCGGCTGTCTTCAATGATCGGTAACCTGCTCGACTTATCTCAAATTGAGGCTGGCGTGATGGAATATGACATCCAGAAGCGCGATCTTTGCGCGATCGTCCGAACGGCGCTGGCGGAATTCGAGGTCCAGGCGCGCAGGCATGGAGTGCGGATGGAAGCCCAACTTCCGCAGGAACCCCTCCCGGTAGGATGCGATGGGGACCGCATTCTGCAAGTGATCAGCAATATTACAGGAAATGCTTTGAAATTTTCTCCGAAGGGAAGCGCCATCCAAGTTCGACTCCGCCCCCTGGCGGAGGTCCCCTTTAACGTCCCTGCCACCTGGCGGCAGAACTTTGCCCCGACCCATGACCGATTTGCGCTTCTTTCCATCGCTGATACCGGCCCCGGTATCCCTGACTCCGAAAAGGAAAAAATCTTTGAGAAATTCCACCAGGTAAAACAAGCAACGGCCCAGCAGTCAAGACGGCACGGGGTGGGATTAGGTCTGGCCATTACCCGGAACATTGTCGAAGCACATCATGGGGCCATCTGGGCAGAAGATAATCCCGGCGGCGGCAGCGTTTTTTATATTTTGCTGGCGGGGGAGTCCGTGCGGGTGGAAGCTCCCTCCCCAATTTCTTCACCGCTCTGATCTTGGCCCTTGTACGCAGCAACCCTGTTTCGGAGGAGCATGGCCAGTTAGATCAGTCTGCTCAAAAAGAAAACGGCGATCCAAGGAAATGGTATTCTTAAATAAGAATGTGCTCTGGAAAGTTCAAGAATATCTTCTCGACAAAACTCTTTGGCCTGGCGCTAATTTTGTGGCTGCCGTGGTCCTGTCAAACGAGGCCCTCTGCGACTCCGGCGTCGCCTTCTACCAATTATTTTGACCTGGGAGAAAAATACTTCGAAGCCGAGGATTATGCCAAAGCCGTGGAAGCCTATAACCTCTATTTGCAGGGCAATCCCGCGACTGGTTACCACGATCGAGCTCTGTTTCGCCTGGCTTTGGCCTATGCCCTGCCCTCCAGCCCTGTGCGCGACCTCTCGCGCGCCACGGAAACGTGGCAGCGTTTGATTCGCCTGTTCCCGCAAAGCTTCTATACGCCGCAAGCGCAGTTTCTCTTGCAATCCCAAGCCGAAACGGAACAATTGCGCGGCGAGGTTCAGCTACGGGAAGCGCAAATCCAGCAACTCCAACTCTTAGAAGTGGAACTGCAAGTAAAGCAGGGAGACATTGAAAAACTGCAGACAGAGGCCAGCCGGCGGGAACAACGGATTCGGCAACTCACGCAGGAACTGGAAAAACTCAAACAAATTGATATGCAGCGGCGTCCCTCTGCTCTTCCCCCTTAAAAGCATTTTCATAGATGCCGAGTCGCGGCCAGAAAGAGCGTACATCTTTAACTTTGGCCTGCTTGCTTACGCGCGCGGCTCTGACTATTGCCTTTCTTATCGAAACGTATAACCGATCCCAAATTTGAAGGCGGGACTGTGGAGGGCTCCGACCTTGATTTCGGCAAATAAACCACTGCGATGTTCCGCTCCCACCAGAATGTTGAATCCCCCTTCGGCTTCTGTATCTCCGCCGCGAACTGGCCTGTCTTCATCAAAGCGGATCAAATTGAGGGCGGGTCCGGCCCCCACATACAAATCCCAGGGGTGACGCGCCAGCGGAAACCAATAGGTAAACTCCCCATTGAGCCCCACGAGAGTCCTGTTATCTCCGATTCCGATTTCCACGTTCGGCCGAAACCACAATTCCTCGACCAAGGGTCCCAGGCCCAAATGCCCGCCAAAGTAAAATTGGTCGGGGTCCACGCTCGCCCCGAAACGGAAGCCACCCCCTTCCTGGGCAGAGGCTGGCTTTGGCAACAACAACAAAACAAAACTCAGAATCATCGTCCAGTAAAAAAAACGGGTCCACAAAATCATAGGGATTTGTATCGACTCCTGGTTAGGAATTGCCTTCCGCAGGGCATCTACTGCCACCGCAATCCGCTGTGTTTATGCGGCATGACTCTCTGATTTGCCCCAAATTTGATAGTGTTCAATGGTAGAAGCTACACCGATTCTTTCACCGTTCGGTTCCTTCTCAATTCGGATGATCTTTCCTCGGCAACGGATTTTGCTCTTTTTTTCTACTCCCGGCAAGGTGACAGTGATTTCCATCTTTACTTCCGTACCGACCATAGGCTTCTGACGCAGGAAGAAGAAGCAACCGCCGGAACTAATGCTCGTAGTAACCGTGTCTTCTACGATAATCGCTTCCGTCTGCTGGGATTCCCTCTGCCCGCGGAACCAAACCCTTATGGGCAAATTTAAATAGAATCGCTTATGGTGCTGAGGAGGTTTGGGTAAAAGCATTCTTTTCTCCGTGCGCGAAGACGAATTAGAATTTGAAGAATGTTTTAGCAAGAGGGATACCAAACAGCCAGAAGCCCAGAGGAGCTGAGAATGCAAATAATTAACAATGGATTAGAGAAAAAACAGGATTAAATTTCGTGAAAGCAGAGAATAATGATTCCGCCACGATGAATCCCGATTCCTGTAAGCCCGGACCCCGGGGAGAGCCCTAGGGGGGAAGTGGCTCTCCCCATCGGTTCAGGTCAGCCCGATTTTTTATAAACGGGCAGTTCCGCGGGGTCCGAGAGCGTAAAGGTGAACCTGGCCTCCGGACCATAAGCAACCGGTTCCCCTTTGGTGGCCAGCACATAGCCAGTGCCGGAACCACCGCCAACCCCCGCTCCGATCGCAGCGCCTTTGCCGCCGCCCGCAATGGCTCCAATTGCAGCGCCCACCGCGGCGCCGCCGCCAATCACAGCAGCATCTTTCTTTTTCGTGCTTCTCGCCACGAACGTTAACGGTTGGGTGGTCAAATCATAATCTTCCCCCTCCACAGTGATCTTGCGAACCACCATCGTCAAGCTGGCCCGTCCCTGCACGCGGCCAGCGTCCGTCACGTCGGTCAGCAGACCCGTGACTTTACTGCCCGCCGGAGCCAGCAGCTTTCCATCTATCGTTAAGGGCTTGTCCAATGTAGCCGTAAAAGAGTCACCTGAACTATTGCGTCGGGTGCTAATGGCATGTTCCAACCGGATCGGGAGGCGGGTCCCCGCAGGAACGGCGACCATTTCTTCGCGAAAAGGCGCAGCTAATCGGGAAAAGATTGATTTTTCCGGAACCTCCTGGGGATTGTCCGCCGAGACGGTGGAGTCATTTCGGTTCATCAAAGTGAATGAAACCACAGCCAAGGCAGCAATCCCACCTCCAGCAGCAATGAGTTTCCCATACTTCATGACGTCCTCCTTTCACATCGTTAAGCGCACTCCAAACGTGAAGCCTTGCCAAACGATGACCTACTTTCTAACTTCGATGCTTCTCCTGGATCGCAACTTTCCCTGCATTCTCATTCCCGAATCCAGCCGCCATTAACCTTGACGCAGAAAAACCAACCTCCCAAAGAACTTCCTATTCTCCGAACAGGCGTTCGTGGTCGACCTCAGAAATAGTCTTCTGTCCAGCCGCAGCGCTTTGACTCTCGATGCTCGGACTTAAGATCCGCATGATCACAGCCCGATTTTCTGAGCGGCCTTCTCGCGAATCATTGGGGGCCAACGGATTTTCTTCACCAAAACTTATTTTGTGAATCCGATGTATGGGGACACCTTTCTCCACCACTAGGTAGCGATACACCGCTTCGGCTCGTTTTTCACCGAGTTCAATATTGTAGGTATCATCCCCGGTCGCATCGGTGCGCCCCTCCATGACAAGGATCGCGTTCGGGTCTGATTTGATCTGTTCCGCCAATCCGTCGAGAACCTGCTTGTACTGGTCGTCGAGCTTGGCGCTATTAAAGGCAAACCGCACCTTTTCTTCCGATAGCATTCGGTAGTCGTTCCGATTCTGGAATTTCTGTTCCAGCGTGGATACCTCGCCGACTGCTTTCTCGGCAGTGCCCTTGGCTTCTTGGCCGATATTCATAGCCTGCTGAGTTTTCGAATCCACCTGCTGAAGGTTGCTGTCCAGCGTGGTGATCTTACCGGTGTGGTCTCGGGTGACGGAGTTCAATTCCTGGACCTGGTTTGAAGTGGCATCGAGCTTGTTCCCCTGCTCATCAATTTTCGCATCCAGGCGGGCCGCACTCTCGCTAGTTGTTGTTTCCACAGTCGTGCGCACATACTTTTTGGTAGCGCAACCGCTGGCTGCACCCACGATCCCCAAGGCCAGCACCACAAGCGCTGCCACTTTGGCAAAACTTGTTTCCTCTTTCATTGACTTTTCTTCCTCCTTGTTGGATTTTTTGCTCATCGGGCCGCTTTGGATTCTTGGAGATTTTGAATATAAGAAGAAAAATACCCCCTTTTTTCGGCTTCGATATCTGCTGGAGAATACGTAGCAATTCCTACTCCAAATTCTGGAATTAAGTGAATCTTATTTAATTTCAGATAATTACAATTTATGCGAAAACAGAATCAATTGATTTCAGGGAATTTTTCCTTGAAGAGAATGGAATTTATGGTGTCTCTAGTTATATCGAGGAATCCTCTTGTGGAAAATTCTTTCTTCCAAACATTTTTATATCCTACAGAATCTTTTGTTTATACCAGAAACAGATCATTCGAACTCAGCATCAAACAAAGTGGTATAATAGGTGCTAAAAAGAGCTAGAAGTTAAATTGATAAAGGGAGGAATGCTCCAAGGAGGAACTTAATCAATGAAGAAAGCGATGATTTTTGCAGCCACGTTAGTTGTTGCGCTTTATTTCAGTTTTTCGCTTCCCGCGATGGCTCAGCGCGGTCGAGGCGCCGGCAATTCCGGCGGTAACGGACCTATGATGGGTGCGCCTGGTGGAATGGGATCCCAGGGAGGTTCCATGCATGGGATGGGGCAAGGGAATCGTCCTGAGACGGCCGGCCCGAAAATGGATCATCCACAAAAAGGTCCTGAAGGACGCATGGGTGGCGACCAAAAGAAAACCCAGACCCAGGAAACTCAGCAGGCGGGCAAGAAGCTAACGGTAGCTGACCAACTGACACGGAATGAGCAACTGACAACAAAACTTCAAGGCATTTTGCCCGAAGGAACCAATGTGCAGGACGCAGCCGTTGGATTCAAGAATCTAGGTCAATTTGTGGCTGCGGCGCACGTTTCCCACAATCTGGATATTCCTTTTGCTGACTTGAAGACGAAGATGACCGGCGACGGCGGTATGAACTTGGGAGATGCAATCCACGAATTAAAGCCGGACGTGGACGAGACTGCCGAGGCCAAAAAAGCGCAGGAGCAAGCAGAGAAGGACCTGAAAGAGTCGAAAGCAAATAAGGAACCAGTATCCTAAGTTAAGTCCCCGCCTATAATTGTTTTTCACCGAACCCTCAGCGGGTTTGCTCCACTGAGGGTTCTTTTTTTTTAAACAGGAGGAGTTGTTTCTGGCGGATTTTCGTGGATTTTTCTCTTCCACCGCGCCAGGCCCGCAATGCCGACCGACAGGACGATGGTGGCGAGTAGACCGCCTTCAGGACCGTAATCGCCCCCATGGAGCCAATCATACTCGGGGGAGGCCACAACCTTCCAGGGCATGGGAGCCATCATCAAGCCGCTCACCGGCTGTCCCAGCAAAGATAACATCCAGTTCCAGGAAAAGTGGAAACCGATGGGAAGCCACAGAGCGCGAGTCTTCAGATAAGCCAAAGAAAGCAAGATACCCGCTATAATCGTATTCGCAACGCTGAGGCGCGTAACGTGCGGGTTGCCGGCGTGCAAGTACCCGAAAAGGAAAGAAAAAATGGCGATGGCCACCCAGCCGTTGCTCCCTTCCACGAGCCGCTGAAACGGATAGCCACGGAATAGCAGCTCTTCCGTGGTGGCGGAAACCATGAAAAGGAAAGTTACTGGAAGAAACAGGCGAGCAGCGGAAGCGGCATCGGTTCCGGAGGCTTGAAATTGAATCACACCCACGCCCCACGCCACCAGTGATGTTGTACTTACCAGAATGATCCCACCGACCAACCCCAGCCCTAGTTCGCTCCTCGAGCGTCGCTCCAGGACCAATCCCACTTGCACAAAGGGCTGATGTTCAAGCAGGCGCATACTGCCCGCCGTAGCCGTCAGAGCAGCAGCGGCAAAAATTGCTATCTGGGAAGCGATTGTCGGTTCCTCCCATTCCAAGGAGGCGACGCCGGAGAAGACAACCCACGCCAATAAGAAGAAAACGACAAACAGGGCTAACCGCCACCCAGCCCGCAGGCGGCCATCTGGGAGCAAAAAGTAGCAAGTGAGATCCATAGACTTTCGGGAAAAATTGTCTCGAAACAATCCAGCGACCGTTTCCCCTCCCCTTGGGCGGGGGGGTCATTGCAGGCCGTAGGCCTTTAGCTTATTTCGGATGGTCTTCACATCCAATCCGAGCCGGCGGGCCGTCTCGGCTTTGTTATTCCCGGTCTGTTGGAGCGTGCGCAAGATCAATTCCTTTTCGATCTCCGCAGCCGTAGCCCCAACCGGCATGGTAATTCTTGCTTCGGAGGCTGGTTCCTGGTGGCGAAGGTAGGGAGGAAGGTGAGTAGGCTCGATCCATTCGCCCTTGGCCACGATGACGGCCCGCTCAATCACGTTCCTCAGTTCCCGCACATTGCCGGGCCACGGGTAACTGCTGAGCATTTCCAGAGCCTCCGGCCGCAGGGCCACGACGTTGGTATTGTGCTTTGCATTGAACTCGCTCAGGAAATGCTGGACGAGGGCTGGAAGGTCCTCTTTGTGTTCCCGGAGAGGTGGCAGAGAAATAACGAAGACACAGAGCCGGTAGAAGAGATCTTCGCGCAGGAGGTTTTTTTGGACGGCTTCCTTCAGATCGCGGTTGGTGGCGGCAATCACCCGCACATTAAAAGCGAGCTCCTGGTGGCTGCCGAGGCGGCGGACACGGCCATCTTCCAGGACACGCAGCAGCTTGGGCTGAAGCGCAGACGGCATCTCCGCGATTTCATCGAAAAATAATGTGCCTTCATGAGCCAACTCAAAACAGCCGGCCCGGACCCCCACAGCCCCCGTAAAAGCTCCTTTCTCATAGCCAAAAATTTCACTCTCAATCAATGTCTCCGGAATCGCGGCGGCGTTGATGGCGATGAAAGGCCCGTGGGCCCGCGCGCTATGCTCATGGATGGCGCGGGCGGCCAGTTCTTTTCCGGTCCCGCTTTCTCCCGTGATAATGGCAGAGGCATCACTGGCGGCCACGGTTTCCAGAAGCTCGTAAACCGCCTTCATTGCCTTGCTGGCGCCCACAAAAATACCGAGGCCGGATCCTTTCTGGACCTGGGTCGCCAGTTTCTCCGACTGGCGGCGCAACGCAATGTCCCGCTGAGCCGATTCCAGAATCACCTGGAGCTTTGAATAATCGAGCGGTTTCGTCAGGAAGTCCTGAGCTCCTTCCTTCATGGCCTCCACCGCCATGTCAATCGTTCCCTGCGCGGTAATCAGGACCACGGGACGGCCAGGGAGGTCCGCTTTCAGTCTCTTGAGCAATTCCAGCCCCGTGCTTCCCGGGATCACAATATCGGAAAGGATAATGTCTGGATGGGAGGAGTGGGCCAGATGTTCCGCGGCATCGGCATCCGCGGCGGTAAGCACTTCATAGCCCCAGTCGCGCAAACGCATCTCCAGAACCATTCGCATAGCATCCTCGTCTTCAACGATCAGAACCGTCATCGGGTGAGTCTTCATGAGGTTGTTCCGGGCTTTCCATCGCACATCCTATCGGAGAATTCACAATTTCAGCAGATAAACCTTATTATACGGGCCACTGGCAATCTTCTGCCACAAAGCCCGAACGGCCTTGCGCCGAATCATCAAGGGAAAAGATCGGTCAGCAGATTAGAGAAAGGAACACCTTGGCAGAGGCAAAGAGGCCCTCCTCTAATTATCCAAGAAGGACTGGAGGCAAGGCCTCCCTCTGAAATCATTGCAATTCCGCGCGGTTCCCGTGAGAAAACAATCTTGGGGCGAAGGTCAGGAACCGGCAGCCGGCACGCGCTCGATCGTCAGTTTCTCCAAAACGACCGGCTGGTTCGGCTTGTCGCTACTGTTTCGCGGGACGCGGGCGATCTTCTTGACGATGTCCAAGCCCTCAATGGCCTGGCCAAAGATGGTGTAGTCCTGGGCCTCCAGCCCCACCGCAGCTTCCGTAATGAAGAACTGGCTGCCATTGGTGTTGCGTCCGTGATTGGCCATCGCCAGACGACCGGCCTTGTCAAATTTCAGATTGGGCGCGGACTCGTTCTTAAATTCGTAGCCGGGGCCACCGGTTCCGCTTCCTGTCGGGTCTCCGCCCTGAATCATGAAGTCCGGGATGACCCGATGAAACGTAGTGCCGTCGTAGTAGCGTCCTTTTTTCTTCTGGCCGGTCTTCGGGTCCGTATATTCTTTGTTCCCCTCCGCCAAATCCACAAAATTTTTCACCGTCACGGGGGCTTCCTTTTCAAACAACTCGCAAACAATCGTTCCCTGGTTCGTCTGGAGCGTGGCGTACAAGCCGGGTTTCCGCTTGTCCTGCGCCATCACCGAAGACGCAAACATCCCCCCAACGGCCAGCAACAGTCCTATTTGAAACAGCAAAATCTTTCCTTCCATGAATCCTCCCTTCGGTCCGACAGATTGCTCCCTGATCGGGAAAGCATCGGCAACCGTTGCATTACCAAATCCACAATGGCTGGATAAATCCAAAGCCGCGAAAAAATCCATCTTCTTGCGAGCTAACCTCAAGACTGGATTATCCCGACCCGCCGAAAGTCCTGTCAACATCAATTTTATTGCAAGTCAGGGGCAAATTGATTATCATCCCTCCACAAAGAATCGACCCGGCCAGCAAAGGGGGAGAAATGAGCAGCACCGCCCCGGTCGAAGAACGGTTCAGTCGGCGGCAGGTATTGAGAATCGTGAAGATTAGCGAACGACAACTTTCTGCCTGGGAACGCCAAGGATTTGTTCAGCCCTCCGCCACTCTGCCAACAAAAATAAATCGATCTGAAGAGGGAAATTTCCGCTACAGCTTTTCTGACCTTGTCACCATGAAGAAACTGCGGCAATTGCGGCAAAGCGGAATCCTTCCTTCGCGGATTCGTTCCCTTTATGCCGCGTTGAAGGCTCGGCTGCCTAAAATGGGAAATCCCTGGACGGAATTGCAGGTACACGCCGATGGAAAACGGCTCGCCGTTCACTTTCAAGGCACTATTATGGAACCTCTGACTGGCCAACTCCTGCTGGAATATGCCCCGCAGAAAGCGCAAGGGAATATTCGACCACTAAAGCAGACTCGTCCGCTCCGACGGTCGGTTGAGCCGGCCTGGGTGCGCGCCGAGCGATTGTTCCAGGCTGGTCTTCGTTACGAAGAACACCAGGACACACTGCCCAAGGCCATTCGTGCTTATCAAAAAGCCATTGAACTGAATCCGCATGCCGTGGGACCTCACATTAACTTGGGAACGATCTATTACAAGCTTCGGCTTTTGGAAGAGGCGGAGAACTGCTACCGTGCGGCGCTTGCGGCTGATCCTGGCTACGCGCTTGTGTACTTCAACTTGGGGAACGTCTATGACGAGAACGATCAATGGGAAGAGGCCCGGCGCCATTATGAACAAGCGATCCGCCTGGACTCCAATTATCCGGATCCACACTACAACCTGGCTTTACTCTATGAAAAGTTGGGATTGCACGGCAAAGCGCGGCAGCAGTGGGTTACGTATGTGAAGCTTGATCCTTACAGCCAATGGGCTGCCACGGCTCGCCAGCAGATCGAGAAAACCTCCCTGCAGGTCCTGGTGCCTCAAAAAAACCTTCCGGCACAGACTCGAAACCAAAATCGCAGTTAGAGCGGTTTACTTTTTTGATGGAGACCAGGGTCTCGTTTGCGATCCCTCTGGCGAGGAGCCGATTTTTCTTTGCTGATACACTATTACAAAGGAAAAGAGGAGTGTGCCGAATTGCCGCCCATCGTCGAGTTGATCCGAGTCAGCAAGGTATATCAAGCCAATGGCAATGCGGTGCATGCTCTCCGCGAAATTGATCTGGCTTTGGAAAAAGGAACGTTCACGGTCATTGTAGGTCGCAGTGGTTGTGGAAAAAGCACATTGTTAAACCTCGCCGGGGCGGTGGATTTGCCCACCAGCGGAGAAGTCCGCATTGAGCAACAGTCCACTCAGTCCCTGAGGGATGCGGAATTGAGCCGCTTGCGGCGTACCCGGATTGGCTTTGTCTTCCAGTTCTTCAACCTCATGCCAACGCTCACGGTGGAAGAAAATGTAGAATTGCCCCTCCTGTTGGATGGTATAAAAACCTCGGGAAAAACGCGGGAGCGGATCGCCGAACTGCTGGGGATGGTCGGCCTGGAAAAGAAGGGGCGCAGTTTTCCTCATCAACTATCCGGTGGAGAAATGCAGCGCGTGGCGATTGCCCGCGCGCTGGTCCACGAGCCTTCCATCGTCATCGCCGATGAACCGACCGGCAACCTGGATAGCGCCAATGCAGAGACCGTTTTACGGCTGCTCCAGCATATCAGCGAAACGAGCCATACCGTGCTTATGGCCACGCATAGCCGGGAAGCCGCCGAGTTTGCTTCCCATATTTTTTCGATGCGAGATGGGCAACTCTCTGTTTCTTAATAAGGTTTCATCATTGTTATGATTTATAATCTGTCATCCTGAATGCTTTGAGGAATCTGCTTTTAGTACCTCGATGACCACTGACCTATTACGAAAAAAAGAATCAGAACCCATGACATCTTTCAAACAGGTCTTTTACGCTCCTAATCAAATTACTCTTCTGCGTCTCATCTTCATCCCTTTTGTGATTGTGGCGATTCTTTACGGACGGTACCGCGTCGCTTTTGCCCTGGTTCTGATCGCGGGGGTAAGCGATGGGATAGACGGCTTGCTGGCTCGTTGGTTGAATCAGCAAACCACCATCGGAACCTACCTGGACCCCATCACTGACAAGCTATTGCTCAGTTCCGCTTTTCTCACCCTGGGACTAGTGCAGCAGATTCCTCTCTGGCTCGTCATTCTAGTCCTGAGCCGCGATGTCATCATTCTCGTCACGGCTTTGGTGATGATCCTGACCACTTCCATCAGAAGTTTTTCGCCCAGCCTTTACAGCAAAGCCAACACTGTAGCGCAGGTCGCCACAGTTCTTTTGACGTTGCTCGTGCTAGTTCAATCCTACGACGTATTGCGATGGCTGCAACAGGCTGGCATTTATGCGACGGCCGCCCTCACGGTGGTTTCCGGCTTGCACTACGTCTTCATTACAGCCGAACGGCTCCGACATTTTGAACGAGCCTCCTGAGCCGCGTCTTTCCGCTGCGCAATCCTGTATCAGGATTTTACGAACTGCTCCCTGAAGGAACGAATCGGTTACAATGAGGAATGCATAGCCATTTCCGCTGAAATAAGGAGCTGGAACCGGTATTTCACTTGATCTTTTGAATCCAGGACAAAAGACGCATGGGAGCTAGAACGGATATTGGAGTTCTGATTGTGGACGACCAGGAAATGGTTCGAGGAGTGTGCCGCCAGGTCGTGGACTCTTTAGGATACCGGGCTTTTTTAGCAGAATCGGGCACCGAGGCATTGCAACTGATGGAACAACACCCCGTAGACATTGTCTTGGCGGATCTCAAGATGCCCGGGATGAGCGGAATGGAGTTACTGGAGCGGATCAAGGCCAGCAGTCCCCGCGTGGAAGTCATCATCATGACCGGCTATGCCAGCGTCCCCTCTGCTGTGCAGTCTATGAAATTGAGAGCATTTGATTACATTGTGAAACCTTTCAGCCCGGAGGAGATGAAGCTGTTAATTCGACGGCTCGTGGAGACTCTGGACCTGAAAGATGAGAACCGTTATCTTCGAGAACGGGTCCGGTCGAGCCATGGTTTTGGGCGCTTGGTGGGGCAATCCCAGCCGATGCAGCACGTCTTTAAAGTGATCCAGCGAGTGGCGTCCAGCCGCGCCCCCGTGCTGATCCTGGGCGAGAGCGGGACCGGAAAAGAGTTGGTTGCCCGCTCCATTCACGAACACAGTCCCTGGCGGGACAAGCCCTTCCTGCCGGTAGATTGCGCCGCCTTAGTCCCTTCCCTAATTGAAAGCGAGCTATTTGGTTACGTCCGCGGAGCCTTCACCGGGGCAATTCGTAGCAAAGACGGATTGTTGCAGACGGCGAATGGAGGAACCCTGTTTCTGGACGAAGTGGCGGAGTTGCCCGTAGAACTCCAGACCCGGTTACTGCGCGCCATCCAGGAAAAAGAATTTAAGCCGGTGGGCAGCACCCGGCGCATTCCGTTCGACGCCCGCATCATTGCGGCCACCAATCGCAACCTGCAAGCAGCCATCGAGCAAGGAAGTTTTCGCAAGGACTTGTTCTTCCGTTTGAATGTAGTCTCCCTCGTCCTCCCGCCCCTGCGCGAGAGAAAAGTAGATATCCCGCTGCTGGCCGAACAGATTCTCCATCGGTTGATGCAGGCCCGGGGAGGAAACCGAAACCAGCGAGACCGATGGATGCTTTCCTCCGAAGCTCTGGACCGCTTGCTGGCCTATGACTGGCCGGGCAATGTGCGGGAACTGGAAAACTGTATGGAACGGGCGATGACCCTGGGTTCCGGCCCGGTGATTCGAGCCTGCGATTTGCCTTCCAACATTCACTTGCCCCCGCCCGCCACAGCCACCAGTTCCCCGGAAAGCGTGATTCCCCTGGAGGAGATGGAGCGGCAAGCTATTTTGCGAGCACTGTCCGGAGCCGGAGGCGATAAATTGCTCGCCGCTCGCCTATTGGGCATCGGCAAGACCACCCTGTACCGGAAGCTCCGCAAGTATCAACAAAAGGTTTAGGTCCGAACGGTGAAAATTCTCCTCACCGGTAAAAAAGGAAGGTTCCTCCAGAGAATCGCTGCCGCGTTTCCGCCTAGGAGTCGCCTCCGGCCAACACTGATGCCGGTTGGTGCTCCGGTGCTGGAGGCAGTCCAATCTCCTACCTTCCACGCTCTGATCTTTGTTCTGATCCGTGTGGACGAAGCCGATTCAGTGCGATGGATTCGTCAGAGAAATCCAGCCCTGCCCATGATCGTAGTCCTTGCGCGAGAAAATGCCAGACTGCGCGAAGAATTGCTTGAAGAAGGGGTGGCAGCCATTGTGAGCGTCCAGGGGCTAACACTGGCGCAGATTCGCCGAAAACTGAGCGAGGCCCTGCCAGCCCTCGGACGCCAGCAAAATCCACTGCATCCCTCCAACCAGCAGCTCAGTGACGACCTTCATACGATCCGCTCCACGCTGACCGCCGTTCAGGGAAACGCCGAACTCGCTCTCCAGGATTCCGCTCCAACAAAAACCACGCGGAAACAATTGCAGGAGGTTCTCCGCGGCGTGGCTGAGACCGAAAGAATTCTTCGCCGCCTGGAGAGAATCTTAAAGGCACTCGGAATCCTGGCGGAATGATGCACCTTCCCTCCCTATCATTCCAAGCCCTTCGCTGTCATCCTGAGGAGGGGTGCCGACGAAGGATCTGCTCTTGCTGTTCAGACCTCCTGGGCTCCACGAGGAATCTGCGTTCCCAACAGCCGCACCGCGGCGACATAATATCAACGCGATGAAAAAGGTCTAGGAGATGGTAAAGATCGCGCTGGATGCTACCTACGCTGCCTATCCAGAACGCACGGGAACCGGCGTTTATTCCGAGAAATTAATCTCTGCCCTGACGGCCATCCTTTCGCCAGAGGAACGAACCCAATTTCAAATCATTCTTAGTTTTCGCCCAGGGCCGTATTGGCGGTGGGCACGGAAACAAGAGTGGCCGGACGTTTTCACCCTGTCGCCTTTGTTGGACTCCTGGCTTCAAATTCCTCGCGCGAGATTGTTCCACGGCCTGAACCAGCGGCTGCCAGAGAAGCGATATCCACTCCAGGTCGTCACGCTCCATGAACGCTTTCCGCCTGTTGCCCAGAACTACTCTACCCCGGAATTTCAGCGGCATATGACCGCACGCATTGAAAGCGCTATCCGGCGCGCCGACCGCATCATTGCTGTCTCCCAAGCCGTTCGTCAACAACTCGTCCAGTATGACCCAGCGCTGGACAGCAAGATTCGCGTCATCCACCACGGTGTAGATCCCGCCCGACCCGTCGCGCCAGCCGAGCAGGACGCTTTCCGCGAGCGGGTGCTGGGATTTGGCAAAGGGGAGAAGTTTTTTCTCAATGTCGGCGCGATCCAGGTCCGCAAGAACATCGCCAACATTGTCCTGGCCCTGAAGGAGTTGCCGGACTTTCGCCTGGTGTTGGTGGGAGGCGACGGCTACGGCGCGGAGCAGATTCACGCGCTCATCCGGCAGGAAGGTATGGAAGAAAGAGTCCGAAGGCTCGGTCACCAGCAGCCGGAAACACTGCGCCTGCTCTACTCCGCAGCAACCGCGCTGGTTTTCCCGTCGTTGGAAGAAGCCTTCGGCTTGCCGATACTGGAAGCCATGAGCTATGGCTTGCCGGTCATCACGTCGCGCAACTCGGCGCTCCCGGAAGTCGCCGGGGACGCCGCCCTTTACGTTGACCCGCAGAACGCTTCCGAAATTGGCGAAGCTATGCGGCGCGTGACCGAAGACGAGGCCCTGGCCTCCGACCTCAGCCGCCGAGGCAAACAACGCGCGGCTTTGTTTTCATGGGAAAAATGTGCCCGTCAAACTTGGGATGTATATCGGGAGGTTTTGGAGGAACAAGGGATGAGCTAGGAAGAATAGGTTGCAATAGGAGAAAAACCAATCCTCGCTATTGAGAGTAGAAGTGATGTTGCTACTTCTCGCTGCAAGACGAACCCGCCGCAACACCGAGTTCTGCACGCAAGCCCCCGCAGTATCCCTTCAGTATTTCGCTTCGAATGCGTTCTCTGTCCTTGGCTGGCCATAACTCCTCGAGAGCTTTCCAAGCATCCTGGGGGTGTCCCGAATACAAATAATTCAGCACGATTTCCAGGACGCCGCGTCTATTGCTCGAGTAATCGCAGATGTCGTCCCATTTGGCACCGAGAAAGTCGCCAACGCAGTTGGGGTTTAGCCCACTACGCAACTCATGAATTTCTTCGTCATAAATTTTCGGGAAGTCAGCCGAAATATCTCTGAATTCGTTTCCCTGAAGCTGAATGATCAATAGCGGAAACGGGGACTCGCTATATGCAGTCTCGAAATAATCGAATGCGCCATCTAGAACTGGGATTTCTATGTGACCGTCTCCGTTGAGATCCTTAAATGACGCTGAGTGTTTGCTCTCAAATTTTTGAATAAGCCCTGGTTCTGGCCCCAAAGAGACAAAGAAGTAGGTCCAGCAGCAATGGGCTCCTCCTGAGAAAGCTTCTATAACCGCATCCGGCTGGCCGTCGCCATTGATGTCTTTTCCGGTTACCGCATCAATGTCCATCCCTTCGTCATAGTCCTGAAAAACGATGTCGCCCTTCGCAGACCGAATAGTGGCATGACAACTCATCTCCTGGGGAATGGAAGGGTTCTGATCGGGCTTCACCTCGATCGTGAAGCCAGCCACCTGGAGCGTGCCTCCGCCCCGAATCGGGAACCGCATCCCGGGTTCGGCATTTGGCTCATAACCGTGATAGCACTGGTAACGCCCCGGTCCTCCCTGGCCCACGCCGAAAGCGGGCACGCTGTAGCAGGCAAGTATAGCAGTAGCTATCGAAAATCCGATTTGAAGCACGCATAGCAGGCGGGGCTGCATGTCGAGATTCTAGAACGATAGCGATCGTGAGGCAAGGAGTAAACGTTCACGCTGGCTGCCGGAGCCCGATCATGATGAACCCGAAAGCCACCAGCAGGACAACAAGGACGCCGAGGAATCGCCACAGATAAATGGATTCGCGCGTCAGTAAAGGCATGTCGCTGACCAGGCTGCCGAACGCCACTCCGGCGGCCAGGCCTCCGATGTGGGCCGCATTGTCCACACCCGGGATCAAGAAGCCATAGATTAGACCGTAGATCGCCCACCGCACAAACATATTCTTGGCAGAGTCGCTGGAGCTTCTGCGGTAGCGGTACCCATAGGCGACCATGGCTCCGATCAGCCCGAACAGCGCCCCGGAAGCTCCGATGCTGATCGCATTTGGCTGCCACAGGAAGCTGCCCGCAAACCCCGCGATGCCCGACAGGATATAAAGCACCACAAACTTCGGGGAGCCGTAAAGCGCTTCCACCGCAGGCCCCAGGTCGAACAGAACCCACGTATTGAAGGCCAGGTGAATCAGATTGGCGTGGAGGAAAATCGGTGTCGCGAAGCGCCACCACTCGCCCCCCTCAATGAGGAATCCATACTTGGCTCCAAACCGCACCAGGGTGTAGGAGTCCAGGGAACCAAACAGGGAGCCGATGTCAAAGCCGTCTTCCCGTTGCTGCTGAAAGGTCACCAGCATGAAGCCGAACAAAAGCAGATTGGCCGCGAGCAAAAACGTGGTGTACCGCGCCTGCTGCGGCAGAGTTCTGGTGATTTCCTCCCCGCAGAACGGACATACTTTCTGCTTGCGATCGATCAGGCTGCGGCAGGCTGGACAAACTTTTTGCTCGTTCATAACCGAGTGGAAGAAGCGCCGCACGCCCTCTAACCGCTCGTCCATCTGCTGCTTGTGGCGGTTGATTTTTTTGTTGCCTGGAGTTAAAGGCATTGATTCCCTGCCAATCCGCCTATTGTCTTATTATATACCCGGGGCCAAAAGCCTCGATTTTTATGCTTCGCGGAGCCAGAGTCTTTCTATAATCAGATTGCACGGTTTTTCTGGCGATTGCCATTTTTTCTCTTTCCCCCTGTGATCTGCTCATGACGCTGCCCAAATTCTTGCCTTTCTGCCTGACGCTGGTCCTATTGCTGACCGCCTGCGGTCGGCAACGCCCTGTTGTGCGGGGGCCTGCGCCCACGCCGACGACGGGAGAGAAACCAGCGCCGCTCATTCAGCCCGGCTACACGGAAACCGGCTATGCCAGTTGGTACGGCGACCCTTACCATGGCCGGCGCGCAGCCAATGGAGAAATTTACGACAAGAACAAGCTCACCGCCGCACACCTTACGCTTCCTTTTGGAAGTTTGGCTAAAGTCACGAATTTCGAGAACAACCGTTCCGTCACCGTCCGCATCACTGACCGCGGTCCATTCGTGAAAGGGCGCATCATTGACCTCTCGCTGGCGGCGGCGCGTGAAATTCAGATGATCGGGCCGGGAACGGCCCTGGTCCGCCTGGAGATTCTCTCTCTGAACGGCAAACCGGATTCGGGAATCTTTGTAGTCCAGGTGGGTGCGTTTCGTGACCGCTCCCGCGCCGAGCGCCTCCAGCAACAGTTGCGCGGCCGCTATGGCGGCGCCTTTGTCGAAGACTATGATTCTTCGCAGGGCAGGCTGTATCGGGTCCGGCTGGGGCCGAAGCCGTCTTTAATGGAAGCGAATCAACTGGCCACCCAGTTGGGTAGCGACGATCTGCCAGCTTTCGTCGTCCGCCTGGATAATTGATGATAATTGAATGACGACTGCAATCAGCCATTGAATCGCAACGGAGAAATCCTTCCTCATGGCGTCCTGTATTTTTTGTAAGATTCTGGCAAAGCAAGCGCCCGCCAAGATCATCTATGAAGATGAAAGTTGCATCGCGTTTCAGGACATCAATCCCCAAGCACCCGTGCATTTGCTGGTGATTCCCCGGAAACACTTTGCTTCCGTGGAGGAGGCCGAGATGGACGACCTCCCGTTGCTGGGGCATCTGTATCGGGTGGCAGCAAAACTAGCCCAGGAATACAAAATCACCGATGGTTACCGGATGGTTGTAAACACCGGAGTCGGAGCGGGCCAATCCGTCTTCCATTTCCATCTGCACTTGCTCGGCGGACGTTCCTTCCGCTGGCCGCCCGGATAGTTGCCTTGCGTTTCGCAATCGTATTCTTGGTGCATCCCCGGTAATGTTTCTTTCATCTATTAATAGTGTCTCCGAGATCGTTCTGTGGGATCTGACTGGGAAAACAAAACGGGCGAAGTTGTCGGCAGTTCCTCCAGAAAAAGCTATCATAAGAGTATGGCGGCACAGGGCATGCGTTCTTTTAGCCCAAGGCAATTGGGAAACAAAACAAGGGGCAGGTTTCTGCTCGCGGTGCAAGTCATTGCGATCCTCCTAACGGCTGCGATCCCTCTGCGGGCGACGCTTTCGGCCGAAGAAGAGCAGGCCTTCGACCATTTTTACAACCTGGAATACGACCAAGCCATCGTCCTCTTTGAGCGGCTCCGCGATGCCGACCGCAATAATCCCCTTCACCACAACCGGGTGGCGATGGCCTATCTATATAAGCAACTCTACATAGCAGGCGCACTGCACGGCGACCTTTTTTCGGTCTCCAACAAGTTCTTCCGCACCAAGAAGATTGAGCCGGACCCCGCGCTGGCGAAAAAGTTTTGGGAGGCCAACCAGAGCGCCATCCGAATTTGCGAACAACGGTTGAAGAAAAACAAGCAGGATCAGGAGGCGCTTTATGCTTGTGGCGTGGCCTATGCTACCAATGCTTCCTATCAGGGTCTTATTGATCGTTCCTTGCTCGATTCCATGGGCAGCGCCCGCAAAGCCAATGACTATCATGCGCGACTGCTGCGCCTGAATCCCCGATTCTATGACGCTTATCTCGTCCCCGGCATTTACGATTTCGTGATTGGCAGCCTGCCCGGCCCGCTGAAGGTTTTGCTGTTTTTCGTCGGCGTCTCCGGAGATAAACAGCGAGGAATTCAATTTGCCGAAACTGTGGCCCAAGCGGGCGAACGCGCCCAGCACGATGCCAAGATCATCCTGACCGTGATGTACCGGCGGGAAAAACGGTTCGCGGACGCCCGGCGCACCGTGACGGGCCTGGCCAACGATTTCCCGCGAAACTATATCCTTCCGCTCGAAATCGCCTCGATTTATCGAGCGGCGGATCAAGTTGAATCCGCGATTCAGGGTTATGAAAACGTCCTGGAAGAAATTCGGCAGGGGAGGCCAGGCTTTGCAGCAGCTCCCGAGGCTCGCATTCATTTTGAGCTGGGGGAACTGTACCGAAAAATGGGCGACCTGGAATCGGCGAGACAGCACCTACAACAAGTGGCTGGTTCTCGCGGCAGCACGCCGGAACTGGAAGAGGAAAGCGCGGCCGTGCGTCAGCAGATCGAGGAGGCTCTCCAACAAAAACTCGCCGGACGGGGCCAAGCCAATTTGAGCGGCTCGGTCCCGCGACCCTAAACCGATTTCTCCATTGCTTTTATTCTGGCACGATTTTCCTCACCACCGCTGTCAACCTGCCCTGCGCCAGCCGCAGCGCGATTTCCTCTCCCGGAGAAACCTGGGTCGCCTCCGTCAGCAGCTTCCCGGAGGCGTCAAACGCAATGGCATAGCCGCGTTCCAGAATGCGGCGCGGGCTGAGTTGCTGCAACTGTGCGGCCAGCGACTCGGCGCGGGCGCGCTTTTGGATCAGCAACACGCGGACGCGCTGAGCCAACGCAGTCCGATGTTGACTCAGCAGCAATGCCTTGCGTTCCTGCCGGCCATGCAAATCAAAGTGCAGCAAGAAAGCGTCATGCTGTTCCCAGCGGCGTCGCGCCGTTCGCAGGCGTTCTCGCAACGTCTCAACCGCTCGGGTGCTTAGTTCATCGTGGCGCTGGATCGCCTGGCCCAGGACGGTGCGCAGCGTCTGAAACGCTCGATGAGTAATCAATTCCGAAAGCTGGTGGCGCAGCCGCAACAGGTGATATCGTGCGACCCGGACCAGATCACTCTCCAGAATCAAGATGTGTTCCTGCAATCTCTCCTGGGTCTCAATCACCATCTCGGCGGCAGCAGACGGAGTGGGCGCGCGCAGGTCGGCGACAAAGTCGGCGATGGTGAAGTCTGTCTCATGCCCCACGGCGGAGATGACAGGAGTCGTCGAGGCGGCAATGGCCCACGCAAGCTTTTCTTCATTGAAAGCCCACAGGTCTTCCAGCGACCCGCCGCCGCGCGCCAGGATGATGACGTCCACCGGCACTCCGTTCGGCGGCGGTCTGTTGAAGCAGCCGAGCGCCTCTACCATCTCCTCCGCCGCTCCTTCGCCCTGCACGCGAACCGGATAGACCAGCAAATGCAGGTTCTCATGGCGGCGGCGCAGGATGCGGATCATGTCCTGGATCACCGCTCCGCGCGGCGAGGTGATGATCCCAATGCGGCGCGGCAGCTTCGGCAAAGGTTTTTTACGCGCAGCATCAAAAAGTCCTTCGGCAGAGAGCTTCTTTTTCAGTTGCTCAAAGGCCAACTGCAACGCGCCCAACCCCTGCGGTTCCAGCGCCTCCACATTAAGCTGGTATTCACCCCGAGCCTCATAGACGCTGATCCGCCCGCGCGCCGTCACCTGCAATCCGTCTTCTGGCCGGAACCGCAGGTACCGCGCCTGGAGCCGAAAGCAGACGCACCGCAATTGCGCCGCTTCATCCTTCAATGTGAAATAAAGATGCCCCGACGGAGCCTCGCGGAAATTGGAAATCTCCCCGACCACCCACAGGTCCGCAAACTCCGCCTCCAGCTTCTCGCGGATCAACCGGCTCAGCTCGCTGACGCGGTAGATACGGCGCTCCGGGAGAAAATTCAGTGAAAATTGGCTCACAGAATCACTCATAGGCAATCACAGATTCACGGCGAGCATTTTCCCTCGCCGTGGCCACCTGCTCAAATATACTTGTCGAGCTCTGTGTAGATATGCTCAACGGACTCTATTGATTTTTCGATAAATGGAAGTACCGACTGCCCGTTTGCTTTGAACTTAAAGTCTATCCAAATGGTAACTTCCGTTCTAACCATGTCGTTGGGAACAGGCATTTGGGTTCGCGGATCAATCGGAACGCCCATCACAGAAACACCGTTGCCGAAAGTAACTCCTGGGCGGTGCCAAGAAATTGAACCGCTTGGACTTGAAACCTTTACCTCTTGTGTTTCGGTTCTCGCTTGTTCTACGAGGTCTTGGTGTTTATTGTTGTTATTAAGGTCATTAAACTGGCTTAGCCAGGGGTTATGGTACGGTTGAATAGACTCAAGAAAGTCATACACAGGGCGATGGCTGGCTTTGAGGCTCGAGAAATCTTTGTTAATTACCGCATCGAAATCAGGAAGGGACTGCCTGATGGGAAAATACAGAGGTTTAGGCGGATTTTTTCCGGGGTAGGTGTATTCAAAAATGTCATGCGCCATATAATCAAGGCACGACCGTAGGTTTTCAAAAATATTTTTTATATCAACCTTGAGGTCATTGCTTACCACTTTGAAATGCAGTGAAGTTTCGTAGGCTTGCCGCAAATGACCAAATGATTCCCTAGCTTTTCTGAGTAGCGCTTCGATGCTCTGTGAGCGGTTCATTGATGCTCCTGGAGAATGTTCTTCGCTTCGCGCCCGTAATGGTCGGCGGCAACGCGGGATTCGGCTGTGATCGAAGGGTGGATCAGGTCCCTAAGTGCCCCGCGCCTTTCCACCTCCAACCCGGCGCAACTCAATCACCAAGCGTAAGGCGTCATTCACCGCTTTCTCATTGCGAAAGGCCCTTCGGACATCCGGGTCCAACAGAACGAGATTTGTGCCGGCCTGATAACGTTTCACGTACTTGCCGCGTACCGCTCCCTGGAGCAACTGGCGCAGATCGTATTCCGGGCGTAGCTCGTCGCTCCTCTTACTCTTGCGTTTCTTCATAGGCTTTTCTCTCACTGCGGGTCAGCGTTCGAGCACTGATGATCCGAATTCGTTCCCGGCATTCCGCGTGGGCGACCATCAGCAAGCGAC
>JACQGE010000178.1 GCA_016199675.1 Acidobacteriota bacterium | reverse complement strand
TGTTTCTGGTGCCGCTGGGCGGAGCGCGGGAGCAATGGCTGCCGCTGTTGATTGGTGTCGCCCTCGCCACAATGACTTTGGGGAACTTGGCCGCCATCAGCCAGTCCAATACCAAGCGCCTCCTGGGTTATTCAGCAATTTCGCATGTGGGCTATCTGCTGCTGGGTTTGGTGGCTGGCAACGAAACCGGCCTGAAAGGGATCGCCATCTATTTGCTGGTTTATGCTTTCATGAACATGGGGGCTTTCGCGGTCGTGGTGGCCATGCGCCGCCGCGATTTGATTGGCGACGAGATTGACGACATGGCGGGCTTGATGTACAAAAGCCCCACGGCTGCCGTCCTGATGATGATTTTTCTGCTCTCGCTGGCCGGTATTCCTCCGACAGCGGGCTTTCTGGGGAAGTATTTTATTTTCCTTTCGTTGATCGAGACCGGCCACAACACCCTCGCCGTGGTCGCCGTCTTGTATGTGGCGGTAGCTCTCTATTACTACTTCCGGATCGTTGCCGTCATGTTCATGCGCGAACCCGTGGACCAGGAATTGCCCAGTATCTCACCCGGCATTCGGCTGGCTTTGGGAGTCACCGCCGCCATGACCTTGTTCATCGGACTGTATCCGGAGCCTTTCATCCAGTTTGCCGGAACCACGGTCTTGTCCATGATGCCGTAGCAGGCGGAACAGGCATTGGAGTTGCTCTCCGCTGGCAGTATCGCCCTAGTTCGATGCCTCCTCCAAAAAAACGATCCCCGTGGGCGCAGATCGGCGACTATGTTTCGCTGGGAGTTATGTTGCCTGCCGCGACGGTCACGGGCTACTTTATAGGAGTTCTGCTCGATCACTGGTTCCACACCTCCTTCCTGTACATTGTGTTTCTCCTGCTGGGTATTGTGGCGGGCTTCCTGGAAGTCATCCGGGTGGTCACGAAAAATTCGGGATAGAGAATGCCGGAGCCTTTAGAAAACGCTTCTTCGGAAATTCCTCCCGCCGAAAAAGAACTGCTGGCCGGTGTGGACCGCCGCATCTACCGGGCGATGGGGTTCCTGGCCGTGGGCGGAGCCATTCTTTGCTGGCTCTGGCGCGATTGGCATTGGGGCGCCGGGTTCGCGATAGGGGCCATCCTCTCGGCAGTGAACTTCCGCTGGATGAAAGCAGCGGTGGAACACATGGCTCAAGCGGCCGATCCAACGACTCATTCAACGACTCTGGCACGGCCCTCGGCGCGGGGAACCGTGGCGCGATTTGTCCTTCGCTACGCATTGATCGGAGCGGCAGGCTATGTTATATTCAAAAGCTCTTTTATTAGCCTGACGGCGTTTTTCATCGGGCTGTTTTTGTTTCTAGCGGCAATCCTGGTCGAGGTTGCCTACCAAATTTATCGAGGGTTTCAGAAGCCCTAAGTTTTTATGGAACACGAATTGTGGTTCACGGCTTTGCTGAACCAGTTGCTGGCGGGGCCGGTGACTGGCTTGCTCAATCTGCTCGGCCTTCCTCCAGAATCTCCCGCGCATCCCATTCCTAATTACATCGCGATGCAGGTTTTAGTGGCGGGGATCATCATGGTTCTGCTGGCGATAGTGCGCAGCCGGTTATCGGTGGACAGGCCGGGGAAGCTCCAGCAGGGCATGGAACTCTTGGTGGAGGGCCTGGGATCGCAGGCGGAAGAGATTATCGGCCATGGAGGAAGACAGTTCCTGCCCGTGCTGGTCACCCTGGGCATGTTCATTTTCCTGAGCAATGTCCTGGGAGTTATCCCGACATTCGAAACTCCCACAGATCAAATCTATGTAACCGCGGGCTGCGCGCTGGCTGCTCTGGTTTATTACCACTATTGGGGCTTCCGCCATCACGGCGTGTTCGGATACATCAGGACTTTTATGGGCCCGATGATGGCAATTTCCTGGCTGATGTTGCCGATTGAAACAGTCAGTCATTTGGCGCGGGGACTCTCGCTTTCGGTGCGGTTGTGGGCCAATATGGTTGCGGGCCACAACATTTCTTTGATCTTCATGGCGCTGGTCCCCCTGGCCGTCCCGGTGGTCTTTGAAGGTCTTCATATTTTCGTCGGTCTGCTCCAGGCCTACATTTTTGTCCTGCTGACGATGGTGTATCTGGCCGGAGCCGTGTCGGAAGAGCATTAATTGTTTTGGCCGTTTTGTTCGGGGGCCGGGTTCACGCCCGTCTCCATCCAGCCCATAGCGTGAGGCTCCCTGCAAGAGGGATGTGGAGCAACCACCCACTGGGGCTAATTTCAAACAAGAAGAAAGGAACTTTAATATGAAAAAACTGTTTTGGTGTCTGGCGGGCCTCGCCTTTATTGCCATCGGCACACCCCTTTTCGCCCAGGAACCGGAGACCGTGCAGACCGTCGTCGCGACGAACTGGGTAGCCATCACCTCCGGGTTTGCGATGGCTATTGCCTCATCCTTCTGCGGATTGGCCCAAGGTAAGGCTGCCGCAGCGGCTGCCGAAGGCATGGCTCGGAACCCGGGAGCCACGGCGGCCATCCGGCTGGCGCTGATCCTGGGTTTGGCCTTTATCGAATCCTTGGCCCTTTACACGTTCGTGATTATCTTCATCAAAGTGGTGTAGTTTCCCAAGAGTAGTGAGAGGAGGACGCCCGATTTTTTCGGGCGTCCGCTTTGCTTAATCAACTAAAGCCGACAGAGCAGGCTGCCCGCAAGCGATGAGTTTTAACAGGGTCTTCTTCAAAAATATAGCTGATCTTCTCCAGGACTATTACAAAGTCTATCCCTGCGGCGTTGTTACGTTGACCCTGAAAGTGGCTGACCAGGAATACAACGTAGCGAAAATCCTGAGGTGCGACGACACTCTGCTGACTTTTGCTTATTACTCTGTTGAAAAGTCTCAAACGCTTCCGGCGGAGGCCAGAGAGAAATCCGAAGAATCCACAGCGTGGCCTGCGCTCACGGTTCCTTATGGTCTGATCCTTTGGGTGGAGTTCAATCCCCGCAAAGCAGCCACCGAGAGAGAAATTGGTTTCACGGCGGAAGAAGCAGAGCGCTAAATTTTTTCAGTATTGCTTATTTAGATTGTTGACCGTCGGCGCGCGTTCTTTTGGGGTGTTATTCACTGGCTCCAACTTACCTCCCTTCCAAACGCGGAATCGCGCCCCGCGCCAGACAACTTCGCGGCCAAAGAAAGCCCAGCACCAGACACCGAAACCAATAAAATCCTGAATTGGGAGCAGCCACCAATAGCGGCGAAACGTCGCGTCGTTGAGGAGCCAGCCCGCACTGGCCCAGGCCAGAACCACTCGAGCTCCTACGCAGGCAGCCATCAAGGGGAGAATCAGCGAACTCCCCGCCGGGGCGAAAAGCCATGCGAGCAGGGCTAGCGGCAGGCTGTGCATAAAAATCTGGCCCACGTAACCGGCAGGCCGGGAGCGCCGGGAACTTCTTTCCCAGCGGAGCCGGTGCCGAAGCGAGTCTCGCCAGGCCTCATTGCAAACCAGATGGTCAGGGATGTGATTGGCCAGCGCGACTCGATAGCCTGCCTCCGCAATGAGTTGCCCCAAGACAAAATCATCTGCCAGATATTTTCCCAAACAACCAAACCCGCCGATTTCTCGCACCTGCTGCTTGCGAAGGACCATGGTGGGACCGAGCGCAAATTTCAACCCTTCCAGCACCCAGGCGGCCAGCACTCCCGGAAGAAATTGCAGGTTCATGCTCAGAGCTTCCAAAACCGACCACACACTGCGCCCCGGCACCCCACGAGAGATGCAGGTGACCAAACCCACCCGAGAGTCCACTAACGGAGCCACCACCGCCCGCAAATAGTCTGGGGCTACGCGCACATCGCTGTCGCTGATTACCAGAATTTCCTGCTCTGCTGCTTCCGCCAGAACTTCCAGGGCATGGACCTTGGCATTCAGGTAGCGGGGTTGGCCCGTAAAAATCAGGCGCATCGGC
>JACQGE010000177.1 GCA_016199675.1 Acidobacteriota bacterium | reverse complement strand
GTGCTCAAGGTGCGGCTAATTCCCGTGTTAACATTCCGCAGGGTTACCGTGGCCCCTGGGATTACCGCCCCTGTACTATCATGTACCGACCCAGAAATTGTTCCCGTGGTTACTTGCGCCGCTGTATTGCTGGCCGCCAGGAAACACAGTAACCCAATCCCGATGTTCGTTAGTCCTAACTTGAACATAGTGCCTCCTTAATTTTTCGAGCTTTCGTCATTCGTTCATGAAGGACCTTACTTACAGTAGAGAAAAGCATCGCCCATGGCTCAGCTCACAGGTTAGTGATCGAGGCGCGTTAAACCATTCAATGGCGGAAGAAGAAATCCGCAGTCAGCACGGTGTTGGACTTTACGAAAACTCTTGCAGAAATATACTTCCCCGCCTCAATCATAGTACCCCGTCATAGTTATAATTTGGGAGGAGTATCGCACTATGCCATTCGATTGTCAAGAAATCGATGGGTAGTGTCTCAGTTTGAAACTGAGATACTACCGTACGATGGCGCGCAAAAATCTAATGAGCCTCTTCTTCGCTGCAAAGAATTGCAATCGGGCAAACCTTCAGCGTCTCGGCTACGGAGACCTGGATTTGGTCTGTTTGGCTTACGGGCGCAACCCGAGCATGGGTAAGAGCGTTCTGATAGACATGAACCGCTAGGTCTGCTGGCAAAGAAATCGTTGTCTCCCTCCAGATTTCTGGTCCAACGGGCGGATAAGGCGATGCGCCCACCAAACGGGCAATCAGTCTCGGAACCACCGCAATCACGCTTTGGGATCCCAGGTTTCGAGCAAATGCCACAATATGCTCCTTGTGCTCTCCATCCACGGTGAGCGGGATATATTTGCCCTCGAGGAACAAGGCGGGATACTTCCGCCTTAGTCGCAAGCCCGCTACGGTCAAGTAAAGCTTGATGCGGCCGTCCTGCCAGTTGGCGAGCATTTCCTGAACGACCGCCATACCCGTTTCGGGCGAACATGAATTAAGAACGCACCCCATCTTTTCCAACAGAGCCTGACGACGGCCATAAGCTATGGGACGGCGATTATCCGGATCGACAAAGCTCAAATCCCATAGTTCCGTGCCCTGAAAGAAATCCGGAACGCCCGGAGAAGCCATCTTCAGCACTGCCTGGGCCAGAGAATTCAGCATTCCGAGCCAAGCGATTCGCCTCTGAAAAGGCAGAAAGAGCCGCAGGAAGCGTTTGGAACGGGATCCGGTCAGTGTGTGCCGAACGAAACTCGCCATGGCATTGTCGTATTCCTCCGAAGGATTGATCCAACTGGTGTTAATCTTTTTTTCTTTAATGGCCTTCTGCATGAATTGGAGGATTCGTTCCACAAATGCAGGCTCAGGCTCGCCGGTCGATTCCGCAGGCCAGGCGCTCAGCAGCGCTTGATAATAGAGGTATTCGTCGCTACGGTCCGGCGCGGGTTTTCCGTCAATCAGCGTGTGCGTTCCGGTATTGGCGCGGGCCCACCGGAACAAAATCGTGCGCCACGCGTCCGGGATTTCCGACAACACGTTCAGCCGTGCCCGGGCGTCTTCTCCCCGTTTGGTGTCATGTGTCGCCGTGGCCAGCAAAGTAAGCGGCCATCCTTCCAGCCGTCGGAGGTTCGCTTGATGGAATTCCTCGGGGGAACGGCCGAATCGCGCCGGATCGCCGCCCACTTCGTTCAAAGAGACCAGGGGGGCATAGCGATAAAAGGCTGTATCTTCCAGGCCTTTGGCCTGCACCGGGCCTGTATATTGCTGGAACTTCATCGCAAACTGCACGCGCTCTTGATATTCTTTTTCGGGTAGGATGGCAGTCCGCTCCGGCAGCAGCATCTCGCGGATGAATCGAAATACTGATGCTTCCATCGCCGGGTTGCGTCGCAATGCTCGGGCCAAGGCGGTGTCGATCGTTTTCAGGTCGAAGTCCTCCCAACCTCGGGGTGTGAAATAAGTCCGGTACAAAGGGAAACAAGCAACCACTTCGCGCAGCGCCTCTTGCAAACTGGCCAGCGTGAAGTCTCGATAGCGGCGATTGGTTTCCGAAATTCGATTCAACTCCCGCGCCAGCATGTTTAGTTCGCTCGCCAGGGAAGTCATAATGATGAGCTTCTTGCTTTGATAGACTACTTCGAAAAAAAGTTCGTCCTGTTCCACGAACCGCGCATATAGTTTCTTGAAACTTTGCGCGTTTTGCGAATCTACAAACAGGCCGTTGAGATCATTCAAAAAGTCATAACCCGTGGTTCCATGAATCGGCCACTCTTTCCGGAGCGGTTCTCCGGCGGTGAGGATTTTTTCTACCACAAGATAGAGGGGAGGAACGCCTGCGCAATTAGCGTTCAATCTTTGAAAATATTCCGATGGGTCGAACAGGCCATCCACGTGATCCAGGCGCAGACCCGTCACCACGCCCCGCCGGATCAATCGGAGGATCAAAACGTGGGTCGCCGCGAAAACATCCGGATCCTCCATGCGGATCCCAGCAAGTTCATTGATTTCGAAAAAGCGGCGATAATTGATTTCGTGCTGAGCCGTACGCCAATAAGCGAGACGATACGGTTGCAACTCTAAGAGATCATGTAGCAGATCGTAGCTTTCCGGCTTGCCCAGTTCGCCATTGAACGTTCGAATATTTTGCCCAATCTGTTTACGAATCAGGGAGGAATCCTGGGCGAGTTTCGCCAGCCGCTCTTGTGCCACGCTCTTTTCCCGGCGTCGTTCCAGGATGAGCGCCGGGTCTGCCTCGGTCTCCCCCGGCATGTGATCGAGTTGAAAAAGAATGCTCCGAAACTCGCGAAGCGAGGGATCATCCGGACTGCTTTTTGCTTCGAGCGACTCCAAGTCATGTCGCAACAACATGTGCATTGCTCGGGCGTTGAGAGGCAGGTTGATGTCGAAATACTGAAGGGAGAATGCGCCGTCTTCAAATTTGACTTGAATCTGCCCTGACTCCAAGGCGACGCCATATTGCTCGCCTAAAATGGGCAGCAGGATTTTCCCCAGTAGCTCGCTCTTTTCGGGATCCCAGTCAATATCAAAGAAGTGGGCGTAAGGCGAAGACGGCCCATTTTCCAGAACGTCTCTCCACCAGAGGTTTGAACTCGGATCGATCGCCATATGGTTCGGCACGAAATCTAGAATCAGTCCCAGGCCGTTTGCGGCCAGACCGGCGGTGAAAGTTTCAAAATCTTCCTCGGTGCCGAGTTCGGCATTGAGACTGTTGTGATCCGTTATGTCGTAACCGTGGGGACTGTTCGGGCGAGCGGCCAGCAAAGGTGAACAGTAGCATTCCGTGATGCCCATGCTGGACAGATAAGGGATCAATGCTGTGGCATCTCGAAAGGTGAAGCCAGCGTTAAATTGCAGCCGGTATGTGCTCACCGGCACACGGGCTGGTTTGGGAATCTTGTCACTCATCAGTTTTCACCGATCACTGCTTTTAAAAATCACCGCCCCCGGCCTGGCAAAATCAATCACCGGCCCGGAGAGTTCAATGAGCGGAGGCGCGGGATCGGGCGTGAAAGGACGATCCTCGGTCGTCAGCAAAAGTTCCCACTGGCCACTGGCATCCGCGTAAGGATTTTTCCGCAGGCTGTCTCGTCCTGCCCCACGAAGCCGAATCACGCCCAGCAGCGTGGGAACTGATGTTGCATGTCGGCGAATGACCAGCACGCTGTCATTCAAGGCCTCGATTTCGAAGTTTTCTCTTCCCCTCGCGCGCAAGGCAGGTTCTCTGAGGCGCAGAGCCAGAAGCCGCGTATAGAACCGCAATGTCGAATGATGCGGCTCCGCTTCCCGTTCCTCCCACTTCAGACGGCTTGCCTCAAACGTTTCCATCTCTTGCGGGTCCGGAATTCGCTCGCGGCTTTTCGGATCGGCGAAGACCGCAAAACCACTAAACTCATTTCGCCTTCCTTCCTTCACCAGCTTGCCGAGTTCGGGATGATGGTTTGTGAAATATTGGAACGGCGTGCTGGCCGCCCATTCCTGTCCCATGAATAGCAGGGGGGGGTGAGGCAATAGCAACAGGAGCGTCGTGGCTGCTCGATAAACCGCCAAATCGATCTGATGGTGTAATCGGTCGCCAAAAGCGCGGTTCCCAACTTGGTCATGATTTTGCAAAAAGAAGACGAATCGGGAAGGTGGAATCTCTGCGGAATCAGTCCCGCGCAGCTGGCCGAAAAATCGGGCATATTGGCCGCTATAGAACCATCCTCGTCTCGCCGTTTGGACGATGTCCTCCATCGTTCCTTCGAAGTCTTGGTAATAACCGTCTTGATCGCCCGCTAGGCATCTCCGCATCTGGTGGTGAAAATCGTCGGACCACACTCCATCTAACCCCCAACCCTTTTCCACTTCTGGCTTAACCATCCTCGCCAGGTTCCTCACATCCTCGGCAATCACCAGGACACTCCGATGGAAGCCTTCCAAAGATTTCCGAACGGCCCCAGAAAGTTCCGCCAGAAAATGGCGCGGGCTTTCGTCAATGATCGCGTGGGTGGCATCCAGGCGCAAGCCGTCCACATGGTATTCGTGAATCCAGTGGAGGGCGTTTTCGAGAAAGAAGTTGCGTACTTGCGCACTGTGCGCACCATCGAAATTGATGGCAGCGCCCCAGGGGCTTTTGTGTTTCGAGGAAAAATAGTAGGGGCTGAAGACGCCCGCGTAGGCGCCGTCGGGACCAAAGTGGTTGTAGACCACATCCAGGTGGACCGCCAAGCCGAACTGGTGCGCGCAATCGACAAATCGTCGGAGGTCATCGGGAGTGCCATAGCATCGCGCCGGAGCAAATAACGCGGCTCCGTCGTAACCCCAATTGCGGTCTCCGGCGAAATCCGCCACCGGCATCAGTTCCACGGCAGTGACTCCCAGTTGGCGCAACAGGGGAAGGCGTTCCGCAGCGGCGGCGAAAGTGCCCGCCGGAGTGAATGTTCCCACGTGCAGTTCATATAGAATCAGGTCCTCCAGGCCGACTCCTTTCCATTCTCCATCAGTCCAGGCGAACTCGGCTGGATCAATCACTTGAGAGGGGCCGTGCACACCTTGGGGCTGGAACCGGGAAGCGGAGTCTGGATAGAGCCCCTGGCCATCTATCTGATACCAATAAAGAGCGCCGGACGCAACTTCGTCAATCGTTCCTTGAAAGTAACCGTCCGAAGATTTATGGAGCGCAAATGTCGGGGTCTTATCTAGCTCTGGCTCCAGCACGACTTCGATTTGCCTGACCTCCGGCGCCCAAACGCGGAAGTGCGTGAGATTGCCTTGCCGCCAGGCTCCCAAGGAAGGCTGCCACGCTATATTCATGGCTCCTCGATGGTTTTATCGGAGACGGGGCTCTCCGGTTTCTGGCGTCCGAGTTCATGTTTTCGTTTTTGGGTCATCAGCCGAAAGACGGCCACCGAACGCCCCCGCAGCCTGTAGGATTGAGGTTTCTGCACAAAATGCTGTCCCCACCCAGAATCCGCCGTGTCTATGATCCTCTGCCAGCGCTCCTCCGATTTTAGGGTGGGAAAAACAAACCGTATCGTTCGATGATGGGCGTTGAACATCAGGAAAAGAGTATCTCCGAGGATCGGATTTCCTTTCTCGTCCAATTCGTCGGTTTCCGCCCCGCTCACGAGCATGCCCAGGGTGCGCGCGAAGGGAGCGTTCCAGTCGTTATCGTCCATCTCTTTGCCATTCGGCTTGAACCAGGCAAGGTCCTTGACGTCCGCCCCGCGAATCCTCCGCCCCTGGAAAAACTTTCGCCTTCGCAGGGCAGGCTGTTCCAGGCGAAAGCGGATTAAAGTACGAGTGAACGCCAGCAAATCTTTTTGGGCGGGCGTCAAATCCCAGTGGAACCAACTGGTCTCGTTGTCTTGGCAGTAGACATTGTTGTTCCCCCCTTGCGTGCGGCCCGCTTCATCGCCGCCGTTGATCATCGGGACTCCTTGCGACAACATTAGGGTAGCGATGAAATTTCTTTTTTGTGTTTCCCGCAAGCTCAGGATGGCGGGATCCTCTGTAGGCCCTTCCACGCCGCAGTTCCAGCTCAGATTATTATTTTCACCGTCTTGGTTATTTTCACCGTTGGCCTCGTTGTGCTTTTCATTGTAACTGACGAGATCGTGGAGCGTGAAGCCATCGTGGGAGGTGATGAAGTTGATGCTGGCATAGGGCCGCCTCCCGCTCTGTTCGT
Organism: Acidobacteriota bacterium; assembly: GCA_016199675.1. Classification (GTDB taxonomy): domain Bacteria; phylum Acidobacteriota; class Terriglobia; order 2-12-FULL-54-10; family 2-12-FULL-54-10; genus JACQGE01. The sequence continues at coordinate 44,926 of JACQGE010000177.1, read as the reverse complement.
AGAGGTCGCTGCTTCCGGCCAGCCGGGATGCCAATTCCGAGACGACTCCACCATCCCCCTTCCAGAAACGGCGCACCGTATCGCGATAGCGGCCATTCCATTCCGTCCACCCTGCCGGGAAATTCCCGACCTGGTAGCCGCCTTCTCCCAAGTCCCACGGTTCGGCAATCAACTTCACCTGGGAGAGCACCGGGTCTTGGTGGATGATGTCAAAGAAAGCGCCCAGTTTGTCGACCTCATGGAGTTCTCTGGCCAGCGCGCTGGCTAGATCGAAGCGGAAACCGTCCACATGCATTTCGAGAACCCAGTAGCGAAGGCTGTCCATGATGAGCTGCAGGACCCGTGGATGGCGCATGTTCAGGGTATTGCCGCAGCCCGTGTAATCCATATAATAGCGAGGATTTTCCTGCACGAGCCGGTAGTAGGAAGCGTTGTCAATGCCCCGCAGGGAAAGCGTAGGGCCCAACTGGTTTCCTTCCGCCGTGTGATTGTAAACGACGTCCAGAATCACCTCGAGTCCGGCGAGATGAAGATTCCGAACCATGGTTTTGAATTCCCGCACGGAACTGCTGGGAACCGAGGACACCGCATAGCGCATATCCGGGGCGAAGAACGCCAGCGTGTTATATCCCCAATAGTTGCTCAGCCCCCGTTGGACCAGAGGGTGATCGTTAACATGATGGTGCACCGGCAGGAGTTCCACCGCCGTCACTCCCAGTTCTTTCAAGTGTCGGATGGGCTCTTCGGAAGTCAGGCCGGCGTAAGCCCCTCGAGCTTCTTCCGGGACATTCGGATGCAGCTTGGTGAAGCTTTTGACATGCAGTTCGTAAATGACGGTCTTGTGCCACGGAGTTCGCGGAGGACGGTCATCCCCCCAGGTAAAAGCGGAGTCCACTACCACGGCCAAAGGGGCATAGGCGGCGTTGTCCCGTTCGTCCAGAGACAAATCTTCCTCTGGGTCTCCGATTCGGTAACCGAACATTTCCTCCGACCATTGCGTCGCCCGCCCTATGCCCTTGGCGTAAGGATCCAGGACGACCTTATTCGGGTTGAAGCGGTGTCCCGCGGAAGGCTCGTAAGGCCCGTGAACGCGATACCCGTAGAGTTGTCCCGGCAGAATTCCCGGCAGATAGCCATGCCACACTAAATCGGTCTGCTCGGGCAGCGCAATTCGCGCCGACTCGTGCTCCGCGTCCGGGAAATCGAAGAGGCACAATCCCACTCTTGTCGCATGTTCGGAAAAAATCGCAAAGTTCACCCCCGCGCCGTCCCACGTCGCACCCAGCGGATACGGATTGCCTAGTCGAATCTTCATTCGCTTTACCTTTCCTAACGAGTCAGATAATCGCTCATCGTCAATAGCAATAAGATTCCCAACCAAAACAAGCCAGCCACCAGCGTTAATTGCGTGCGACGGGGGCTGTAACGCAAATGCATAAAGAAGAGGGCCACCAGCGTAGCCTTCGAGAACGCAATGGCCAGCGCCAGCACGATGTTCCAGCGGCCCAGGTTGATCAGCGCCACCCCCCAGGTCAACAACGTCAACGAAAGCAAGATACCGCAGATCAAAAAATAAAGTTTGCGGGAAACAATGTGTTCCGGCATGGTTTCCTTCGCTATTGCCCCTTGCTGTCATCCCGAGGAGTGAAGCGACGAGGGACCTGCTCGTCGTGTTTCTTTGCCTCATGGTTTCAACGAGCAGGTTCCTCGCTTCGCTCGGAATGACAGCGGAATAGAGGTGGGCAAACCTCCTAGTGGTGTATATCAATCAAATACAACAATGGAAACAGAAAAATCCAGATGATGTCCACAAAATGCCAATAGAGTCCCGCCACCTCGATGGGAATATGATACTGGACCGAATACCTTCCCTTCCAGGCGCGCACCAGCAAGACCACGACTACGCCGACGCCAATCACCATGTGCAGTGCGTGCAATCCGGTCATGGCAAAGTAGAGCGAGAAGAACAGTTCCGCCGGTCGAGCCTCAGGACCTGCGAAAGAGAACGCGCTCCCGGGCACCAGATGGTGCTGGAACTTGTCAGCGTACTCGATTCCTTTAATCAGCAAGAACACACAGCCGAGGGCAGCGGTCAGCGTGAGGAATCCCATTAGCGCTCTCCGCTGGCCTACCTGCGCGGCATGGACCGCCAGCGCCATGGTCAAGCTGCTCGCGATGAGCACGGCGGTATTGATGCCGCCCAGGGCCACGTTCAGGTGATGGCTGGCCTCCGCAAAAGCCTCCGGATGCAGGAAACGAGCGACAGCGTAGGCCAGGAACAGGCCGCCGAAAAACATGATTTCCGTTACCAGAAAAACCCACATCCCCAACGAAGCAACTTCCCGCTGCTGCTCCAGGTCCCGGAACTGTTCGGCAAGGGCGGAATGGGCCTCGGACACGATTCATTCCTCCTGCGGCGTCGGCCCGAGTTGGCGGACGGCTACAACCGGCGACGGATATTTCAAATCGGGCCGGTTCGGAAAATCGTAAGGCTCCCACGTAACCGTGGGAGTCTCGTCGAAGTTATGGGGCGGCGGCGGCGAAGGAGTCAGCCATTCCAGACCCGTTGCAGGCCAGGGGTTCGGCCCAGCGGCCGGGCCATAGCGCATGGACCAAATGAAATAAGCCATCGGCAGCAGATACCCGATTGCCAGGATCGAAGCGCCCGCCGTGGACAGCACGTTCAGCACCTGAAACTCGGGCGGATAGGCGTGGTAGCGGCGAGGCATCCCAAGGTATCCCAGGATGAACTGCGGAAAGAAGGTCAGGTTGAAACCGATGAAAAGCACGATAGCAGCGAATCGGGCCAGCGCTTCGGGATACAGCCGCCCGCTGATTTTGGGCCACCAGTAGTGCAACCCGCCGAGATAGCCCATGACCGCGCCGCCAACCATGATGTAGTGAAAATGCGCGACAACGAAATAGGTATCGTGCACATGCACGTCCACTCCTAGCGCCGCCAGGAACAAACCCGTCAAGCCTCCCATGACAAACAAACCGATGAATCCCAGCCCGTACAGCATCGGCGTCGCCCAGGAAACCGAACCCTTGTAAAGAGTGGCCGTCCAGTTGAACACTTTGACGGCGGAAGGAATCGCCACCAGATAGCTGAGCAGGGAGAAGATCATCGCGGCATAGGCCGATTGGCCCGCCACGAACATATGATGTCCCCATACCAGGAAGCCGATTACGGCAATCGCCAGGCTGGCGGCGGCAACGAAGGAATAACCGAAAAGTTTCTTCCGCGCAAAGGTCGTAATCAGTTCCGTGGTGACTCCCATGGCAGGCAGAACCATGATGTAAACCGCTGGATGGGAATAGAACCAAAATAGGTGCTGGAACAACAGCGGGTCGCCGCCCAGCGCCGGATTGAAAATGCCGAGGTGGAAAAGGCGTTCGGCAGCCACTAGAGCCAGCGTGATCGCTATGACCGGAGTCCCCAGGACGAAGATCAGGCTGGTGGCATAGTGCGTCCACACGAACAAGGGCAGGCGGAACCACGTCATGCCAGGGGCGCGCATGGTGTGAATCGTGACGATAAAATTCAGGCCGGTCAGGATCGAGGAAAATCCCGCGATAAAGATTCCGAAGATGGTGCTGACCACGTGCGTGTTGGAATAGACGCTGCTGAAGGGCGTGTAGAAGGTCCAGCCGGTATCTATTCCGCCGCTGAGGATAGAGTACAAAACGATCAGCCCGCCCATATTGAAAAGGTACCAACTTGCCAGATTCAGACGCGGAAAGGCCAGGTCCTTGGCGCCAATCATCAGGGGAATCAGAAAATTTCCGAGGACGGCGGGAATGGAAGGGATCAGGAAGAAAAAGATCATGACCACGCCGTGCATGGTGAACAGCTTGTTGTAGGTCGCGGCGGAAACCAGATCGCCCGTGGGCGTGAAGAGGTTCAGGCGGATCAGGACTGCAAAGACTCCGCCCAGGAAGAAAAATACAGTGACCGAAGCGAGATAGAGCAGGGCGATGCGTTTGTGATCTGTGGTCAGCAGCCAGGACCTAATGCCGTAACTGACGTTGAGATAATTCTCCTCGCGGCGGACGACTTCAGCGGTGGGGGCAGTGCTCATTTTCGGTCTCTGACCTCACTGGCTCGGCAGTTCGCTCCTCTGTTGTTCCGCAACCGGCGGAGGAGACGCTAGGGATTTGATGTAGGCGATCAACTGCAAAACCTGCTGCTCGTTCACCAGTCCCTGAAATACCGGCATGACCGGCTCATAGCCGGCGGCGATTTTAGCTCGGGGAGTCAGAATGGATTCACGCAGATAATCGTTGTCGACCAAGACCGTTTCCCCCTCTTGCAGACGCACCTGGGAACCGTAGAGTCCCACCAGGGAAGGCCCCCGGCCTTGCCCCGAAGGGCGGTGGCAGTTGGCGCAGGCAAACTGCTGAAACAGCCTCGCCCCGGCCTCGGCCATGGATTCCTCGGCGGTTCCGCCGGCGAGCCAGAATTCAAAAGCGGCGGGCTCCATCACCTCCACCCAGCCGCCCATTTGGGCGTGGTTCGTTCCGCAATACTGCGCGCAGAACAGGTGGTAGCGCCCTGGCTTGGTTGCATGGAACCAGATGGTGGTGTACCGCCCGGGAAGCACGTCGGCTTTCACGCGAAAAGCGGGGACAAAGAAGTCGTGAATCACATCCTCGCTCGTCATCGTCAATTGGATATCCCGGCCGAGGGGGACGTGAAGCTCGTTGATCTCCATTTGACCCTCGGGATGCTGGAGCTTCCACATCCACTGCTTGGCGACGACGAAGATTTCCAAAGCCTGCGGGGGCGGCTGCCGAATGGAAATATAAAGATCGGCTCCCCATGCGAACATGACCATGGACAAGAGGAAGGGAATCACGATCCAGAGCGTTTCCAGACGAAGCGAACCGCCGATGGACGCTCCGATTTCGTTCGAGGCTCGCCTTCGGTACTTGATGGAAAAACCGATGATCAGGATGAAAATGAGCAGGCTTAAGAGCACGGAAAACCCCAGCAGAAAGAAGAACAGCGCGTCCACTCGGCCAGCCATGGTGGAGGCGCTTTCCGGAAATAATGGCAATCGGGTTAACACAACGTTTCCTCAAGTCGAAATCGGAGATGCAACCTGTCTCTCTCGCCGCCGAAAGAGAGCGATGGAGATCACCAAACCTAGGATTGTGAGGACGCCGCCCCAGCGCACCAGGCGCATGACCGCTGCGCCGTACTTGCCGGTCGCCGGATCATATTGGTAGCAGAAAAGCAGCAGGCGATCCGCCAGCGTACCGATTTCATCTTCTGAAGCCTCGACCAGAGCCAGCCGCAGATCGCGTGGGGCATATTCAAATCCGGACAGGAAACGGGAAATCCTGCCTTCCGGCGTGAGAATGAGAACGCCGCTCGCGTGCGCAAATAATTTGGTCTTTGGATCGTAGGCGTAACGAAAACCGGCTGCCTCGGTGAGAGCTTGAATCGAGGACTCCTCGCCCGTCAGAAAATGCCATTCTGAATCAGTCCCAGTGGGATGATGCCGCAGTAAATCCTCTTTTTTCTCCAGCGCCATCGCCGGAGTCTCTTGTGGATCAAAGCTAACGGCCACAACCTCGAACGGCGCGCCTCGATCAAACGATAAGACGCGAAGGCTGCTGGCGAGACCTTCCAACACCTGATTGCACAGCATGGAGCAGTCGTAGTACACCAGCGCCAGGATGACCGGCTTGGCCGCGACGTAATCGCGCAATTGCACAGAACGGCCGTTCTCGTCCCGAAACGGCAAGTCGAGCGGAACCGGAGCGCTGAGCGGAGGCGCAAATTCGACTTGGCGCAACAGCGGTGGAAGCCCTCCCGGATCAGGAGTTTCAGCAGAGGCGAGACCGGCCAGGGCAAGGATCACAGCAAGAATCAGGGCGAATGCCAAGGCTAGGGCCAATGCCCTAGCCAACAAAATTCTGAACATTCCGAGGGCGGCGGAACCGACCGATGTTTGAGAACAAAATTCTTCGTCGAGCCTGTAAATTTTCATCAGGTGCGTCTCCTTTCCCGCTATTACGGCGTTTCCCGAACGTCCGCATTTGCGGAGCGAACTGAGCCGAGCGAGCGAACCGGTTTCCTTGATGCCTCCGCTGCTTTTTCGTTTGCTGCTGGGCCGAGGCCTTTTCCGGCCAGCAACCTCATGGCCTCGCGGATCGGGACTCTAGCAATCCCAGCTTTTTCATCCACCCATCCGTAACTGTTGAGCCTGGCTTCGGCCTCCTCGCGCATCTGCCGAAGTGCTTCCTGAGCGGGAGTCTCGTTTCCGGGCGATCCTTGCAAGCGAGGCTCCGGAGGAAATATTCTTCTGACATTCCGGCGCAATAGGGAGAGAGGTGGCGCTTCCTTGGCTTGCGAAGAAGCAAAACCCCGATAAACAGCCCAAGCTATAAGCTGCGCAGCAAAAACGGTTAGAAGCAAAGCCACCAAGTATTTCAGAATTGTACCCGCGCGTACGTCCTCGGATTCGTAACGCACAGAAGAGTTAGCCAGTTCGGATTCCTCCCCGGTCTTTCGCCGTAAATCGAAATCGCTACTCATGTGTTCTTTCCAAGGCTGGAGGCAGTTGAGGATCGCCGACGGGTAATAACGATCTCTTCTTGAGCTGCCAGATAAAGAAAGCCAGCCAGAGCCCGCCGACGCCGATGGACGCGGCAACGTCCATCCAATGGATGCGAAAGCGCTCTGGAGAGAATCCAGGAACGACAAGCCAAAACAGGTCCATAGCGCGCATCAGAAGCAAGAACATGGCCAAAATGGCCAGCGTCTTGCCGCTTCGCTTCAGGTCCCGAGAGAGTAAAAGGAAAAACGGAAGGGCAAAGTGGAACACGATCAGCAAAATGCCAATCCAGAGCCAGCCGCCTTGCCAGCGGTGGAGATACCAGGGAATTTCTTCGGTCAGATTACCGGACCAGATAATCAGCAATTGCGAAAAAGCCAGATAGGCCCAGATCATGACGAAAGCCAAGAGCAGTTTGCCCAAGTCGTGGAAGTGACGGGGTTGCACAATCCCCACCAAGGGTTGGCGCGCAGCCAGCAGAACTAAGGCCACAATTACAAACGCCATAGCCGATAGCACCTGGCCTCCGATGACTAGCAAACCGAAGATGGTCGAGTACCAGTGCGGCTCCAGCGACATGATCCAATCAATAGCGGCAAAAGAAGCGGTCAAGCCATAAAGCACCAATCCAGGCCCGCTGAGCAATCGCATTTTCCGCAGGAGGCGGCTTCCCTCACCGCGTTCCTGCTCCTGGGACCACCTGCCGAGCAGATAAACGATCCAGAGCCAGATCAGGAAATACAGCGCAGCCCGGGCGATAAAAAAGGGAATGTTGAGATATTCCAATTGCTGCGACGGCAACTGGATGGGCTGAGTCCAGCTATAAATCGAGCGCAAGCCGAAGATCAATGGAACGAACAGAAAGGCCATCAGAGCCAGGGTCTTAGAACCGGACTCGAGCAATCGCCGGATGACCATGCCCCAGGCTCCTGCTGTAAGGTGGTGGAGCATCATAATGGCGAGGCAGCCCAGGGCAATCCCCGTCCAGAACAAAAAGGCAAAGAGGTAGGAATGGAAGAACTGTACACGATTCCAATACGCTCCCAAGAGACACAAACTGAAACCGCTGATGCCCACCCAGACGGCTCCCGACTGCACACGCTGGATTTCCGACCCCGGCAGATAAGCCGCTGCCTTGTTCATGGACTGCCTCCCGTTCCCAGTCGCGCTCGATCCTCCGGCTGCAATTCGCTCACAGAGGCGTGCTGGCTAAGTTGCAGCGCCCGAATATAGGCAATAATGGCCCAGCGGTCACGGGGTTGAACCTGGCCGGCATAATCCGGCATTGCGCCAAAGCCATGGGTAATGACGTCATAAAAATGTCCCACGGGAGCATTGCGCAACCGGTCAATATGGTATGAGGGCGGATGGCGAAAACCACGCCGTGGGATCATTCCATTGCCGTCGCCGAGCAAACCGTGGCAAACGGAGCAGAAAATATCGAAGCGCTCGCGGCCACGGTTCAGCAATACTTCCGTTACCGGAATGGGAAAGGTCTTGGCGTCGGCGGGAAGGTTCAGAAAGTCTTCGTCCAGGCTGCCATAAGGCACGGTTCCTTCTACCAACGGGCGGGCCGAGAGTCCATCTTCAAAAAACGAACTGGCGCTGAGCGGGTTGTGCCGTGGTTGATCGGCCATTTGTTGTCGACACCCGATCAATAAGAACAGTCCGCTTCCAAGAAGCAGCAGGATGCAACCACTGCTCCTACAAGTTACTTCATAAATACGTGCAAACCGTGCAAAAGTTAAACCACTTTTCACCTCAGGGGCTAAAGCCCCTATTTTTTCGACCTTTTTCGGCACGACTGAAGTCGTGCCCTGACGGACGGCAAGAAAAGATCCATTGATGTTGTGGAAGTTTCGAATTGGCTTAATATGGCACATCGGAAATATCCCGAGGACCCAAGGATTCCAAGAAATGTCGAGTTTCCTGGCGGTCGAACTTGGAATCGCTGCTTTCGATACATAAGAAGAATCGGTCGCGCGACGCAAGAGCAAAGCGCGGTATGTGGAACACGGGATGGTAGGGCATCGGCAGACCATTCAAGGCCAGCATCCCCAGCACGGCAGCAAGTGCGGCTCCTAGAATGCTCAACTCGAAGGTGACGGGAATAAAGGAGGGCCAGCTATGCAGCGGACGCCCTCCGACATTGATCGGATAATTCACGGCGGAAATCCAATATTGCAGGGCATATCCGGCCAAGCCGCCGAAGATTCCTCCGATCAACGTGATCAGAGGAACGCGAGTGTAGCGAAAACCCAAAAGTGCAGCCAACCCTTCCACCGGAAAAGGCGTATAAGCGTCCATCCGGCGATAGCCTTTCTCCCGAACGTGACCGGCAGCAACCAGCAGCGCTGCCGGAGTATCGAACTCAGCGAGCAGGCCGTAAATTGGAGATTTGGTTCTTGCTTTCGGCATCAATCACCTGCTGGAGATTCGGAGACCAATTCCCTCATTTCGAAAATGGAAATCATGGGGAGGAAACGGATGAACAGAAACAACAGCGCCACAAACAGACCAATTGAACCGAACAGAGTCGCCCAATCCCAGCGCGTGGGACTGTACATACCCCAGGAAGAAGGCAGAAAGTCCCGGTGCAGGCTGGTGATGACGATTACAAAGCGCTCGAGCCACATGCCGACGTTGATCACCAAAGCAAGAACAAACAGCGCTGGCACGCTGGTCCGCACGCGTTTCAGCCACAGCAATTGGGGCAGAAGGACATTGCATAGAATCAAGGCCCAATAGGCTGGGCCGTAGGGGCCGGCGATACGATTCCACGCGGTGAATCCCTCATAGGTATTGCCGCTATACCATGCCATGAAGTTTTCCATCACGTAGCCGTAGGCAACAATCCAGCCCGTGGCCAGCATGACTTTGGCCATATTTTCCAGATGGCGCATGGTGATGAAGCCTTCCAGGCCATAAACTGCGCGCAGAGGAATCGCCAGGGTGAGCACCATCGCAAAACCAGAGTAAATTGCTCCGGCGACAAAATAGGGAGGGAAAATCGTCGAGTGCCAGCCGGGAAGAATGCCGACGGCAAAGTCAAAGCTGACTACAGTGTGCACCGAAACGACGAGCGGCGTCGCCAGACCGGCGAGCAACAGATAGGCGGTCTGGTAACGATGCCAGTGGAGAGCGGAACCGCGCCAGCCCATGGCCAGGATTCCGTAGAGGATGCGCGAGGAGCGCTTTTTCGCCCGATCACGCAGCGTCGCCAAGTCTGGAATTAGCCCGACGAACCAAAAGATCAGTGAGACCGTGAAATACGTCGTCACGGCGAAGACGTCCCAAACCAGAGGGCTGCGGAACTGCGGCCAGACACCCATGGCGTTCGGATAAGGAAGGAGCCAATAAAAAAACCAGGGACGCCCCAGATGGAGCAGCGGAAATAGCCCGGCGCAGGCCACGGCGAATAGCGTCATGGCTTCCGCGAAACGGTTAATGGAGGTACGCCATTGCTGGTTCAGGAGCAGCAAAATCGCAGAGATCAGCGTGCCCGCGTGGCCGATCCCGATCCACCACACAAAGTTCACGATGGCAAAGCCCCAACCCACGGGGATATTGACGCCCCAGATTCCGACGCCCGCGACCAGCAGATAGGCGATGGCGTAAAACAACAACATCACGAGGGCAAAAGAAACTAAGAACCCCGCCAGCCAGCCTGGAGTGGTGGGACGAACCAGGACGATGGAACTGATCTTGTCCGTAACCGTGGCGTAGGTCTGCCCTGGCTGAATCACCGGCGGGCGGCGGCGCTCAGCCGCTTGCGGTGTAATAGGTCCGTCCATTGCCAAAGCCCTTATCCTTCCTCTTCGAGAATTTCCGGATTGGGATTCCTTACCGCTGCCAGATAGGTGGTTCGTGGCCGCGTATTCAGCTCAGCGAGCAACGCGTAATTCCTCGGTTCTGCCTTTCCTTGAGCAACCCGGCTCTGGCGGTCGTTGATGTTGCCGAAAATAATGGCCTGCGCCGGACACGCCTGCTGACAAGCAGTCTGAATTTCCCCGTCACGGACCGGCCGGTTTTCTTTTTCGGCTTCGATGCGGCCCGCATTGATGCGCTGCACGCAATAAGTGCATTTCTCCATGACGCCACGGCTCCGAACGGTGACGTTCGGGTTGCGCATCAACTTCAGGCTGGGAGTTTCCCTATCGGAATATTGAAAAAAGTTGAACCGCCGCACCTTATAGGGACAATTGTTCGAGCAATAACGAGTTCCTACACAGCGGTTGTAAACCATGTCGTTCAACCCCTCCGCGCTATGGACGGTAGCGCCTACAGGACAAACGACCTCGCAAGGAGCATTCTCACATTGCATGCAGGGAACCGGCTGAAAATAGGTTTCGGGGTTTTCCAGGGAACCACGATGATATTGATCAATTCGTATCCAATGCATTTCGCGGCCCCGCATCACTTCTGTTTTGCCTACCACCGGAATGTTGTTTTCGGCTTGGCAGGCCACGACGCAGGCGTTGCAACCCACGCAGGCGTTCAAGTCAATGACCATTCCCCAGGCATTGCCTTCATATTTGTAATCCGGGTAAAGGGAAAGCGATTGGGAGGATTTATTTCGCTCCTGTGCAAAGGCGGAGTTCTGGCGAAACTCCTCGAGCGTAGCCGCGTGGATCAGTTCACGCCCTTCCATGTTGTGATGGAACTGAACACACGCGAGAGGGAATTGTTGGCCGGTTTTCCGGAGGGCCGCGCCGGAAGCGAACCAGGGCTCCGACGAGGTGCGCAGCCGGTAGGCATCAAATCCAGTCCCCGATCCCACGCGGCCTGAGCGTGTACGGCCGTAGCCAAGATGCAAGATCACGCAATCATCCGCCTGTCCAGGCACAATCCACGCTGGCGCCCGCAGAGAGCGTCCGTGGATACTGAGTTCGATAACATCGGCCAGAACCTGCCCGTGCTCGCCGCCGGTAGAGCTGATCCGGTAACTTAAGCCGAGTTTCTCCGCAGTGGCCGGGCTGAGCAGCGCGGCATTGTCCCAGGTCAGCCGGGTAATGGGCTTAGGCAATTCCTGCAACCAGCCGTTGTTCGCAAAGCGTCCGTCGAAGATTGTGGAATCGGGCCGGAGAACAATCTCAACGGTTTGCTCTTCTTGCGGGATAGCCGCTGACATCGGACCTTCGTGCGCAACAGCCGCATCCTCCTTCGGCGTTACAGAGACCGGCGGGAAGGCCGTTCCCTCGATAACCCCATCGTGGAGCGATTTGCGCCAAAAACGTTCAAAATCGGATTCCGATCGCTGCGACTTCCAGTATTCCCGCACGATGTCGTAGCCGGAACGCTCCGGCTCGTTCGTGAAACCGGTTAAGAGTTCGTGGGCAGATTTGCCGTTCCAGAGCGGCGCAATCAAAGGTTGCACGATGCTGGCTGTGCCTTCGAACGAGCGCGTGTCGCTCCAGGCTTCCAGATAATGCGCCTCCGGGATGTGCCATTGGCAGAGCGCCGAGGTCTCGTCCGGGTAATGACTCAGGTGCATGGAGACAGGGACTTTTTGCAGCCGCCCGGCAAAATCGAAATCAACGGGCGCGTCATAGACGGGGTTGCCGCCTAAGATCACCAGCCACTCCACGCGTCTTGTATCCATGTCGGAGACCAGTTCCCGCAGGGAGGAGAGCTGATCTACCGGCTCCACCTCTGTCGGCTCGGTGTAAAAGACGGTGGAACCGGAATTTCCCAACGCGTGATTGATCCTGTGTACCCAGGCATGGACGGTCGCCGGTTGTTGCTCGCCGGCTATGACGAGGCTGGCGCCGCGATGTTGGAGCAAATCCCGCGCTACCGCACGCAGCCACGGCGCGTACGGAATCGTTTGCGCAACGATAGACTGGCCGCTGATCTCAGCCGCCAGAGACCGCGCAAAAGTCTCCATTTCGCTGGCGCGGAGCGGAAGACGATGATCGGCTTTCGTACCGGTATTTGAAGGCGTACACTCCACCACATACAACCTGCTCATGAAAGTCTCGCCTTCCGGTGGCCTGCGCCGGCTCGCGAACTCTCGCGCATATCGCACACAGCCTGCCCCGCTGGATAGAAAATCAGCATCGAGGGAAAGAATCACCTGGGCGCTTTCAACCCGATAAACAGTGTTGAGGTATCGCCCGAATGCCAGAAGGGAACCTTGGCGCACCAGATCGTGGTTGACCGGTTCATACTGATGCCACCGGGCTTCCGGGAATTCGCGGAGCAGGTTGCGAATCTGGAACGCCAGGGTAGGAGAAACGACTGTTTCCGTCAGCAAGCGAAGTCCCGCCCCTTGGCGAAGGCGTTGTCGTTCTAATAGCGTGCGGATTTCGTTCAGCAAGGCGTTCCAAGGACGGATATCGCCCAGGTAAGTGAGAGCTCCGGAGCGATCCGGGTCATAGAGCGAGAGCAAGGAAGCCTGAGAGAAAATGTCGCTAGCGCCCCGACTGGCAGGATGGTTCGGGTTGCCTTCGATTTTGGTCGGTCGGCCCTCATGGGTTTCCACTAGCAAACCGAGGGTGGATCCTGCGAAGGTCATGGCGGTGGCGAAGAAGAGCGGCTTACCGGGAACTATCGCTTCGGGCATTTGGACATAGGGCACAATCGTTTCTTTCGGTTTTGCAGTGCAACCGGAAAGCCCGGCCATCACCAGTGAGGCCCCCATCATGCGAAGAAATCCGCGCCGGCTTACGGCCTCTGGTTCCTCAAGCGTCGAGGAGGGAAACTCACGATGGAGCCAATCGGAATAGTGTGAGCTTTCCGCCAGCTCTTCAAGGCTGCGCCAGTATTGCCTCCCAGAAGAAGACTCGCTCAGCTTCCGGCGCAATGCAGCCAAGTCGAGAGCAAGATGGTTGGCGGCCGGGTTCGATCGTTCGCGGTTCACAGTTCTCATCGGTGGCAGGTGGAGCAACTGGTGAGTTCCTCAACACTGCGAATTCGATACAGTTTTGCTAATTGGCGTCCCCGTTCCGGCTGATCGGAGGGCGGCTGCCATTCCATGGAAAAAACCTGGTCTACGGGTCGCAAATAGAGTTCCGGGTGGCGATGGCAGTCCAGGCACCACTCCATCTGCAGAGAAACCACTTGGCGAACGAGAGGCATCTGATCCACGCGCCCGTGGCAGGTGGAGCAACCCACCCCTTTGCTCACATGAATGCTGTGGTCGAAATAAACAAAATCAGCCAATTGATGGACACGGTTCCATCGAATCGGCTGGCCAGTACGGAAGCTCTCGCGAACCGGACTCAAATAGTCGCTATCTCGGAAAATCTCCGAGTGGCAATTCATGCAGGTTTTTGTGGGCGGGATGCCGGCAAAGGCGGAAGCTTCCACCGATGTGTGGCAATAGCGGCAATCAATGCCATCATCCGCCACATGGTGCTTATGGCTGAATTGCACCGGCTGATCTTGCTCGACGTTGGCTTCAGTCATGTACGAAGATCGCTGCAGTGTCGCCAACACCCACAATAAAAAGGCGATCAAAAACAGAGCGGAAAACAAACAGAGGCGGAAGATTGTGTTCGTGCTGGGGTAAAAGACCTGAGCCATGCAGCTTGCCCATTTTCGTGCGAACCACCGCTCGGATGTGTTGAATAGAACTTCCTCTGCCACGCTCTGCGCTTAGAGAGAAATGCCATCAGGCACACCAAAAGCGCCTTGATTCCCATCCATATCAGTGCAAAATCCGTTCCATACTTCCGGTTTCCGAATTTGGGTTATTGGAATAAGATATTCCGCTTGTTTTAAGAAAAAAGGAGAAGCAATTGCAAGCAAGGGCGCACAAACATGTCAAATGCAGGAGGGAGCTAAAGATTAAATGAAGGTTGAGCTCCTTGCTGAAAGGCATTCGAAATAGTGACTTAAGACAACATACCTGTTATCTTGCAATTACTACGAAAGACTACGGGAGGAAACCAGTCTGCCGCATGACATCACGGCTGTTCTGCAAGCCGACATGAAAGAAAGAGAAGGTTTTAACAAGTGGAACTGTAATACCCACTAGGGCAATCGTGTTACTACCTTTTCTCCGCGATATTGTCAATGGGCGTAAGGGGGATTCCTTACAAAGGAGAAAGAACGATGAAAACCGAACCGGCCAAAGGGAAACATCATTTCTTAACGGATGTCGAAGAAATTCGAAGACGCGCCCATCAACACATGGAACAAAGTTCGGTTGGCAGGGGAAACCTGGATATCGTAATTCGGTTGCTGAAAGAAGTCCTGGCCATGGAAGTAGTTTTTGGGATGCGCTATAAAAGTCATTACCGCAAGGCCGCTGGCATTCCGCCGGCGATGGCGGAGGCGTTTCTCTTGCACTCGAATCAGGAACAAAATCATGCCGATCTGGTGGCAGAACGGATCAAACAGTTGGGGGGTGTGCCCAAGATTGAACCGGAAAGCTTGGTGACTCTGAGCCACGCAGAGAACAAGTCGCCGGTGGACATGATCCGCGAAGACCTGGCAGCCGAAAGGGCCGCGATTGAATCTTATCGCGAGATAGGCCACTATGTTGGCAAAAGCGATCCTGACAGTCAGGTGATGATGGAAAAAATCCTGGCCGTTGAAGAAAGACACGTGGACAACCTGGAAAAGATGCTCGAAACTCTCGGAGCGGACAAGCGTCTTGCGGGAAATAACCAAGTCTCGCAATCCGAGGAAGTGCTCGACCCTGTAGACGAAGCATCGCAAGAATCATTTCCGGCGAGTGATCCTCCCTCCTGGGTCGGCCAGGAGATAAAGGGCGGAAAGTCACGCCGCTGACTCTCGCATTTGCTTTCTGGAATGGGTGCCGATCATGCATCGCAAGATGTACAGACAGAACGAACAACGCCGGGTTCGAAACGAATTTAATCGAATTGGCGCGCGCTACGCCCGATGGGTTACGGCTTGGCGAGGCAGTTTTATAAAGGATTTAGAAGGGATACCTCTATTCCGGGATGCGAAGATTCTGGATGTTGCCTGCGGACCGGGGACGTATTCGATTCCGGTTTCCCGTCATGCAGGGCTTGTCATGGGCCTCGATTTGGCAGAGTCAATGCTGCGTTGCGCTCGGCGGCGAAGCCAGCAGCGACCCGCTCCCAATCTGGCGTTTGTGCAAGGCGATGCTGGTTGCCTCCCCTTTGCCTCCCATACGTTTGACATTTGCCTTTGTGCCTTTTCCTTCGCTCACTTTCTGAATCCGAAGCAGGTGATCAAAGAAATGATGCGAGTGCTTCGTACGAACGGAAGGATCGCCATTATTGATGTGATAGCGCCGGGGAACCCGCGGCAGCAGAGTCTGCTGAACCGGCTGGAAAAGTCTCGTGAGAATTGCTACACGCGGATACGGAACGCGCGCGAGTTGGTGAAAATATTCTCGAGCCTACCGTTGGAGTGCGACTATTATGGGACGGAGCGCCGGCTTGTCTCCTTTCGCCAGTGGATCTCCGCATCCCACTTGCGGCCAGGCAGCGAAGACTTCCGGAGGGCTAAGCGGTTCTTTGACGAGGCCGCTCAAAACCAGGCTGATGTACCTACTTCTCCCACACTCGCCGGGCGCTGCCAATATGGTTACACGGTAGTCCAGTTCCTGCTTCACAAAACTTCCTGAAACCCCAGAATTTCTTCGCGGATAAAAACAGCATCGAATTTTCCTGAACCTCATTACCTTGGTTTTGCGAGCAATTCCTCTGCGTACAAAGCGCCGGCGGGAGACTCTTCATGCTTGAAAAACGCGTAAACGTCTTTTCCTTCCGCCAGCAATGCGGCGGCTTTGTCGGCAATCTCGCCCCGATCCTGCGCACTGTATTCTGATTTTCGCAGCCGGAAATAGACGAAATCCGCCGTCACAACCTCGGGAATTTCCATCCGCTCCGATTCCGCCAGGCAGAGGCAAACATTGTGTTCCTCCAAAATTTTATAAACTGCGCTATCCAACCAGGAAGCGTGCCGAAACTCGAAAGCATAACGGAGATCATCGGGAAGCGTGCGGAGGAAATTGGTGAGAACAGCGGGGTCGCACTGGAATTGAGGTGGAAGCTGAAAGAGAATGGGCCCAAGCCTGGCGGTAACACGCAGAGGGTCAACGGCGCGAAAAAACAACTCTGTGAATCCTGAACTGTCCTGCAAGCGCAGGATGTGGGTAATCCGCATATGCGCTTTGAGACAAAAAACGAAGCCAGCCGGGGTCGCCGTTACCCAATTTTCCAAGGTGCTCTGGGAAGGCAGACGGCGAAAGGTATAGTTGATCTCCACACAGTTCAGGCGGCTCGCGTAATATTGGAGAAACTGTTTCGCGGGCAGTTTTTCAGGATAAAAAGCGGGCTTCCATTGTGAATATGCGAATCCGGAAGTTCCTGCAAAAAGTTGCGCCATCTTACTACCCTTATCCACAGAAAGAGAAACAAAAACCTAAGTTTGCCGTCTTCGTTTTTGGGCGCGAGGAGTTCCCCAACCGCCACCGCCGGGGGTTTCTATGCGGAGAACGCTGCCGGCTGGGGCTGCGAATGAAATTTTGGATGACAATCGGAGCACACGGCGCGTCGGCAAAACTAACTCGACCTTGCCCGCTTTGCCGGGTTTTCCTCCCGCCAAACCATAAGGAGGAAAGCGGTGACGGTCAGAAAGAATTGACCCCCGCACTTCGGCCAGAAATTCGATCTCGCGAATGATTCCGTCTCCGCCATGAAACCGGCCCGCACCTCCGGAGCCGTCCCGCAGCGAGTATCGCCGCACCCGCACCGGATAAGCGGACTCCAGAGCTTCAATGGGGGTATTCAACGAGTTTGTCATATGCGTGTGCACGCCATTCAGGCCGTCTGCCGAGGGCCGTGCTCCCATACCCCCCGCTATTGTTTCGTAATAAGCAAAGGGTTGCGCCGTGCGCGGGCTTAGGCCGCCAAAAGACAAGTTGCTCATCGTTCCAGAGCTGGCCGCAGGGATTCGGCTGGGAAGCGCTTCGGCAAGCGCCCGGAACAACACATCCACGATCCGCTGGGAAGTTTCCACGTTGCCGGCGGCCACGGCTGATGGCGGCTGCGCGTTCACAATACTCCCCTTCGGGGCGATGATCTCAATCGGAGCCATCAGGCCAGCGCAGGCAGGGACATCTTCTCCCAGCAGGCATCGAAATACATAGAATATGGCAGATTGCGTGATAGCCAGCACAGCATTCACGTTGCCGCGGCAAGCGGGCGCGGAACCGGCGAAATCCACCTTAGCCAAGCGCCCTCGAATCTCAATCGTCACCCGCAACGGCAACGACTGGTTGCTGTACCCGTCGTCGTCGAGAAAATCCTCCGAGCGATATATCCCATCGGGGATTCGCGCCAGCGCCTCCTCCATCAAGCGGGCTGAATAGCGCTGGAGCGCCTCCTGATAAACCCGGATTTTGCCGATGCCATGCTTCGCTGCCAATTCCGCTAGGCGCCGTTCACCCAATCGGCAGGCTGCGATCTGGGCGGTCAAATCACCTTCGCGCTCCCGTGGCGTACGCACGTTGGCCAAAAGCAACGCCATCACGTCGGGCACGATTTTCCCGCCGCGCGCAAGACAAACGGGTGGAATCCGAAATCCCTCCTGGTAGATTTCTTCGCTAAGCCCCATTGAGGCGGGTTGCGCGCCGCCGATGTCTGCGTGGTGGGCTCGATTCGCCACATAAAATAGCGGTTTGCGCACTCCGATAGGGAAAATGGGCAGCACAAGAGTAATGTCAGGCAGGTGGGTACCTCCGGCGTAAGGGTCATTCAGCATTGCAATGTCCCCCGGAGCCAATTCCAGGGCTTCGATGGCGACAGCCACGGAACGTGGCATGGAACCCAGGTGCACAGGCATGTGATCGCCCATGGCAACTACTTGCCCCTGCCGGTCGAACACAGCGCAGGAATAGTCCCGGCGCTCTTTAATGTTGGGAGAAAAAGCAGAGCGGCGCAGCGCCGCCCCCATCTCTTCGGCGACGGAGTGAAAGAGGTTTTTGAAAATCTCCAGTTCGGCTGAGTCACTGTGCATGGCAAGTCAATACCAGATTACGATATTCATCTACGCCACAGACAAAATCCGGCGGGACAATGGTCGTTGAGCTGTACTCTACCACAATGGCTGGGCCCTCCAGTCGCGTTCCGGGGAGCAACTTCTCCCGCTGATAGAAGCCAGCCCGATACAGACGCCTGCCAAACCAAACTCCCTTTTTCGCAAGGGCAGCGCTTCGGACATCGGCTGCGGGAATACGGCGCTCCGGCGCAATTTTGGGTTTGGCGGTCGGCAAAATCAATCGAAGCCGTAGGTTGACAATTTCGATGGGTCGCGCAGAATCGGCGTATCCATAGTTCTTCGCATGCTCTTGATGGAAAGTTTCCACGAAGGCTAGTGTAAAAGGGACCAAGAGTTCGTAGCTCTGGCCCACGTAGCGCACATCGAGCCGCCACTGGGCCTGAGCCTTTTCTGCGGGAAAACGATCCTTCCGCAGTTCGGCGCGGCCTGCCTGCTCCAGTTGCTGCATGCGTTGCTCGAGTTGCTGGAAGAATCGCCGCCTTTGCGCCGAGTGGGAAGTTTCTTTGGGGACCGAAAGCAAGACCGATTGGGAAAGGTCTTTGACGACGTCGGAAAGTAAGATTCCGAGCGCAGAGAAAGCGCCGGGATTCTGCGGCACAATCACCCGCCGGATGCCGAGCGCCCGTGCCAACTCTACCGCATGAAGTCCGCCTGCGCCGCCAAAGCAGATCAAGGAGAACTCGCGCGAATCATGACCTCGTTCGATGGAAATGACCCGCAGGGCCTTTTCCATGGTAGCGTTAGCGACGACGATAATTCCCCGGGCTAAATCTAGGGGAGTCATGAGCTTGTTGAGTTGACTCCGAAAGGCTCGCGGCTGGGCACGCAGGAAGTATTCAAATCCACGTTTCGTTCTCTCCAGATCGAGCCGAAATTCCCCGCCCAGAAAATATTCCGAATCCAGGCGGCCAAGGAGTAGATGGGCATCGGTAACGGCAGGCTGCACGCCGCCCCGGCCATAACAAATCGGCCCCGGCATCGCGCCGGCGCTTTCCGGACCGACACGCAGGGCCCCGCCGGCGTCCAGGCGGGCCAGTGATCCCCCACCGGCCCCGACCGAATGCACGTCGAGAACTGGGACGGCGACTGACAGGCCACCTAAAACTGTTTCGTGTGTAGTGCGCGCAGGGCCATCTAACAGGCAAACGTCGGTGGAGGTGCCGCCCATATCAAAGCTGATAACACGTTTGCGTCCTAATAAATCCGCCAACCAGCGCGCCGCAACAACGCCGCCCGCAGGCCCGGAGAGAATGGTCCGGACCGGTTCGCGGATAGCCCGCGCGGCGCTGGTGACGCCGCCATTAGACTGCATAACGAAAGTGAGCGGAGGTCGGGCAGGATTTGTGGATCGTACGGATGGGGTTTTCGAGGAGAAGAAGCGCTTCGCTCCATTCTCCAAACGAGCCAGGTATTGGCCCATTCGCGGAGCCAGATAAGCGTTGATGGCCACCGTAGATACCCGCTCATATTCGCGGAATTCAGGAAGAATTTCATGGGAAACGGAAAGCGCCAGACCGAGTGTCTGAAGTGCCTTTGCTACCGCGCGTTCATTAGCAGAATTAGCAAAGGAAAAAAGGAAGCAGATCGCAATGGCCTCGGCGCCGGAATGCCGAATTTCTTGCTTCAGGCGGCGGAGAGCGGAAACTGAGGGCTTCATCAGAATGGCCCCGTCGGGCGCAATCCTTTCCCGGATGCCCCAGCGAAGCACCCGCGAAACGATGGGAGGCTCGCGTTGTACATTCAGATCATAAAGCCGCGGGCGGTTCTGGCGCCCGATCTCGATCAAATCCTCAAATCCGGCGGTAGTAACGAGAGCGACCTTGGCTCCCTTTCGTTCGAGAAGTGTATTGGTGCCTACCGTAGTGCCATGGAGAATCAGGAGCGAATGACGGGCATTTGCCCCGACCATGGAACGGATTACCTCCAAGATAGCCCGCGCTGGGTCGTCGGGGCTGGTAAAGATTTTGAGAACACGGATTTGAGAACCTCGAATGACGATGCAATCGGTGAACGTTCCGCCCGTGTCTATGGCAATTCGCATTATCGTAAAACAGCATACTATCGAAAACTAGGCAAGAGGTGTGTATGGTCGGATTAAAGGCCTCCTCAGAATGCAACGCAGATTTCGTTGCTGCGCCGCTTTTTCCTGGAATATTATTGAGCTAAAATGATATAAGCGAATACTAGGGGAGGAGAATCATGAGCAGGAGGGGTATCACAGGTTATTGCTTGCTCCTGGGGTTGGCGTCCACCGTATTGATACAAGCCCACGAGACAGGGTTTCCCGAGCAAACGCTAAAAAAAGTTTTTCCGGAAGCCACGGGGTTTACGGCCCGAAAGAAGACACTGACCCCGGAACAGATCCAACGCATCGAACAGCTTTCTGGAAGCAAGTTGCAACGCAATGATAACCCGTTCTCCTATTATGTGGCGCTTGGCAAGAGCGCCGATGGCTCCGGAGTGCTCGGAACCGTGGTCTTGATTGATGCGCGAGGGCCGAAAGGAGCTGTGGACTTGGCAATCGGATTCAAAAAAGATGGTTCCGTGAGCCGAGTGGTCGTCGTGGAAAACGGGGACGATCCGAAGTTGAGCGCGAAGGAGTTTTTGGATCAATTCCAGGGAAAGAATAGCAAGTCCCCCCTGGCCCTGGGTCAGGATATACGTTATGCCGGAGACGCTAACGCAGGCCAATCGCTGCTGAAGGCGGTTCGCCGAGGAATGTATTTGTTGCAAGCGGCTTCCGGCAGTTGAGGAATGCAGAAGAAAATGCGCATCAACAGACTCTCCACGGATTCTTGGAGACGGGAACCCGTCGTGGGTAGTGTCTGTCCTATTGCCTGGCGGAAAAAGCTGATGTGGGCAGTGGGCTTCCTTGTTTGTCTGACCGTTCCCGCCGGGGCCCAGCAAGGAATGGTGCTAGGAAAGGTTGTACCGCTGCCGAATACGGTCGTTGAGGTATATGCTCCGGCGACAGGCCGTATTATCCCGGCTACCGCACAACCGCTCAGCGTGGGAGACAAAGTAAAGAAAGGCGCCCCGCTTTCCATCATCGAGCACCGCTACAATTTGCACGATTGGGTCCACCTTTCGACAGTCCGCTGGGATTATCTGTCCGCGATGTTGAATGCGCGTTACGCTGCATTACAAGCGCGTGTGGCGCGGGAGAAGTCCGAGCGTCTGCTGAAGCTGGGTTCCACGTCCGGCCAGGAAGTGCAGGCATTGCGCGCCGAGGAGCAAGTGGCCCAAGCAGAATACGCCAAGGCCAAAGCTCTTCTGGAACAGCAGGATTCCCAGATTCAGCAAAGCGATCTGGTGCGGCGCGGGATTTTTTCTCCGATTGAGGGAGACGTCAGCCTGGTCAATTTCACGCAGGGCCAGGTAGTCAATGAAGGATATATGCTATATCGGATTACCAATCTCAAGGAGGTTGGGGTCGCAGCGCGTTTTCCAGAGGCCGATCGCCGCCCGTTTCAGGACAAAGTAACAATCAGAATCCGCTTTAATAATATCCCTGGAAAAACCTATATCGGCCATCTGGAAGTGGTGCCCCCGATGGTGGACCCGCTGACGCGGGTGCGCGAGGTGCTGTTCCGCGTGGAGAACCCTGGAGAATACTTGCGGTTCGGGATGATCGGTGAAGTCGAATTGGTGTCGCCATGAAGCGAAAACTTGCGAATCGCTGGCTTGCACAAAAGATCGGCGTCAGAAGCTCACTGGGTTTTCTCCTGCTGGGAGCGGGACTTCTGGTCCCTCTCAAAGGATGGGCGCACGGGGAAGTAGAGGGAGGCGGGCAGCAGAATATCACCCGCATTGTTGAAGCTGCCGGCGGGAAATACCGGATCGAACTCATGCATTCTCCCGCGTTGCCGACGGTGGGGGAGATCACCAACATTGAGCTGACGGTTAAGCGTCTGCTGCCGAAGCCAGACCCGCTCTTGGGATCGGAAGTGCCGGTTGGCATTCTGCCAGAAGGCTCGATCTTGGATGCCAAAACTCAAAAAGTCCTGCAACCGCACCTGCCAGTCCATCCTGAAGGAGGAGAGGGCGTCTTCGGGATTGCGGAATATCGCTTTCAGGACAGCGGCACTTTATTGCTGCGGTTCGTGGTTCACAGCGAGGTGGGCGATCAGTTGACGCTGGACTTTCCCGTTGCGGTCCAGGCGAACATGGCTTCCTTTTTCCGATTCTGGGTCAATCTGGCGGTGGCGTTGCTGATCCTCGGGCTGACGGGAATGCAGCTATGGAAGGTGCGCCTCAGGGGAGGGCATCTCCCGCAGATGATCCGGCCGATCACTATTGGGGCGGCTTCCTTGGTTGTGGTGGTCGCCTTGATGAACTTTTTCATCATTGACCAGGTTCTGGCGATGCGTAAACCCAAACTGGCAGGCGGCGCTGCCGAGACGGTGGAATTGAACGAAGACGGATCGTACACGATTCCGAAAGCAGTGCAGAAGGAATTGGGACTGGCCCTGGCGGCTGCCAAACAGGTTTCGCTCGGGGAAACCGTGGCGGCTTTTGGTACGGTGTCGCCGGATGCCCGGCTGACGGCGGAAGTTTATTCCCCGTTCTGGGGAAGCATTGAATTTTCTAAGAAACCGCTGGTGCCGGGGGACCGGGTAGAGAAAGGCCAGGAACTTGTCCTGCTGACTTTGGAGCTTTCTCAGGCGGAACGGGGTCCGATGCTGGAAAAACAGAAAAACATTAAAGGTACTCTGGAAGAAGCCAGGAAGCATCTGGATGCCGCGCAGGTGGAGTACGAGCGATTTCAGAAACTGTCTGCGGCGAACCCGGCCTATGAGCTGGATTTGAAATGGGCGAAGGAACTCTACGACGAGGCCCAAAAGATTTACGACGAAATTGAGACTCAGGATAAAAACTACGTCAATGTGATCAAGCTCCGCGACCCACGGAAAACGGGAGTGCCATCGCCGATCAGCGGAACCATCACTTCGGTGGATTTTGTCCCGGGGCAGTTGGATGTAACCGGAGAGTTTCGAAAACTCTTTACGATTGCAGATACCAGCCGGGTATGGGTTTGGACCCAGGTCTACCTCTACGATGTTTGGAAAGTAAAGGCAGGAGACCTGGCAAGGGTCTTCCCTGCCGAGGGAGGCGGCAACTCTCTCCCGGGTACGGTTCACTATATTGATGACGCCGTAGAACCCACGGGCCGCACTTTGCGCGTGCTGGTAGATGTTGCCAATCCGCAGCAACGGCTGGCCTTGGGGTCCTTTGTCCGCGTGGATTTCTCCCGTCAACAGCGAGGTATTGTGGTGCCGGCGCAGGCCGTGGTGGATGAAGGGGACAGACAGTATGTTTATGTTGCCCGCAACTCGGAGAAGTTTGAACCGCTGAAGATCGAGGTCGGCATCAAGCAGGACGGATGGTGGCAGGTTCTTTCCGGCCTGGAAGAAGGCGACCAGGTAATTGTCAAAGGCGCGGGTTTATTAGGTTCGTTCCGGCAAGAGGAAGAATCAACAACGGCTGCGCTCCCGCAGGGTTAATTTGCAAACGTCAGGCCGGCAGTTCCGCGCTTGGTTGACGGATTCTTCCCGGAGATAAGAGATGTTTGATCGAATTATCCGTTTCTCCCTGGAACATCGGCTCTTCGTCATCACATTTTCCATCTTTGTGCTCCTCTATGGGACCTATGTAGTCTATCGGGAGCTGGCCGTAGACATCTTTCCGGACTTGAACCGTCCGATTGTTACGGTGTTTGCGGAAGCGCCTGGGCTGTCGCCCGAAGAAGTCGAGCTCCAGGTAACGATTCCGCTGGAATATGCGCTGAATGGAGCAACAAACGTCGAGCGCATCCGCTCTCAGTCCGGCGTAGGACTTTCGCTGTTGTTTGTGGAGTTTGCCTGGGGTTCAGATATCTACCGGGACCGACAGGTAGTGACCGAGCGGCTGGAACTGGCCAGGGGACGCCTGCCAACCAATGTAACGCCGGTGCTCGGTCCAATTAGCTCCATCATGGGCGAGATCATGCTGGTAGCGTTGCAGGCAGACCCGGAGAAGATTTCTCCCCTGGAGATTCGGACCCTGGCGGATTGGGTTCTTCGGCCGCGGCTTCTGGCGATTCCTGGAATTTCTCAGGTGACCGTCATCGGCGGCGGCGTGAAGCAGTATCAGGTCCTGGCTTCGACGGACCGATTGCGGCAGTATAACGTTACCTTCCATGACTTGGAACTCGCCGTCGGCGCTTCCAGCCAAAACACGAGCGGCGGTTTTCTGCTCAGTCCCAATCGGGAATTCATGGTCCGGAATGTGGGCCGTACCACAGAGCTGGAGGATATCGGGTCCACGGTAGTCGCTTTCCGGAATGATCAGCCGATTTTTGTGCGGGATGTCGCCCGGCTCCAATTGGGCTCTCCCGTCATGCGGGGCAGCGCAGGGTTTAATGGTGCCTCGGCGGTGCTCCTGAGCATCTACAAGCAGCCCAATTCCAATACGATTCCCCTGACGAAGGACGTGGTCCAGGCGTTGGACACGCTCAAGGCTTCCTTGCCGCCGGAAATTACCATGAACACGCATGTGTTCCGGCAGGCGGATTTCATTGAGCGGGCCATTGACAACGTCAAGGAAGGTCTCTGGGAAGGGGGAATTCTGGTTGCCCTCATTCTGCTGATCTTCCTCGCGAATTTCCGCACCATTATCATTAACCTCACAGCGATTCCGCTCTCGTTCCTCATCACTTTCCTGTTTCTGAAGTTTTTTGACTTAAACATCAACACCATGACGCTGGGAGGGCTCGCGGTAGCGATCGGGCTGATCATTGATGACGCGATTGTAGATGTGGAGAACGTCTACCGGCGGTTAAAGGAGAACAAAGAACGGGGAGAACCGGAACCCCCGCTACGGGTCATCTTCAACGCATCCTGCGAAATCCGGAATTCGATTGTATATGCCACGTTCATCATTGTGCTGGTCTTCCTTCCTCTCTTTTTCCTGACGGGAGTGGAAGGCCGCATGTTTGCTCCTTTGGGAGTGGCTTTCATTGTTTCATTGCTGGCGTCCATGGTGGTTTCGCTGACGCTGACTCCGGTGATGTGTTATTACCTGCTGCCGAACGCTCCCTTCATGGAAAAACCCGGAGATGCTGCGCTGGTCCGCTGGTTGAAGAAGCAGCAGACCCACCTGTTGCGCTGGACTCTTCCGCACGCCTGGGAAGTTCTGATAGCTGCCGCTTTCCTGGTCTTGCTCGCAGTCGCTTTTATCCCCCTGATGGGACGCGAATTCTTGCCTCCTTTCAATGAGGGCACGTTGACGGCGACTGTCCTGGCAGAGCCTGGAATCAGCCTGAGCGAATCGAACGAGATCGGACGGTTGGCGGAGAAAAGGATCCGGGAGGTTCCTGGGGTGATCTCCACGGGGCGCCGCACAGGCCGAGCGGAACTGGATGAGCACGCCGAAGGGGTTTACTCCACGGAAATCGAGGTGAATCTGGACCAGAAGGTGCGGAATAAGGACCAGATCATGGCGGATATCCGGAATCAGCTTTCCATCTTGCCCGGAGTGGCGGTGAATATCGGCCAGCCCATCTCACACCGCCTGGAACATATGCAGAGCGGAGTTCGGGCACAGCTTGCTGTCCTGGTGTTTGGCCCCGATTTACCCGTGATCCGTCAGAAAGCTGCTGAACTGGAAACGATCATGAAAACCGTGCCGGGCATGGTGGATGTTTTGGTGGAGAAACAAACGCCGGTTCCCGAAGTGGCGATCGCGGTGGACCGCCAGCGGGCCGCTACCTATGGTCTCCAGGTCGCGGAGGTCAACGACGTGCTGGAAACCGCCTTGAGCGGACGCGTTGTTTCCCAAATCCTGGATGGCCAGAGATCTTTTGACTTGGTTGTGTGGCTGGACGAGCCTTTTCGCAATGACATCAATTCTATTGGCGAAGTCCTGATTGACACGCCCAACGGAGCCAAGATACCCGTCCGCCAGGTGGCTGACATTTCATTGCGGACTACCCCGAACCTGATTTTGCGCGAGAATGCTCAGCGGAGAATCGCGGTACAAGCGAATGTGGCAGGCCGGGACTTGCGCAGCGCCGTGACAGAATTGCAGGAACGTGTGGCCAGCCAGATTTCCTTTCCTCCGGGGTACTTCATCATCTATGGAGGACAGTTCCAATACCAGGCGGAAGCGATGCGTTTAATCTTGATTTTATCGGTATTTGCCACCCTCGGGGTTTTCTTGATGCTTTATGGCCACTTCCAGTTTCCTCGTGTGGCCTTGCAAATCATGGCAAACATCCCCCTGGCTTTGGTGGGAGGAGTGATCGCCGTTTATTTAAGCGGGGGAGTGCTGTCAGTAGCTTCCCTGATCGGGTTCATCACGGTGGGAGGCATTGCTTCGCGCAATGGCATTATGATGATCTCCCACTATATCCACTTGGTTCGCTACGAAGGGGAGAAATTTGACGAGAAGATGATCTTTCGAGGAACCTTGGAGCGGTTGCGCCCTGTTTTAATGACCGCCCTGGCATTCATCTTGGGTGTTTTGCCCTGGGTTTTCGCCAAGGGGGAAGCGGGAAAAGAACTCCTACAACCTATTGCGGCGGTGGTCGCTGGCGGCCTGATCAGTTCTACACTTCTAGACTGGGTGGTGACACCAGCTCTATTCTACAAGTTTGGCAAGCCTGTTTGTGACTATTACCTTTCCGGCCAGGCGGAATCCGAGCGGATTGACGGCGCAGAGCCTTCTCCAGCCTGGAGCCCTGGCGATTAGTCGGCCGCAGGCTTGCCGTGTCTTTCCTCTCAACCATTTCCGAAAAAGCAGACTGTTCTCCTTATAATGGCTCTATGGACGCCAGAGAGAGGGAGAGATATTCCCGGCAAATCCTCTACCGGCACATTGGGGAAACAGGGCAGCAGAAACTGTTGGCCTCGCGGGTAGCTGTTGTGGGCTGCGGCGCTTTGGGAAGCCAGCAGGCTTCCATGCTGGTTCGCGCCGGTGTCGGGGAGTTGTTGATCGTTGACCGCGACTACGTGGAGGAGAGCAATCTCCAACGGCAAACGCTGTTTGACGAAAACGATGCCGCTCAGTCTCTCCCGAAAGCCGTGGCTGCGGAGGCTCATCTCCGGGAAGCTAATTCTGGCGTGAAGGTGCGGGGAATTGTAGCCGACCTCACGGCGGAGAATATCGCCGAAATCCTCTCGGGGATTCACGCCTTTGTGGACGGGACCGACAATTTTGAAACCCGTTATTTGCTGAACGATTTCAGCGTTCAGAACAATGTGTCATGGGTCTATGGGGCGGCGGTGGGCAGTTACGGCGTGACCATGACCATCGTGCCCGGTAGCGGCCCGTGTCTGGCGTGCCTGTTTCCGGAGCCGCCCTCGGGGATAAACACCACCTGCGACACGGAAGGGATCATCAACGCGGCGGCCTCCGCAGTGGCTTCCATCCAGGTGGCTGAGATTCTGAAGTTGCTGCTGGGAGATCACAACGCTCTGCATGGCAAACTGCTATCACTCGATGTCTGGGAAAATCGCTTCCAGGCGGTGAATCCAGGTAAGCCAGCGGAAGATTGCCAGGCGTGCCAGAAACGCGAATTTGCCTACTTGTCCGGCTCACGCGCTGCGCCGGTCACGCTCTGCGGACGCAACTCGGTGCAAATCCATGAGCGAAAGCGGGCGGTAGATTTTGGGGAACTGGAACAACGGTTGAAGCCGCTGGGTGAGGTCCGGTCTAATCCGTTTGTGTTTCAGTTTACAATAGCTCCTTATCAAATGACGATTTTCCCGGACGGCCGAGCTATTATTCAAGGCACCACGAATCCGGGGCTGGCGCGTAGTTTGTATGCGCGGTATATCGGCGCCTGAGGGTAGAATGCAAGCAGCCATGTTGGTCACAGTGCAGCCGAGACGTCCGGAATGGATCAAATCGCGCCTGCCCGGCGGCCCCAACTATCACGAGTTGAAAGTCCTGACGAACCGGCTGCGGCTGCACACGGTTTGCGAGAGCGCTCGCTGCCCGAACCTGGGCGAGTGCTGGGAACAGCGCACCGCGACGTTCATGATCCTGGGGGATGTTTGCACCCGACGCTGCGGTTTCTGCGCGGTACCCAAAGGCGCTCCGCTGCCGCTCGATTACGAGGAACCGGAGCGCGTAGCGCAGGCGGTAGCGCAGTTGGGGTTGCTCTACACCGTGGTCACTTCGGTCAACCGCGATGACCGGCGGGATGGCGGAGCAGAAATCTTTGCCCTAACCATTCAAGCGATCCGCCACATCCGCCCGGAGTGCCGCGTGGAAGTTCTCATTCCGGATTTTCAGGGTTCGATGGAAGCACTGGGAAAAGTGCTGGCAGCGCGACCCGACGTGCTCAACCACAATATCGAGACGGTTCCACGGCTTTATGGGCGTGTCCGTCCGGGTGCTCGGTACGAACAGTCTTTGCGCCTGATCAGCGAGGTTCGCAACTTCGACCCGGCCATTGCCACCAAATCGGGGATGATGGTGGGTTTAGGAGAGGAATGGGAGGAGATTCTGGTTACGATGAGAGATTTGGTTGACCACGGTTGTCAAATCCTGACAATCGGTCAATACCTGCGGCCCTCACCGGATCACCTCCCGATTAGCCGTTACTACACGCCGGAAGAGTTTGCGGAACTGAAGCGGGAGGGCGAACGGTTCGGCTTCCTGCACGTGGAGTCTGGGCCTTTGGTCCGCAGTTCCTACCATGCCCGGAATCAACTCGCCGCCGCGAGCAGGTAGAGGCGAGGAAACCAAGGCTAGCCTACAGCGACCAAACCGTAACGGCGGTTCCAGTTTTCTTTGATGTAGCGCACTAGACGAGCCAGCTCCTGCCGGTCACCGGCTTCAAAAAAATCCAGTGCCAGGCGGCGGGCGTGCTCCAGGATTTCCCGATCGCGGAGCAAATTGGCCACGCGAAAGGTGGGCAAGCCCGATTGACGAACTCCCATGAATTCACCAGGGCCGCGCAGGCGCAGATCAAGTTCCGCGATTTCAAAGCCGTTGTTTGTGCGCTCTAAAGCGGCCAGGCGCTGTTGCGCAACTTCCGTTTGCTGCCGGGAAGTGAGCAGCAGACAGTGCGACTGCCGGCGTCCCCGACCTACCCTTCCTCTCAACTGGTGCAATTGCGCCAATCCGAAACGCTCGGCCTGCACGATGACCATCACGGTAGCGTTCGGGACGTCCACGCCAACTTCGATCACGGTCGTTCCCACTAAGATTTGGATTTTCCCGGCTTGGAAAGCCTGCATGATTTTTTCTTTTTGTTCGGCAGTCAGCCTTCCATGCAGAAGGCCAACTCTAAATTCAGGGAAGATCTGTTTCGATAGAAGTTCATGAGTTTGGAGGGCTGACTTCGGATCTTCTAATTCTTCGGAGTCCTCAATTACAGAGCAGACGACGAACGCCTGAGCGCCCAAGGCCACCTGCGAGCGCACAAACTCATACGCCTCCGAGTCAGCTTCCACTGGAATCTGGCGCGTTATGATGGGTAGCCGTCCTGGAGGCAGTTCATCAATCACGGAAACATCCAAGTCCCCATATAGGGTAAGTGCCAGAGTTCGGGGGATAGGCGTGGCCGTCATCACCAGCGTGTCCGGAGTGCGCCCTTTTTGCATGAGCCGCCGCCGCTGCATCACGCCGAAACGGTGCTGCTCGTCTGTGATGACCAGTCCCAGGGCTTTGAATTCCACGTCTTCCACGACTAAAGCGTGAGTTCCGATCGCCACCTGCGCTGCTCCTTCGCGCAACAACTTCTTGATCGCTCTTTTTTCGCGCGGCGTGGCACTCCCGCTCAGCAAGACAACGTTGTAACCGGAGCGCCCCAGCAAGCGACGAAAATAAAAACAATGCTGGGTAGCCAGAATCTCGGTTGGGGACATCACGGCTACCTGATAGCCGTTTTCGATGGCGATGACAGCAGCTTGCAGCGCGACGATGGTTTTTCCGCTGCCAACATCGCCTTGAAGCAGGCGATGCATGGGGCGCGGGGCGCGCATGTCTTCGACGATCTCTGCCAGCGCTTTTTTTTGGGCGGTGGTCGGATGAAACGGAAGCACCTTTTTCAGAAACTCTCGGATTCGAGAATCCGTGCGGAAGGCAATGCCGGGCATCTCACGAGCTTTTTTGCGCTTCAAAGTCAGACCAGTTTCCAGCAGAAAAAACTCCTCGAAGATCAGCCGCAAGTGAGCCGGACTGCGTGCCTGGTCCAAACCAGCCAAGCGAGTTCCCGGGGGAGGGAAGTGAATGTTGCGAATCGCTTCCCAGCGCGGAATCAATCCGATTTGTTGGGCTACTACTGAAGGCAGCGGGTCCTCCATCCCCCCGAGTGATTCCAGAACAGAATGGATGACCCGGCGGAAAAAGCGCGAGGTCAGCCGCCCACCACCCGCTGCTTCATAGATCGGAACGATACGACCCACTTCCAATGAGTTTCCGCTATCGAAAAGGTGGTCGGGAAGATTCGGAAGAATTTCATATTGCGGTTGCACCATCTGCAAACCGCCTTCGTAGGCGTCTTCTTCTACTTTGCCGTGGAGGGCAAGATATTGGCCAGGCCGGATGATCCGTTGCAAGTAAGGAGAGTTGAACCACTTGCCGTGCAGTC
The DNA here is from genome assembly GCA_016199675.1 of Acidobacteriota bacterium. Classification (GTDB taxonomy): domain Bacteria; phylum Acidobacteriota; class Terriglobia; order 2-12-FULL-54-10; family 2-12-FULL-54-10; genus JACQGE01. The sequence goes on along the minus strand of JACQGE010000177.1, from coordinate 13,771 downwards.
GATGTCTTCCTTCTCCCACCTCGGCATGGAAGATTTTCAGGGAACGCCGACGCAAAGAAAGCATCTCGGTGCGAAGCACCGGAGCAATGACTGTAGCCATTTCTCCTGGCTGCAACTCTCCCGGTCCGCGCAGGCATGTGCGATCTTCGTACCGAAAGGGCAGATAATAAAGCAGGTCCTCGATGGTGAGGATGCCTTTGGTTTCCAGGACCTGCGCCCGCGCTTCGCCCACCCCTTTGAGGAAACGGACTGGTGTGGACAAGGTAATCATTGAGGGGGAATATAACATGGCGAAGGCGGCGAAGCAGATGCGACCTTTTCCGCAACCCCGCAGTCGTCTTAGAAGTTTGCTTTCATGCTACAATTTTTCTATGCCGGATGTGACTTTTGCTTGTTTTAGCTGCGGGCATCCCATCCAGCTTCTCTCCGGACAAAAAGTTTTAAAGAACGATACCTGTCCCCAGTGCAATGCGGACCTGCATTGCTGCAAGAATTGCCGCTTCTTTGACCCTTCCGTTCATAACGAGTGCCGCGAAACTCAGGCGGAGTGGGTACGGTACAAGGATAAGGCCAACTACTGCGATTATTTTGAAGCCGCCACCCGCGTGGACTTGGTTCGCAAATTAGGAACTTCCGCTGAAGACGCTCGCAAGAAGTGGAATTCTCTATTCAAGAAATAGAAAGATTAAGCAGTTCCTGGGGCTACGGCTTGGTAATGCCTTTGTTGGGGAAGAGAAAGACTAGTGGTCGTTGGTCCTTGGGGGAAGAGGAATCCCGATTGCCTGAACAATCCGGTCCACAATTTGCGGCATCATCTCTTCGACGCTTTCCCGCACGAGCTGCTCGATGGTGAGGCGGTCTATGGGAGCAACTGTGGGTTCAGAAGTTTCCGGCAGATTTGAAACAACCAAAGAGGAGGAGGGCACAGTCATTCCTGGCTCGCTGGACAAGGTTTCTTCTTCTGGCTGCGGCGACCCTGCCGGTGGACCCAGCGAAGGGGTCTGCATGGAAACCTGCAGTGGTTCACTTTCCATTTTGACGGCCGTTGCCGGCTGGTCTTGGCTTTCCTCCTCTGTCAACTTTGTCAGGCTTTCCCAGTCAGAGGTGTGAGCAAACAGCTTTTCGTCTTGTGCGGTCACCGGGACGGATTCCGCGACCCAAACCATTTTTTCTTCGGCCTGCGGTTCTAACAAAGCGGAAATAGCCGTTTGTGGCTCCTCGGCAGGAGGCGCTTCTAGCGTGACTGTTTCCTCGGTTTTCGCTGCGGACGCATCCAGCAGGAAATCTTGTGCCAAGGGTTGCTGTTCTTTTTCCGGGGTGATTTCTTGTTCAACAAAATTTGCCGCCGAGAACGTTTGGCCAGTTTCCGGAGTTGGCAGGATTTCTTCTGCCTTCGGAAACTCCAGTGGAGCACTCTCTGAGAAGGGGTCTTTTTCGATTTCGGCAGGAGCAGGCGACCCCAGCAAGTCATTGAAAAGGGCGACGGGCTGCTGGGCGAAATCGTCCGGCAACTTTAACTCTTCCGGTGCAGGGGCTATTGGGGTCTCTTCTTCTTCGAAAGGAGCTGTTTCCTCCACCGGTTCTTCTGCGGGGACAGGCGGCGGTGGAACGGGCTTTTTAACATTGGCCAGCAGTTTCTGGACAGTTTCTAATAAATCGGAAGACTCCAGGGGCTTGGTAACAAGGCCATCTGCATGGGCTTTGCGGCCTTCCGCAGGATCATAAGGTTCCATAGCCCCAATGGTTAGCAAGACGGGTAGGTGGTTCCATTTTGGATTGGATTTGATCCACTGGCACAGTTCGTAGCCGTTTTTCCCCGGCATGAAGATGTCCGCCACAATTAAATCCGGCGCAAATTCGTCCATCATTTTGATGGCGGCTTGTCCATTGCTGGCTGTCGTGACTTCGTGCCCCTCCGCAGAGAGAATTTTTGTCCCCATTCGCTGCGCGTGGGTGCTGTCATCGGCAAGAAGAATTTTGGCCACTGGCACTCCCTTTTTCCTGGGGGAATGGCCCTTGTTTACCACTGCCCCAAGGATAAGTCAATAGGCAGAACAGAACGGATGAGTAGTGGTATCAGTCGGGGAACGAGGTTTGCGTTTGGAATGAAATGGAAAAGTTGATCGAGCTGAAGGAATGTCCTTGTTACGGGTTAGAGGGAGGAGGATTAGTGGGAGTGCTGGTCGTATTGGAATCTGGAACAGGTTCCAGGAAAATAGTTTGAGACGGGCTGGCCCCGCTTGTAGGACTCTGCTGTGATTGCACCGCTGGCGAAACGGCTCCCGCCTGGGCAGGGCCTTGGGTTGTCATCGTGGGAGCGCCGAGTTTTCCCTGTGCAGCTAAGACGTTGGGGCGCCGACCAAAACCGCCCAAAAGTTTCGCAAAGAGTCCCTGCTGTTGAGCCAGCGCATTCTCATAGGTCATTCTGACTACAGCGGCCGGATCGGGTTCGGGAACCGTAGCTCCCAAAGCTGCCAGCCGCTCCTTAGCATCTTTGGCCCGGCTGCCTAGGGGATAGTTCCGGACAATCCTAGAATAATATGGGATGGCTTCCGCCATCATTTTTTCTCCAGACCGTTCCAGAGACCTCCCGAGCAGGTAGAGTGCCCCGTCAGCCTGGCTGAAGTTCGGATAACGGTCTACCAGTTCCTTCAGGCGGGCTTGCGTTGCGATGTCGTTGCCCTGAAGAAAATAAAACCGACCCACTTCGAAAGTTCCCTGCGCGAGAACTTCCTGGACTTCCCGCAAGCGCTGTTCGGCCAGCGGCGCGAAAGGGCTATCTGGATAATTCAGCAATATTTTTTGGAATTCTTGCTCTGCGCGTCGGGCATGAGTTGGGTCCCGGTCAGGCTTTTCCATTTCTTGATAGTGGATCATGGCTACCCGCATCTGCGCTTCGCTGGCTTCGGGAAGGGTTGGGAAGAATGTAATGAAATCGCGGTATTCGGCCTCTGCCTGCATCAAGTTGCTGCTGCCTCCCTCCCGGAACCAGGTGTCAGCAATGGCTAGTTTGGCCTTGGCGATGAATTCACTGTCAGGATAGGTGTTGATGAGGGTCTGCAAGGTCAGGCGAGCGATGGTAAAGCGGGATCTTTCAATATCGCCGACGGCTCGATCAAAGAGTTCCTTATCCGGCTGTTGCGAATTTGTAACAATGGGAGTTTCATAAGGGCGACGACCACAGCCGGTCGCCAGTAAAATGCTGGCGACGGTGAGGAGCATCCATCCTGATTTCTTTCTCTGCACTCTGTTCCTCCTCGCGGCTTCTTTCTCCCTGGCTAAGGTTGTTAGATCCGGCTTAACGTCGCTTCCTGGGCCACCCGGCGCATTGTCTCTACTGCCGTACGTGGATCTTTGCTATGAAAAACGCTGGAGCCTGCTACAATCCAGTCGGCGCCCGCGCGCACTACCTCGCCCACGTTTTCGGGAGTGAGTCCTCCGTCCACTTCAATCAGAAACTCCAGGGATTTCTCGTGCCGCAGTTGGTCCAACTGCTGCACCTTTTTCAAAGTATACGGTATAAAAGACTGTCCGCCAAATCCGGGATTAACGCTCATCACGAGCACGAAATCCATGATTTCGAGCGCTGCCAACAGGGTCTCGATTGGAGTGGCCGGATTGATGGCTACGCCAGCCTCCGCGCCACTGGATCGAATCAGGTTTAGCGTGCGGTCCAGATGTACTACAGCTTCCTGGTGTACCGAAACCTGATCCGCTCCCGCCCGGATGAATTCCGGGATGTAGGCATCGGGATTCTCGATCATCAAGTGCACGTCCAGCAAAAGGTCTGTGGAGCGTCGCAACGAACTTACCACCGGCGGCCCGATGGTGATATTGGGGACAAAGTGGCCATCCATCACATCCACGTGGATCATCGCGGCGCCGCCCGCCTTGACCGCTTCCATTTCCTCGGCCAAGCGAGCCATATCCGCTGACAAAATCGAGGGAATAATCTCTGCCATTTTGTTCCTACCGCCCTCAGATATTACCACTTATTTTACCATTGGATGAATGCGTTTTCCCATCTGTTTTGATTAGGATCGCGGCGAAGAAACCATCCGTTCCGTCCCTAGGGGGAAACGTTGCGAGAAAATCCCCCTCGAGAATCCAAAGCGCAGACGGCTGGAGGAAATCTCGCAAGCGGACCTTCTCTGACTGTACGGGAAGGAGGCTAAAATTCGGGTGGTTCTCCAGAAACCGTCTTACCACCATTTCATTTTCTTCTTTTTCCAGCGCACAAGTGGAATAGACCATCCGCCCTCCCGTTGCTAATATCCCGGCGGCCTTGCTCAGCAATTGAGATTGCGTTTCAGAAAGTTCGCGGATGTCTTCCAATGACAATCGCCACTTAATTTCTGGGTCGCGTCTTAAGGTTCCTGTTCCACTGCACGGCGCATCCACCAGGACGCGGTCGAAGGGGTTGGAAAAAGGCAGGGGTTGTCTACCGTCCAGCGCCACTCGCCAGACGTTGTCCTGTCCGGGCACGGGCATTTCTCTCAGGCGATGAAGATATGCATCGCAAGCTACCACCCGGCCCGTGTTCCCGGCCCATTGGGCCAGTTGTGCGGTCTTGTTGCCTGGTGCTGCGCATAAATCCAGTACCCCATGGCCGTCCCGAACGTCAAGCAGGTAAGGGACAATCTGCGAAGCCTCGTCCTGCACAATCAGTTCCCCCCGACGGTAGGGCTCTGTTCGGACGATGTTTCCTTTCCGGAGAACCCAGCAGTTCTTCAGGAAATTGCCGGGGCCAATTTCAACCGCTATTTCCCGCAATTGATTTTCTATTTCGGAGGGCGACTGACCGTTCGTCCTCAACCGGAAGGAAGTTTTGGGAGGCTGGTTGTTGGCGGAGGCAAGTGAAATTGCTGCCAGTCGCCCGTAGCGGGCTGCCCAGCGCTCCAACAGCCAAGCAGGATGAGAAAGCTCGATGCTCTGCCACTCCAGTTCTGGCATGGCGGGAGGGCGGAAAGATGCCAAGTCGGCCTGCGCGCCTCGACGTAACACAGCGTTGACCATTCCTGACGCCGATCGCTTCCCAGCCGCTTTGACTAACTCCACCGTCTCGTAGACAGCGGCGCGCGATGGCATCCGGCTCAAAAACCGTAATTGGTATAGTCCCATGCGCAAGGCTACCTTCACCTCGGGGTCCAGCGAATCCCATGGCATGCGAGCCAATTGCTGCACCAGAAAATCCAGCATTCCCCGCCAGCGAAGCGTTCCCAGAACCAATTCGGTGCACAGCGCGGCATCCCGCGCTGACAAGGACGCCGTGTATTGGCTATGGAGCAATTCTGCCGCGTAGCTCGATTGGGTTTCGACGCGCAGCAAAATCTCAAAAGCCGCTTTCCGAGCTGGCGAAGGTTTCCTAGGCTGAGATCCCATTTAAAAAAAGGATAACAGCGTAGTGGCGCTGAATGGCTAAAATAAGCTGTTATTTTGGAAGAGACCTGCAAAGGAGGAGAAGTCAATCACGACAGCAACTCTTGCGCCCGCACATAAGCAGCCTGCTGCATCCGCTCCAGGTCCTGCTTGACAAGGTTCAATCCGAAGACGCAAGTTTCGAACTGGTCAGACATTTTCCGGAAAAATGGGGCACTGTCCTTGTATTCAAAGACATTGAATTTAGAAACGATAAAGTAGGATTCTTTGCCGGCCTTCACATAATCAATCAAGGAGTCCAGATGCTGCCGTCGCAGCCGCCAGCGGTTGATAGCTTCCGGGAAGATTCCGGTGAAGAAAAGAGTGAAGTCTCCGATGTGCTTGCGGACTTCCCGCTCTCGATCGAATGAAGGCGCTTCTAGCAGCGGATTCGATACGAGCAGCATCTCTGCCACGTCTTCGATAGGTTTGCCTCGCGCGTTGCGAATGGCATAAAGATTCTCGGCTTGGCTGAACTGAGTCAGAAGCCCTGCCAGGTACTCGATGATCTCCGCATCAGAGAGTTTAAGAAACTCTCGGAAGTTTCTCCCGACCAGTTCCTCAAATAAACTCTTCAGCGTATGGCCGGCGAAAACAAAGGATTCGTTTTCCAGTTTCCGTAGAGGATTATCTTCCATCGCTCACTCCTTTTCTATTGGATGCCATCTTGATCCGCCAGGCTGCTTGGTCAGAGAGCGCCGAGCACGAAGATAGCAAAACCGAGCCCCAGGTTACCCCGGATTTTATTGTATTTAATAGGGAATACCTGTCGTTATGAAGTGTACAAAGATCGGCGGGATTACTAGGGTGTGACCACGTCTCCCGGCGGAGAACTGGTATTGTCCTCGCCCGGAGGAGGCGCTGGCTCATTGGAGCCGTTGTTTGCGCCGCTCGAACCGGAATTGCCTCCAGAGGAAGCGCTCCCGGCAGAAGAAGTGCCTCCGCTATTTCCACTGGACTGGCCTCCGGGACGGTCCATCGCCGCCAGGGTATCCACCACGGCCCGCACCACCCTGCCAATCGCGAGGACTGGGACAGTAAATTTTGCTGCTGCCAAAGGCGCGTTGGCAAAGACCTGCAAACTTTGTCCGGATTCCAGGATTACATCCTTCCCCGGAATCAACCGGTGTCGGACGCGGACCGAACCTGTTTCAACCCGCACAACAGTTTCTTCTGGAGATGCAACGTCAACATCTAAGACGGTTCCCCGAATCGAAATCACGGCAGTGGGAGTGGTAACGCGGTAGGGCGAGTCCTCATTGGTCAGATGCTGGATTTGGAGCCGGATTTTGCCGAGATAAAGATCCAGCAGATCATGCCAGTTGAAACGATTAGCACGGAAAATCAGGCGGGAATTGGCAAAAACCTCGATACGGCTATGGTCGGACAGTTCCAGTTCGGCATAACCGTCCGCTCCCGTCACGATCACCTGGCCCGCTGCGATGATTTGCTCGGGTTGCAAAGCCCACAACTCGCCCCCGGTTCGTTCGACGGAGACGCGGCCTGTCAGGACAACGATGCGGGCCGTCTCCGCTCCGAATTGTGCCTTCGCGATACTCGGCAAAGCCCCGATCACTGCGGCAGCCATCCACAGGTTGGGTAAGGCAAGCCAGATTCCCCAACGCATCTGCAAATCCAGGCGTTTCCTCATACTCTACGCTCTTGGGCGACAACTTTCTGACGAATAATAAGTAAACAGTCCAATTTAACAAAGCGTTAACGAAACCACAACCCATTTTTCCAAATAGGCCTGATGCTCCTTTGCGATGACCTCCGTGTCTTAATGCTTTTCGAGAGGAGATAACCTTTTTCGCCGGGACGCGGGCTGGCTAGCAGCCGTTTGTTGCAGAATGATTTGCTTCAGAATGCCGCGATGGCAGCGCGACTCCTCCGGGCAACTGCATAGGAGGGTAACCGGCCCTTGCCGCAACATCTTACGGATTTCCGCGATGGCCTGCCGAGCGGCAGGATCTTTAAGTTCATGCAGGTAAGTTCGCCTGAATTCAGTCCAGCGGATGCTGCCTGCTTTCCATTTTTTGATCAACTCCGGGCTAGTCCCCAATTCTCGCAGCCACAGGTTTATTCCCGAGCGCGCCACGCCCCGTGGCCAGAATCGCATGACTAAAATCCGTTTCCCATCGGCGGGGGACGCCACCTCGGAAACGCGCTTGGTCAACAGAGGAAACATATGCCGCTGTTATGTACCGCGCAATTTTTCCGCTCGGGCCACTCGTTCCACAGCGATAGTGTATGCGGCAGTCCGCAGGGGTATTTTCTGTGAACTGGCCGTGTGCATGACGTTTCGGAAAGCTTTCACCAGGATTTTTTCCATTTCGGCGTTAACGTGGTCTTCTTCCCAGAAAAGTTGTTGCAGATTTTGTACCCACTCAAAATAAGAAACCGTCACGCCGCCTGCGTTGGTGAGTATATCGGGCAAGATCACTACACCGCGCCGTCCGAGAATCTCATCGGCCTCGGGCGTGGTAGGCAGGTTGGCTGCCTCCGCGATGAAGCGCGCCCGAATACGTTCAGCATTCCCTCGATGGATCACACATTCTAAAGCCGCCGGTACAAGAATGTCGCACTCCACCTCAAGCAAGTCTTCGCTCGAAAGCGGTTCCGTTCCGGCTAGTCCCTGAATCTTGCCGGTCGCTGCTTGATGGGCAAACAACTCTTCCAGGTTAATTCCTTTTTGCGAGTAAATGGCTCCGTGATAGTCGCCGATAGCGACGAATTGCGCTCCTTCTCTCGCCAGCGCCCTGGCAGCATGACTGCCGACGTTTCCGAATCCCTGAAGGGCCACCTTCGCGCCCGCTAGTGGCTTACCGACTTCCTTCATCAGCTCCCGAATCAGGATGGTCGCTCCGTATCCGGTAGCCTGTTCCCGCCCCTTCGATCCTCCCATTTCTACTGGCTTGCCAGTAACGCAAGCGGGAGTGTAGCCATGATGCGCGCTGTATTCGTCGAAAATCCAGGTCATTACTTGGGCATTGGTATTCATATCGGGAGCGGGAATGTCCCGGTAGGGGCCCAGGATCGCCTGAATTCGGGAAGTGAAGCGGCGGGTCAGCCGCTCCAATTCGCTCTGGCTCATGGCATGTGGGTCGCAGGCAATGCCGCCTTTTGCTCCCCCGAATGGGATGTTGACCAGGGCCGTTTTCCATGTCATTGCTTCGGCCAAGGCACGTACTTCCTGCACGTCCACGGCTGGGTGGTAGCGGAGACCGCCCTTGGCCGGCCCCCGAACCCCGCTATGCTGGATGCGGTAGCCCAAAAAAACTTTCAGGGAACCGTTGTCCAGGCGCACCGGTACCTCTACACGCAGTTCCCGGAATGGCGTGCTCAATAAAGTGCGCATCTCCGAATCCAGACCAAGCCGGTCCGCGGCCAGGCGGAAATTATGAGAAGTTATGTTTCTTGGATCTTCTGGACGCGGGGGTAACGCCTGCTCTGTAACGGAGACTGTCGAATCTCCCATGATCCTTCTCCGGCAATAAAAAATGGAATTCGTCCGGCAGTGTCATTTTCCCACAGAAACACATAAAATCAATGGAAGGTCAGCGCGAACGGCGAAACGGGAAGTAGAGCAATCCATAAATAGCCAGGCAGATCCAAAAATCCACGACCAATCCCCAATCCAATTGGTACATTCGGTGGCGTGCTCCAGGCGGCAGATAGGGATATAGCACTCCATAATAGAGAAAGTTGCCTCCCAGGACTGCTACCAACGTTTTCCAATAACGACGAAGCATGGTTTATTTCCAACAACGGCTGGCTATCATAACTAATGACAAAGATTTTTTTGGCGGAGCTTGCTTCATTTCTCTCCCCCTGTCCAGCAAGAACATCGAGGAATCTTTCCTCTTGGCAAGAGGCGATGCTTTTAATCAGTTTGGCCAAGCAGTGGGGATGTTTTTGTTCTTACGCCCTCGCCGCGGGGAGCGTAGCAAGTCTTTCAGCTCTTCCAGGAATTGATTCACGTCCTTGAAATCAAGATAGACGGAGGCAAAGCGGACATAAGCGACTTTGTCCAGATCGCGCAGCCGATTCATCAACAACTCTCCGATCCTTTGGGAAGGCAATTCGCGGTCTGGCGAGTCCACCACCATGGCCTCGGTTTCGTTGACGATTTCTTCCAGTTGGTTCATGCTGACGGGTCTCTTTTCACAAGCGCGCAACAGCCCGGCAAGAACTTTTTGACGGTCGAACAGTTCCCGCCGTCCGTCTTTCTTGACGATCATATACGGAACTTCGTCCACTCGCTCGTAGGTTGTATAGCGACGTTTACAGCCAAGGCACTCCCGGCGACGGCGGATAGACTGTCCCTCTTTGCTTTCCCGGGAATCCACCACTTTATCCTTAGAGCGGCCACAAAAAGGACATTTCATGATTTTCTTTTATCTCGGTCGGCAAGTCGGCCCACAGTATAACATAATGCTAGGGCCCGTCAGAGCCGTGCGCTCCTTCCCTGAGCGGAACTGAATGGTAAGCGCGAGAGCATCTTTATTGCTCCGTTCGCTTCCTGAGCCTTCGGATTTTGTTTAGGGTAGATGTGCGGCGGTTGGGCTGCTAAAAAAACTATCGAAAAGCTTAATGATCTGCGGCAAGCCTCATTGCAGTTGGACTGCAATGCCTTTGGCTTCAGACCCCGGCTGGGTTTCTATGCGAACCACAGTTCCGGTGTGCTCGATGGCGGCGGGGTCGCTGGGGGAATAATTCAACGTAACATAGGTAAGAGTTCCCTTGGAATAGGGGCGTGTACTGTGGAAGAAAATGCCTGTGCGACAGGCATTGATCGTGCTGGCCACCTCTTCAAATCGCAGATTGAAACCACTGACCCGAACTCGGATGGGAAGTCGAAGAGGCACGCGGTAGTGTCCTCTTTGTGGCGCTTGGCGGCGATCCTCGTTGGCGCGGCGTTCCGGCTGGAAGAGTCGGATCGCTTCTTGTCGAAAATGTCCCTGATTGGGAGGAGGCTGAAAAGCCACCTTTTCAGTTCCAAGCTGTAGATCAACTTGTTGCTGTTTTATCGGTTCCGGTTGTTTCCTGCGGTCTTGGCCCGCCCGGCGATCGCTTTCCGCGAAAGTCCAATAAGTTTCTATGTTGCACAGAGGGCAAGAAAGCCGCGTAGCGCCAGCAAGCCGTAACTCCTCTGCGTTGGCTGCCCCGAACGTTTGCCATTTTCTCGTACTGCAGACAGCGCACTCCAGCATTGCTTCCGCCATACCTCTTCCTCCTTCATGAATATCCCATTTTCAGCCCGGGGGGAAACGCTCAATGCAAAGAGCCTAAATCGGCTCAGCCGATTTGTCAAGGCTTGGAATAGCGGCTCTGCTGTTATGAGGATCTACCGCTGTTTGGGAGGTTCCAGCCCTTCCACACTGCGAAGATCGCCGGATATACGGTCAATTCGAGGATCAAAGAGGTCACCACACCTCCGAGCATGGGAGCCGCGATGCGTTTCATCACATCGGCCCCGGTTTCTGTGGTGGCAGCCCAAAGAATAGGCAGCAGGCCAGCCAGAATCACTGCAACCGTCATGATTTTTGGCCGCAGCCGTTTGACGGCTCCGTGGTGAATGGCATCATGGAGGTCCTTCCGGTCTTTCAACCGTCCCTCTTCACGCCATTGTTTGTGAGCCAGCTCCAGATACAACAGCATGACCACACCAGTTTCCGCATCCAGACCCGCCAAGGCAATCAAACCTACCCAAACCGCCACGCTCATGTTGTAGTCCAGCCAATAGAGCAGCCAGATAGCTCCCACTAAAGAAAACGGAACTGCCAGGAAGACCAACAGGGGTTCTTTCCAGGAACCAAAGTTCATATAGAGCAGGAGAAAAATAACCAATAGAGTCAGAGGAACGATGTACAGCAATCGTTCCCTCATTCGCAAAAGATACTGGTACTGGCCGGCCCATTCGAGCCGGTAGCCAGGGGGCAGCTGAATCCGGTCCAGAACGATTTGCTGGGCTTGCCGGACATATCCTTCGTAGTCCTCGGCAATCGTGTCCACGAAAACATAGCCCACCAGTTGTCCGTCCTCGTCGCGGATGCTGGGGGCGCCCCGGCTGTAGGAAATATCGGCCAGCAGTGAGATGGGAACCTGCGCTCCGGTAGGCGTGGAAACCAGCACCCGCTGCAACGTAGTCAGGTCCTGGCGCAGGCCCCGCAGGTAGCGGACATTGATCGGGTAACGCTCGCGGCCTTCCACGGTTTGGGAAATATTCTTGCCTCCGATGGCGGTTTCGATCATGTCCTCGACGTCTCCGATGGTCAACCCATAGCGCGCGGCGTCTTCCCGCCGAATGTGAAAATCCAGATAATAACCCCCGGTCACTCGCTCGGCGAAAGCGGTCCGTGTTCCCGGAACTTCTCGTAATACCTCTTCGATCTGGATTGCGACCTGCTCAATAATTTTCAAGTCTGTGCCATAAACTTTGATTCCCAAGTTGCTTCGCATCCCTGTTGCCAGCATTTCTGTGCGGGTCTGGACCGGCATCCACCAGACCGGAGGCATACCGGGGAAATTCAACTTCGGATGCATTTCAGCGATCAGTTCATTCCAAGTTATGGAGCGCTCTTCCGGCCAAAAAGGCCGCAGCCCATGTTTTAGAAACTCCGGCGCCCAAGCCGAATACCAGCGTCTCTCCTGAACTTTGCGCCATTCCTCCGGCGGTTTGAGCAGAACGATAGTTTCCACCATGCTCAGTGGAGCCATATCGGTGGCGCTTTCGGAACGTCCGATCTTTCCAAAAACGCTGGTCACCTCCGGATATTGCGCCAGGATACGGTCTTGGATTTGGAGAATCTTGGCTGCTTCCGTGATGGACATCCCCGGCACGGCCGTGGGCATGTACAGAATCGATCCCTCATTCAAAGGTGGCATGAATTCCGATCCTAGCCGGAAGAAGATAGGAATCGTGGAGAGCACTAGGATGCCGGCCAGTGCGATGACGGTTTTTGGAAACCGCAGCACCAGGTTCAGCACCGGCGTGTAGAGATGAGATAGAAAGCGGCTCAAGGGGTGGCGCTCTTCTGAGCGAATGCGGCCACGAATTAACAATACTCCCAGCGCAGGGACCAGAGTGACAGACAGGAGGGCGGCAAAGAACATGGAAAAAGTTTTCGTGTAGGCCAAGGGCTTGAACAGGCGTCCCTCCTGTGCCTGCAAGGTGAAGACCGGCAGGAAAGAGACGGTGATAATCAACAAGGAGAAGAAAAGGGACTGTCCGACCTCCTGGAAAGAATGAACCAGGACGGTCGTGCGGTTGCCGGGCCGGCCCTGTTCTTCCCAGAGTTCCAACTTCTTATGCGCGTTTTCAATCAGGATGATGGCGGCGTCCACCATGGCGCCAATCGCAATGGCAATCCCCCCGAGGGACATAATATTGGCGGTGATGTTGAGGTAGTACATGGGAATAAAAGAAAGAATAATAGCGATCGGCAGCACCAGGATCGGGACCAGCGCGCTGCGGAAGTGCAGCAGAAAGAGAACGATCACAACGCTGACCGCGATCATTTCTTCCGTCAACTTGCCGCGCAGCGTATCAATCGAGCGGAGAATCAAGTCAGAGCGATCGTAGGTCGTTACCACTCGCACGCCAGGGGGCAGGGAAGGTTCTACATCCTTGAGTTTTTGTTTAACTCGTTCAATTACTTCCAGTGCATTCTGCCCGTAGCGCATTACAACGATCCCGCCCACGGTTTCCCCCTGGCCGTTTAGCTCCACCAGACCCCTGCGGATGTCCGGCCCGATCTGGACATATCCCAAGTCCCGTACATAGATGGGAGTGCCCCGCTTGTCTGTGCCCACGGGAATGATTTCTATGTCCTGCGCCGAACGGATGTACCCACGGCCTCGCACGAAATATTCCGTCGTCGCCAGTTCTAGCACTCGCCCGCCAACATCATTATTGCTGCGGTGAATCGCTTCGATCACGCGGGACAGGGGGATGTTATAAGCCGCCAGCTTGTTGGGGTCAAGATTCACTTGATACTGTTTGACAAATCCGCCTACTGAGGCAACTTCGGCCACGCCGGGCACCGCCGCCAGCCAATAGCGGAGATACCAATCCTGAAAACTACGAAGCTCCTGAAGATTATGTTGTCCGCTGTCATCTACCAGGGCGTACTCGAAGACCCAGCCTACGCCCGTAGCATCCGGCCCCAATTCGGGGTTCACCCCTTCTGGCAATTTCCCCCGCACCTGTTGCAAGTACTCCAGCACGCGCGAGCGCGCCCAGTACATGTCCGTCCCGTCCTCGAAGATGACATAAACGAAGGACATGCCGAAGATGGACCGGGCGCGAACCACTTGGACTCGCGGGGCGGAGATCAGCGTGGTAACAATC
>JACQGE010000015.1 GCA_016199675.1 Acidobacteriota bacterium | reverse complement strand
TGTCGTACAAAAATAAATTGTCGAGCTTGTTGATCTCCGGATCAATATTGCGCGGCACGGCGATGTCAATCAGGAATATGGGCCGGTTTTTGCGTTCTGCCAGCAAGCACTGCCCGTCGCTTCTGCGGATGAGGAACTCGGTAGCAGCCGTGGAACTGATGAGGATGTCGCACTGCGCCGCGTATTCGAGGAGCTGTTCAAAAGGCACGGCGCGGCCTTGCAGCAGGCTGGCCATTTCCTGCGCCCGCTCCGGCGTGCGGTTGGTGACAAAAATTCCAGCAGCTCCGCTGTGCAACAGGTGTTTGGCGGCCAACTCGCTCATCTTGCCCGCTCCGATCAGCAAGATGCGCTTGCCTTCGAGCGTCCCAAAAATTTTCCGAGCTAATTCGACCGCTGCATAGCTCACCGAGATAGCGGAAGCGGCGATCCCGGTTTCCGTCCGAATCCGTTTGGCTACGGCGAAGGAGCGGGTCAGGACCTCCTCCAGCGTTCCCCCGAGCGTGCCCGTGGCGCGGGCCACATTGTAGGCTGCTTTCACCTGCCCCAGGATTTGCGATTCCCCGATCACCATGGAATCCAGGCTGGCGGCCACGCGGAAGATGTGCTGGATGGCTTCCCGCTGGCGGTATTCATACAGGTGCTGTTGCAATTCGGATGGCGCCAAGTCGTGCGAGCGGGCCAGGAACTCGGCGAGCTGTGGGCCGATGTTGCCGTCGTCAGTCTCCGCTCGGGCCAGGATTTCCACGCGATTGCAGGTCGAGAGGATAAAGACCTCACCAATGTCCGGCAGGGCGGCTGCGGCCCGCAAGGCGTCCGGGAGTAAATCCTCCGCGATAGCCAGGCACTCGCGCACCTCCACAGGGGCAGTTTTGTGGCTCAATCCAACCAAGCAGAAATTCATACTTCTTTCATTTCGACCTGGGACAGGGCAGCCCGTTTATTGCGAGAGAAACGAGTGCATCCCCGTATTGGTTCCCCAGGTCACTACAATTGCAATAAATCCGAGGATGGCAAAGTAAGCGGCTTTTTTGCCGCGCCATCCCGCCGACCAGCGCGCAAAGAGCAACGACAGGTAAATCAGCCAAGTCACAAAGGACAAGGCAATCTTCGGGTCCAGAGGCCATCCCGGTCCCCAGACGGCGCTGGCCCATACCGCACCGCTGACGATTCCCAGAGTGATAAAGGGAAAGCCGACCGCCAGGGATTTATACGCCAAATCGTCCAGCGTTTCCAGCGGCGGGAGCCGGTAATGGAAGGCCCGCGGCTTTTTCGATTTCAGGGCGCGCTCCTGAATCAGGTACATCACTCCAGCGATGAACGTCAGGAAGAAGGCTGTGTTTCCCAGAACAATGAGGGAAACATGCAGGTAAAGCCAGGTGGTGCGCAGCAGCGGAATTTCCGCATACGTGGGGTTGCGCCCGAGCGCGGCCGTCAGCGTCAGCACGAACACCAACGGGAACACGAAAACGCTGATGGATTGGAACCGGTATCGCCAATAGACCAGCAGGAAAGCGCCGGCCAGCAGAAAAGCCGCCAGTGATGCAGCTTCCTGCAAGTTGGTGATCGGGAAGTGCTGCAATGCCAGCCCATCCTCCACCAACGCCACCAGATGGAAAACTGCGCCGAGCGCAAAGGCGCTGAGCGCCACCCGGAACACCCGCTGGCGGCGGCGGATTACTGTCAGCACGGCATGAAGCAAGCCCAGCGAATATAACGCCAGCGCCACTCGCAGCCACAATTGGCTCATTGTAGTAAGTACCCCAATTTAATATTATAACCGAGCCGGAATGATTCCTTTCGGGAATCCCCACTTAGCCTTTCCACCCAAACGATTAGGGAAGCACAAAAAGAGAATCCCTGTGGGGGGTTGCGCTTCGGGACAACCAGTGCATAATACGCTTGGAAATAAGCCGCGTGTTTGCGCGGCAAGATAGACTGGCCGTGCCAGTATTTTGGGAATTTTCTGTCGCAAGAAATGATCTCAGAACCTTCCACACCCTTGATGCGGCAGTACCTCGCCATCAAGCAAAAACACCCGCACGCGCTCGTATTTTTCCGCCTTGGGGATTTCTACGAGATGTTTTACGAAGACGCCGTGGTGGCGGCCCGCGAACTCCAGATCACGCTCACTTCTCGCAACAAAGAGAAGGGCGAGCCGGTGCCCATGTGCGGTGTCCCCCACCATGCTGCCGACACGTATATTTCGCGCCTGATTCAGAAGGGATATAAGGTTGCGGTCTGCGAGCAGATGGAGGACCCGCGCCTGGCGAAAAAACTGGTGCGTCGCGAGGTGACGCGCGTCATCACCCCAGGAACTGCCGCCGATTTGTCCTCGCTTTCTCCTCGCGAGAACAACTTCCTGGTGGCTGCCTGCCGCTCCGATCAATATATTGGCCTGGCCTGCGTGGACCTTTCTACGGGCGAGTTTCGCGCCACCGAAATAGCAGGCTTGGACAGGGAGACTCGCCTCGCCGAAGAACTGGAGCATCTGGGGGCGCGCGAGATGGTTTTCCCAGCAGGCAGCCCGCCGCTTCGGGACGCGGGAGGAAATCTCCCTTTCGCGGAGCCGGACGGCCTCCCTTTCCGGCTAACTCGCACGCCGCTCGATGACTGGGTCTTTGGTTACGACTACGCCTTCCGATTGCTAGCCGACCATTTTCGAGTTCACTCTCTGGACGGCTTTGGATTTGAGGGCAGGAAACAGGCAGTAGGAGCGGCGGGCGCGCTGCTTCATTATTTGAAGGAAACGCAGCAAGGGACTCTGGCGCATCTCGACCGGATACAATTCTACGAACGCCAGCAATGGATGGTGCTGGACTCCGTCACGGTTCGCAACCTGGAGTTGATTGAACCGTTATTCTCTGGCGGGCCGGATGCCACGCTGATTTCTGTCCTGGACCGCACGGCCACCGGCATGGGCGGGCGGCTGCTGAGGGCCTGGGTGCTCCGTCCGTCGCTCGACCGCGCCGTCATCGAAGCGCGCCTGGATGCCGTGGAAGAATTACGTTCGCAGCCGATGCCCCTCAGTCGCACTGCCAGCGACTTAACCGCTGTGTATGACCTGGAGCGGCTGTTAAGCAAAGTGACGTTGAACACGGCCACCCCGCGCGACTTGGCCGCCCTGCGGAACTCATTAGTTCCTTTGCCAGCGCTTCGTTCTCTGCTTGCCTCCTTGCAGTCTGGCCGATGGCAGGAACTTTGGAAGGAAATAGATGAGCTGGCCGATGTGCGCTCTTTGCTGGAGCGGGCCTTGGTGGACAGCCCTCCGATGAGCCTGAGCGAGGGCGGGGTCATCCGCGAAGGTTATAATGCGGAACTCGACGATCTGCGCCATCTCAGCCGGTCCGGGAAGCAGACCATCGCGACTATGGAAGCGCGCGAGCGCGCTCTTACCGGCATTCAATCGCTCAAGATCAAGTACAACGAAGTCTTTGGCTACTACATCGAAATCTCTAAACCGAACCTGCCGCTGGTCCCGGACCGCTACGAGCGCAAGCAAACTTTAGTGAATGCCGAACGTTTTACTACGCCGGAGTTGAAGGAATACGAGCGCAAAGTGCTCGATGCAGAACAGCGGATGCAAGAGATCGAGCAAGATTTATTTCTTCATTTAAGGGCTTCGGTCGGCGAGCACGCTTCGCGCATCCGCCGCACAGCCGCCGCCGTGGGGGAAGTAGATGTGCTGGCGAACTTCGCCCGCCTGGCAGCAGACTACAATTACTGCCGCCCGCAATTTCCTGACGAGGGTGTCTTCGAGATTGTGGCAGGCCGCCATCCGGTGCTGGAGCGCCTGAGCGAGTTGCAGCAGGGCGAACGCTTCGTCCCGAACGACCTGCACATGGACTCGGATAATGAGCGCCTCCTCATCATCACCGGCCCCAACATGGGCGGCAAGTCCACCTATCTGCGCCAAGCCGCCTTGATCGCCATCCTCGCCCAGATTGGCAGCTTCGTACCTGCCGATAGCGCCCACCTGCCCATCTTCGACCGCATCTTCACCCGCATCGGATCTAGCGACAATCTGGCGCGAGGACGCTCCACCTTTATGGTCGAGATGACGGAGACGGCAGTGATCCTCAATACCGCCGGACCAAACAGCCTGATTATCTTAGATGAGATTGGTCGCGGCACGGCTACTTTTGATGGCCTGGCCATTGCCTGGGCCGTCGTCGAGTACCTGCACGCCCGCCCCGGAGCCAAAGCCATTTTTGCGACGCATTACCACGAATTGACGGAGTTAGCCGATCATCTGTCTAGCGTGAAGAACCGCCATGTCTCGGTGAAGGAATCCAGCGGCAACATCGTTTTTCTGCGCCGCGTGGAGCCGGGCCGCGCCGACCGCAGCTATGGCATCGAGGTGGCGCGGTTGGCGGGCCTGCCGCTGGAGGTTATTGAACGCGCCCGCGAGGTCCTGAACTATCACGAGCAAAGCGAGCACCGCCTGACCGACACTCTCAGTCCCACTGCCGCGCCTCCCGAAGCGTTGCAATTCACTTTGTTCACGCCCGCCCACCACCCCGTCATCGAACGCCTTGCGTCAGCCAATCTGGACGAGATGAAGCCACTCGACGCCTTAAACCTGCTTGCTGAATTGAAAAAGCAGATCGAACCAGATTAAGGCGATTCTTTGGCATTGCGTTTGGTGCTTTGCTAAGATCATGGCTCCATGAAAATTCAAATCGAGATGTTCTGGTTTTGAAGGAAGAGGAAGATCAGCGTGCAGCCGTATGATCGGAAATTTTTCGAAGCCCTCCAACAGGATTCGCGCCAGTCCGCGCAGGAAATCGTCCCACTCATTCACCAACTTCTCCACCCGTGCTCCGTCATTGATATCGGCTGCGGCCTCGGTGATTGGCTGGCCGTCTTTCGAGAGCATGGGGTCACCGATATCCTTGGCGTGGACGGGGATTACGTTGACAGAGCTTCGCTCTGCATCCCTCAAGAAACCTTCCTTCCTTTCGATCTAAGACAGCCCTTTCGGCTTCCTCGTCAATTTGATCTGGTGGTTTCGCTGGAAGTGGCTGAGCACCTGCCTCCCGAATGTGCAGCTATCTTCGTGGATTCCCTGACCTTTCTAGGCCCGGTGGTATTGTTTTCCGCCGCGATTCCGTTTCAGGGAGGAACGCAGCATTTGAACGAGCAGTGGCCCGAGTACTGGGCAGGGCATTTTCAGAAACGGGGATATCTCGCCGTGGATTGCATCCGGAGGAAGGTCTGGCAAAACCCAAACGTAGCATGGTGGTTTTCTCAGAATAGCTTCCTGTATGCAAAACAGGAATACATAGAAAATCAAATAGATTTAAAAAGGGAAATGAATTACAACGATGGCGCTCCGTTGCCTCTGGTGCATCCACGGAAGTATCTGGATGTGGCGGATCCGGAGAAGCTCTCTTTCCGGGGAATCTTATCCTTGTTACCCCGAGTAGCAGTGAATGCCGCGAAGAGGAGGATAGGGGTGAAATAGCATTGCCGGGGGAGGAGGCTCACTGCTACTTCATGCTCAAGGTGGGGCGCGGAATCATCAGTTCGAGGAAACGCCGCCAGAAGCTTTTCTTCGTTGGCGAGAGCATGTCTCGAATATGTCCCATCGCTTCTTCAGCGGCCTGAGTTGCGGCTTCCACGTTCTTGGACGCCGCTTCCAGATGTTCCAGCGATTGCGGGAGGGCCGGGCTTTCGGCGGTTTCCTGTAAAGCGGCAATGGCGGCAGTTGCTGTTGCCAATAAGGCGCTGGATTGCTCTCCGACATCCATAGTTTGAGCTGCCGCTTCGTTGGTCATCGCCGCCAAAGATTCCAGTGCGCGTTCAGAGGAAAACGTGATGCGCT
This sequence comes from Acidobacteriota bacterium, assembly GCA_016199675.1. GTDB lineage: Bacteria > Acidobacteriota > Terriglobia > 2-12-FULL-54-10 > 2-12-FULL-54-10 > JACQGE01. Next base: position 9,320 of record JACQGE010000015.1, on the reverse strand, counting down.
CCGTGAGCTCATCGGTGTGCCTTATCAGCAACGACAATTCGGCCAGCACGAGGCTGCTGCGGCGTCCCATCGCCTCGTAGTAGCCCATCTGCTGCTCAGCGCTTTTGCGGACAATCTCTATCGTTTGCCGCGCGCTCGACAATACCGCCTGGGTATAAAGCAGGCTGTTTTGAACCTGGATGCTCGTGGCGCGGATTTCCCCTTCCGCCGCCTGGCCGATTTTCCCGAACTGTGCCAGCAGGTAGCTCACCTGCAAGCCGATGGCACAACCAACCAGCAGCAGGCCTATCCGCAATGCCTCCCGCAGCGTTTTCATTAACTGCCTGCCCGTGGCTTTCATAGTGCCCCCCTACGGCCTGTTCAGTCCTGTGAAAATGGCATCAATATAATCAATGTCTAAATCCTCATTGGTGGATGCGGTTTGGGTTTACAATCTGCACAAAGATTCTCACACTGCCATCGAAAATGTGGGTTGCTGATGTTACATTGGTTCCATTGCAAGCTTAGCTTTGCACAACGTGATCAAAATATTTGCAGAACGTTTGGAAGGCAAAAGCCCTAGAAACACTAAGAACGATTGACCCTCCATCCACTACTAAGTGGCCATAAGAGCCAGCCCTAAAAAAGGAGGTACTAGGACTATTACAAAGAGCTCGTGAACGCCCCATTCCCAGGCAAATGACGGCACCCGATTTTTCTTAAAAATGGGCGGCCAGATGGACCTCCGTTTTTCTGCTCAGCCACCTCAGTTGTCATCGTTCAAAAGTTTTCCTCAATCTTCAATCTATAAGCATGAATCGTCGCGCTCCCGCAGCCGGGGTATCGTCATCCGCGTTCAGAATCGTGCAATGATCTCCGGCCCTAGTTGCCGTGAAAGCCACGCTGTAAAGCGCCGCGTAGAATAAGATGCCGTCAACCGACCGAGCCCAAGCTGGGCCACTAGTCTCGCGGTTCAGCATGATTAGCTGACAAGCCGTCGCGCAGGTAGTCAGATTAAAAGTAGCATTTTGGGTGGGGTCGGTTCCGGCAGCGGATTCGGTTAAAAGAGTCCCGTTTTCATAGATTTTCACCCTGTCGTCTGCATCGGCCAGTGCGGTGTCGTAGACGACGTGAAGGCACACCTTCGTTGTATCAATGTCGTTGTAGCCTTCCGCGCCGGTTTCATTGAAATAGAATGTCCAGTTGTTCGTGGCCGTGCAATTAAACCCACCGTGCGGGTTATCCCCACCCCGCCCATTGATGGCGAACCACCGACCGTTACTTGCAGAACACCCATCCTGATCCACAACAATTTCAAATGTGGCAGTTTTTGAGCCGTGGATTCCATCGTAAATCTTGTCTCCGGCAGCCAGATTCCTATCGGCCCGCTGCGCTCCTGCCGTGTCTTTACTATCTAGGCCGCGATTGCCGGTGACTTCCGTATACTCCAGGTCGGCAGTGCCAGCATCGTAATTCAGCGTTAGGTTGAGCGGCCCAGACGCGGCGTCCACAGTTTCAGTCGGGCCTGTACCGCTGGCGGCTTCGTCCAGATAGAAACGGGAAATCAGTCCCGTATCATCAAGCTGGGCGCGGGCCACCACTGGCAACAAAAGCAAGAATAGGAGCAACCCGTTTCGCATTAAAGCACCAACTTTAGAATATCTACATTACGAGTTTCCACCGGAAGCGAATCCTTTGTACTTGTCCGGCTAGGATTCTCGTTGTATTTGAACTGCCCATTTTTCACGGCGTCGAACCATACAGAACGGTCAAAGCCTTCACGCTCCAAAATGCCGTGGGCAACCGCATGGAAGATGCACCGGGTTAAATTGTCTGGATTCGCTGCAATATCTTTTTCGGATACCTGAATCTCAAAACCGTCCCTGTGAGCAAAGAAGCTGTATGGCATCGGCTCTCTACAGGTATGACAAAACAAATCCACGCCCGGAGAACCACCTGTGTCTGTATTAATAAGCGTCCAATCTAAATCAGGAATCTGGATTGTTCGCCCTGTCAGTTTCTCCAAGTGGCGAACCGCTGAAACCAACGCACTCCCCGCTGGCCCTGGTTCCGTCTTATTAATAGTTGTGAATCCTGAATTGTTGTAAGGCACTTTTACTCTCCTCAATCCACCGTATATTTGACCATACAAGAAATCCGTTTTGCTGTACTTGCAGAAACCATCACGAAATCCAGCCGCTCCTCCGATGCAAAGTTATCTTCGTTTGTGTCAATGGTTCCGGTTGCGCCAGTTGTGGTCGGGGTCAAGTTGGCACTTAACAAATTGGCCGGAGTCCCATCGTCCCTCTGGAAATTCACGCTCGGCGTTCCCGCATCCGTCTCACACCAAACTTCTGTAACTGTGCTGGCCGCCGGGAACCGGAACACCGATGGGATGTCGTCGGTGTCGGCGAGCCCGTCGGAGGCAAACATGACAACGGCCTTGACGAAAGTTTTGTTCGCCGTGGCTAGGTCGGCAGATGCGACCACGCCATCCGTAATCATGGCTGAACTAATATTGACGCAAGTGGGGGCAGCATCTGAGTTCAGTGTTCCTACAACTTGGTTTGTGCAGGCACCGGTACCGCTTGCCGAACCAGAGGATGTCCCCCACACAGAACCGTCTCCCTTGAGGTAACGGCCTGACGTAGCCGTGGTGCTGGCTCCAGTACCACCACTGCCAACGTCAAGAGTTCCGTTTAGGCTTTCTAAATTAGGCAGTCGGTCAGCTTCTACCGTACCGGTATCAAAGAAACTTGTGGCCGAGTCGCCCGCCAGAGCGTCACCATCCGATGCACCATAGGCCGCGTACTGCAAAGCTGGAGTCGCTGCATTGTCACAGTATTGCAGCGGTGTAGTATGAACCTGAGCCTTGCCCTGAGTCGAAGCCCCACAGGTCAAAGCGCCCGAAGCCAAGAAATCGGCCTCCCCGCTGGCTGTGGCAATCGTGCGGTTCGCTGATAAGTCTCCAATAGCCGCAATTCCAGCGCCCCCGGTAAGGGTGCGGCCTGTGCCCACAAGGATTGTAGAGCTATTGGGGGAGGTAGGCACGTTTGCAGAGATGTTGTTGGGAGAACCGGCGTCTTTTTGAAAACGGATATTCACGCCGTCGGTCGGAGCGGCCGGGGTAGCGTTATCAAAGTCAGCGTCCGTGGCTGCCGTGCCGTTGACCGATACATTGTCTCCCCCGCCCGCGCCGCCGCCGTCGCCTTGTAACGACCAGGTATCCGTAGTCGTACAGGCGTAGGTATTCTGGCCTGCCGTAGCATCCGTCTTGAAGAAATAGTCACCCACTTTGCAGGTTCCCGGAAGGGCGGTCCCGCGCTGGGCATGAAGCCCATGGGCCACCGTTCCCGAAGCGATGCTGAACGGAGTATCCACTCCGCTGTAGGAGGATCCAGCTTCATAGACTGTGGAGTTGTCCTCGACTCGAAGAAACTGAGCCGCCTCTCCCCCCGCCCGCTGCGGAAACTGAGCCGTATTATTCGTGAAAGTGATGGTCGAGCCAAACTGCACATAGTATGCCTTCCGCACGCTGGTCCAGGAACCCGCGTCTTCGGTGGAGTTGCCTTCCACGATCCCGTTTTCCAGTTGTCCCACGGCGATGCCAGAACTGCCCGCTGCTTTGTGAACCTTGTTTCCGGCAATCCGGTTTCCGGCAAAATTCCGAGTCAGCCGGTAATCGTCAAAACGCAGGGTCGCCGCACCAAAATCCGTTGTGGCCCAAAGGCCCCAGGAATGAATGCCATTCAAGAAATTGATCCCAAAGCCCTCCGCATAAAGTCTTACCTGAGTCCACGTATTGGCGGAGATTCGGGGCAGCGGATAGATGGTGGTCTGCGTCGAGAAATCAGAGTCTGGAGACAAGCGCAACTGCAAAACGCCCGCCGCCAGCGCCACGTCCGACTTGATCCACAGTTGCTGCCACGGCTCTGAAGTTGCGGCTAAATCCTCGCCCTTGTAGAAAACATACCCCGTCGTGAACCCGGCGGCGACGGCAGCTTGCAAAGAGGCCGTCCCTTGCTGTTTGTCTCCGGTATCCGCCGAAAGCGTTACATTGGCGTTCGCTGTAAATCCTGTCTCGCCATCCAGGGCGTTTTGCTGGGTGGGGATATAGGCTGCTGTGGCTCCGACATGAATCCCATTTCCGGCGCTATTGATGACAACGTTTCCCTCTGTTTCGACAAACGGCGAGGACTCCACCAAAATGGCAAGACCTCCGGAGTCTGTGCTCTGGTTGTTCTTTACCTGGCCGCGCCCAATGGTGTCCATGTGGATGTGAATAGAACCGCCGCCCGTCAGCGGTTATTGTGAACATTCATGTCGTCGGAAAAAATCGAATAAATGCCGACATCGGTTGGGTTGTCGATGAGGCTGCTGGCCACCTGGCAATAGCGAGCGCGAATGCACCGCACGCCCATGCCGGTCGCGTCCTGGATACGGACATGACTCACCATCAAGGTTCCCGCCGCCCCCTCCATCGCAATGGCATGGCCGGCGTTGTGAATGAAGGTTTCTCCATTGACCCAGGCTGTGCCCGCAAATGTATTCGTAAACCAAATCCCCCAGTTGGTGGCCCCGGCGGTGTTCTTAATCTCCGGGCCGGAAACGAGGATGCGGTCCGCGCTGGCCCCATTCACCTGAATCCCCGCCACGGCGATGGAGTTGCCATCGATCACAAACCTTCCCAGAAATTGAGTGTCTGTGCTGATCGTCTGGAAAATCGGATTGGACCCCAATCCTGCCGCTGCCTGGAACGTGGTGCACGGCTCACCAACGATTTTTACATTTGCCGTGGCAATGGCCTGCACCGCCGAAATCTGATAGGTCGCACAACCCAAATGAAGATTGACGGGCTTGGTCACGCCGCTGAAAATATTTTGAGCAACAGTTTGCGTTGCTTCGAAACCCCGCGCATCTACTGTGCCGCCGGTGCTAGGCAGGTCGGCAATAGCGGCCGCGATCTTAGCTCCGGCATTGGCTCCCGGGAATTGATCGGCATAGCGGACATTGTTAATTGTGGAGGCAATCACATCATCCCCGAATTGCACCTTACCCAGTCCCGTCTGGATGGCGTAATTGGCGTTCCCGACAGTCTGATTCAGAATTTTCAGGCCATAGTTGTTGGTCACCGTCCCACCCGAGTTGGTGTTGCCATCAATCAGAACGCCGTAGGTATTCGTGGAAGTTCCGGCAAGGGTATCGGTGCGATAGTAGCCGCCCGCGAGGTCCGTGATGGTTCCGCCGCCATTTTGAATCGCCACGCCTTCCATGCCAGAGGCGGAAGGCCTGGTCCCGGTACTGTGATTGCTGACGCCAACCGCGGAGAAGCCTTGGAGGTATTGCGCGCTCGCCGAATTGCTCTCGACGAGGGAGACTCCGCCCACCGGATGCGTGGAGGGCGGATTCAGGGATTTGAAGGCAAAAGCGGGGTTGTAATCAATGGCGGCATCCAGCCAGAGACGCGAGATCGTCGTGAAACTGGCATCAGGAGCGCCCCCTTGAACGATATGATCTCCCAGTCCGCTCAGTACATGATCGGCTGTGAGGGGTTGATGCGAGACAAGAGCCCCTTGCGGGTTAAAATAACTCTGGAGCGCCGGGGAAGCCTGGGAATCATAAATCTCCAGAGTGTTGGCGTTGGCTTGAGGCTGCCCTTTGATCTGCAAGGGAATCACACCAGCCTTTGGCGGCGCGTTGATGGATTGTGTGGCGGAGGGGTTGGATACAATAGCGGTTCCGTTCACTTGGCTGGCGGCCAGGGTGACAGTGCTGGAAGGCGCAGATGTAACACGCACATCGGCCAGCAGACGCGGGTCCGTATCGTTTAAGAAGGGGACGGTGGCCTGCTGCAGGCTATTCGACTGGTCATTGATGGAGGTCGCAGAAGTTTCGCCCACCAGGTAGTTGCCGGTGCCGCTGGGCGCCGTAGAAGTGGACGTGCGCCAGACGCGATAGCTGGCGGCTCCGCTGACGGCGTTCCAGGAAATTTCATTATAATTTGTTCCATCCAAGGTGGAGTTGGACGTAGCGGTCATGGCGGAAAGGCCGAGCAAGGTTTCTCCAGCCTCATTCGCGGCGGAAACCCAATAGTAATAAGTGGTCGTACCCGGGGCGCCGGCATTACTAATGATGGGTGCGTCCGGAGAGGACAATGCGTTGGAACTCGGCACAACCCAGGTCTCTTCCGAGAAGACGCTGCCGGATTGATAGTATTTGACGTTGTAGGAGGTTCCAGAGGGAGTGCCGCCGACGTTGGGAACCAGGGCGACCGCGAGCGAACCGTTGCTGAGCGGCACCGTTTTGGAACCCCCGAAGACGGGTTTATTGTCGGCGGTCACAAACGGTCGCCAGGTAATGACGACTGTGCCGGAGGCCAGACTCCCGTCCGATTTGTACACGGTGTCCCGAACGGTCGTCATGGCCGGCCCTTGAGCAAATCCGAACCGTGGCAGTGATAGAACGACTAGCCAAATAGCTCCCATTACCCGGCGTTTGAGAATTCTCGACATAATGCCCTCCGATAAACTTAGCAGTTGCTCCTTATCGTCGCGGCTCGGATGCTCATTGCGGCATCACCATCCGCGATGCACTGAACTTCAGTTCTTCATCGAACGGGTTCTGTGCTGCGGCCAAAGCCAAGCATGTAAACCCCGCGATGTTGGTGTAGAGATATTGGTATCGCTTGCTGAACAGAATGCCTCCCACCGGCTGCCCTCCCAGAGTCAGCAAGTATTGCCCGGCCTTGAGATGTTCCTTGGCCAGATCGAAGGCGGGTGGGTTGGTTTTGGAGGAAAGCTGATTTTGGCCGAGCAGGTAAAACGCTGCGAAAATGTATTCCGGTTCGAGATAGCCCGGCGGCTGGAAGCCTCCCTCGGCGTCCTGGTGCGGTTCCAACGCCTGAAGGCTCTCGGCGAAGTAGCTAGTGGGTTGGAAAAAGCGGGACTGCTTTTGCACGAATGGCGTGTAGCCGCTGGTCATCGGATACCAAAAATTATTCCCAGTGCCAGGAGCGGGGCCGTCCAGTGAGATGTACCACCGGTCGTCGTCGCTGCTCCAAAACTTCTGCGCAAATCTGCGAAGGAGCCTTGCCGCCAGGTGCGCATATTTTGTTTCGCGCGTCAGCAGCCATAGCGCCGTCAATCCCAGCGCCACATCGCTCTGTCCGGCTGTGAACCGGCTCGCCAGCCGCTGCCATCCCGGCGCGATATTGCCCGCCGGATTGATGGTTCCGCTGTGCCGGATGCGGAACCAGTACGTTCCAGCCGATGGCGCGATGTAGATCAGGAACTCTTGCTGCAAAAGCAGCGATTCCGTATAGCCGTCTACCGGATCGATCAAGTTGAAGTTACTGCCGTCGGTGGAAACCAGGATTTCCGCGATGCCAACGTCCCAGGCAGTTTGGGTGACCCATCGGACTTCGTCGCCACTTTCCAGGTTCAGTGCGAATTGCACATAGGACTGGCTGCTGAGACTATAATGCTCGTCGCTTCCGATAGCCCCCAGCGGCGCATAGGACGACCACGCGCCGGAGTAGGTGAAGAAGTCTTGTTCCGCATTGTTGTATTGCTCCAGCAGGTTCCCGCCGGGGCTATACCGCCGGATGGCATCGTGATAGAGAAAGATCGTCGGCGCCGTCTTGTTTTGCCAGGAGGAAAAGAAAAAGCCAGTTTCCGGGTCGTAGTTGTTGTGGATGAAGCCGTCCAAGCCTTTCTTGCACACGGGCAGTAAGGCGTCCTTTGTGGCGTTATCCCCAGAAAGTTTCCAATACCACCACAGCACAAAGGCAGGCAGAGCCTGCACTGCATCCACCCACTTGATCTCGCTGATGCCCTGGGCGGCGTAGGGGCCTGTAGCGGGAAGGTAGGTCGGCGGCGGGGAAGGGTTTACCTGGTAGCCGATGTTCCAGGTCCCATCATTGAGGGAATCGCCTGGAGCGGAGATTTGCATCCCGGCAAACCAGGTCAGGAAGTTTTTCACTGTATCCAGGTACGCCTGCCCGCCCAAGGTTTCAAAGGCTGCCAGCAGCCCCATGCAGGCATAGAGCGAGTTGGCGTCGAAGTTAATCAAGTTGGAATCCCAGGCATCCAGGAACGCGCCGTCGCCGCGCAAGGCCGCCACCTGTTTTAAATAATCGGCGGCGAGTTGCAAAGCCTGAGTGTCTGTTCTGGAAAAGACAACCACGGCGGAGCGGAAATAAAAGAAATAACCGGAAGAAGAAGGGTTCTTGGTTCCGGTAGCCGAAGTAGCAGTCCCCGCTTGCTGTCCAATGCGGAGGCATGGAACTCGTGGCTTGGGGATGTTCGCAGGCCGCGATCAAATCCAGAGGAATGTAGTTCTCGCTGCCGGAGAGGAAGATGCATTCATATTCCTGCCGCCAGGTTTCTTCGTCTCCAATGGCCCGCCGCAGGGCTGTTACGTCAATCGGGCATCCCTGCTGAACCGCTGCGTGCACATCGCACCAGTGCCCCGACCAAGCCGTTTCGTTGGGGAGGGGGTGCCCCAGACAAACAAGTTTGTCTGGGCTACCTACTGTTAAACCTGCTTCTTTTGCGATTTCGTAATACTTTCCCCTTTGTCCGTTCGGCGTGGAGAGCACCCGCAGCTTCAAGTCGCCGCGCGAGATGCGCCCAAAGGCGGCGGCCCAAATCTCGCGGTCCTGCTGGTGGAAGGCGAATTCGTCCAGGATCATGTTGCCGGTGTAGCCGCGCGCGGTGTCCGGGTTGGCGGGCAGGCCAATGATCCGCGAGCCGTTCGGAAACTTCACTTCGTGTTGAACGATGGCAGTCTTCTCGAAAGACGAGGTTTCGAGCTTGCTGCTGACGATGCGGAGCACCTGGGCGTGTTGGCGTACCCTCTCCATGAATTCCAGCGACTGCCGCTCCCCGCGCGAGAGCACGATCCAGAGCGTGCGATGTTCCAGGCAGTCCAGCACCGCCTCCAATGCTGCCGCGAAGCTGTAACCGATCTGCGCGGCTTTGACCGCGATCTTGAAGCGCGCCCCGTCCCGCACCCAGCGTTCCTGGTAAGGGTATAAAGGCACTTCCGGCTTCCTCGTCCGCGTCTTCGCTTTGCTCTCCGGTTTTGCTTTCGTCGAAGTTTTCATCTCTTCCATTCTTCTTACTTGACCGGAAACGCCATATTTATGGCGTTTCCCCTAACACCTAACACCTAACACCTAACACCTAACACCTAACACCTAACTTTCTGACTCCTCGTCATACAACCCATAAATCTCCCGTATCCGCCTCACATCCTCTGCCGTCAGCGGCTCGCCAAGTTGCGCCTTGCGGTCGAGCTTGTCGAGCGCCGCCTGCATCTTTTCGCGGTCGAGCTTCAGG
>JACQGE010000171.1 GCA_016199675.1 Acidobacteriota bacterium | reverse complement strand
GTGTGGCGTGCATGGCATCCTCGACGCGCGCCTTCTTTTCTTTCATCTCCGTCTCGGTGGCTGCGCCGACTTTGATCACCGCCACACCACCCACCAGCTTCGCCAGCCGTTCCTGAAGCTTCTCGCGGTCGTAATCGGACGTCGTATCTTCGACCTGGGTCCGAATCTGTTTCACCCGGCCTTCAATCGCCGCCTGCGTGCCCGCGCCTTCCACAAGGGTCGTATTGTCCTTGTCCACAACGATCTTTTTGGCGCGGCCAAGCTGATCCATCTTGACATCTTCTAGCTTGAACCCAAGTTCCTCGCTGATGACCTGCCCTCCGGTCAAGATCGCGATATCTTCCAGCATCGCTTTCCGCCGATCGCCAAAGCCAGGAGCTTTCACCGCCGCGCAATGCAAAGTTCCCCGCAGTTTATTCACGACCAGCGTCGCTAAAGCCTCCCCTTCCACATCCTCGGAGATGATCAGCAACGGTTTGCCCATTTTGGCAATCTGCTCCAGCAACGGCAGCAAGTCTTTCATCGAGCTGATTTTCTTCTCATGGATCAAGATGCGGACATCTTCCAGGACGCACTCCATTCGCTCCGGGTCCGTTACAAAATAGGGAGACAGATAACCACGGTCAAACTGCATCCCTTCGACCACTTCGAGCTGGGTCTCCATCGTCTTGGATTCCTCCACGGTAATGACTCCGTCCTTACCCACCTTCTTCATTGCTTCCGCAATAATGTTCCCGATGATTTTGTCGTTATTGGCCGAGATCGTTCCCACCTGAGCGATCATCTCGCCGGAGACGGGCTTGGCGAGCCGCTTGATTTCCTCGATGGCGGCTTCCGTGGCCCGGTCCACACCCCGCTTGAGTGCCATGGGGTTGGCTCCCGCCGCCACGTTCTTGAGCCCTTCCCGATAGATGGCCTGGGCCAGCACCGTCGCGGTCGTAGTGCCATCTCCCGCCACATCGCTGGTTTTGGAAGCCACTTCTCGAACCATCTGTGCTCCCATGTTCTCCAGCGGATGCTTTAACTCCACCTCTTTAGCTACCGTCACCCCGTCTTTGGTGATGGCGGGAGCCCCAAACTTCTTGTCCAACACCACGTTGCGGCCTTTAGGCCCCAAAGTGATCTTTACGGCGTCAGCTAACTGATTGACGCCGCGTAAGATATGCTGACGGGCTTCTTCGCCCTTAACAATCTGTTTTGCAGCCATTTTTTCACACCCTCCCTTGATATTGCCGCCCTAGCGGCTGATCTTTAAGTTCAAATTTTTCGATAGCTTCCGGCCTTGGGGATCAATCATTTTTTCGCCATCGCCGGCTCCGGCACCCCGGTGAGAATAGCCAGGACATCATCTTCTCGCATAATGAGGTACTCCTCGCCGTCAATCTTGATCTCCGATCCGGCATACTTGCCAAACAGAATCCGATCACCGACTTTCACATCCATCGGCACTCGCGTGCCGTTGTCTAAAATCTTCCCGTTTCCCACCGCCAGGACTTCCCCTTCCTGGGGTTTCTCCTTCGCCGTGTCGGGAATTAAGATTCCACCTCGAACGACTTCTTTCTCTTCCAATCTCTTCACGACCACACGATCATGCAGGGGCCTTATTTTCATGCTTCCTCCTTTCTAATTTCCCTACCTATAATTTGTAGAGCCGCCCCCCTCCCTGGAAACAGAGTGTTCCTCCAGAAAAGGGCAATAAGATATTACGGAAATTCCCATTCGGATCTGAGGATCCGGGGTTGGTCGGGAGCGTTGTTGGCACTCTCGACCGAAGAGTGCTAATATAACCAAGTCCACTAACGATTGTCAAGACCCCCCCGCCATTTCCCACGGCGGCTTGCAGATTCCGGAACCCCATCATAGAATCGTTAAAACGCCGGGTCGTGTTGACCGAGGAGAGGTGTCCTTTTGCACCATGGTGATATGTCGATGGGTAGCGCCCTAGCACGCGCAATCGCGCTGCTTTTATGATAACTTGATTCGCCGGATCAGTGATCTCTGCTGCGCACCGCCCGTACCGTCAGGCTTCCTGATCGGATATTGCGTCCCCGATATGTGCTGATCAAGTTCGCGGCGCAGTTCTCGGGCAGGTCAAATCCTCGGACTGCAAGTCGCCTTTGGGTGAGCAGCGCGGAGCCCTGAAAAAGACTGGCGTCGACGGTTTAATTCCGTCCCTGGCCACCATGTCTCTCAAAGACTTACGCGAGATTTCTCCCTCCTCTATTATCCTCTGGAGTCCAAACTCAAAAAACTCAGTCGTGGTATCCATTGGTAGTAGTCGTTTTTCGATGGCTACCAGAATAATTCCTTTCTCTTCAAGGCGATGGTGATGGTACTCATGGTATCCATGGGGATGGATTTTTTGAGAATGTTGTCTTGCGAATCGCGAGACAAATATTTTCCTATGTAGGATGGCTCCCATGAATACCATCGCGGGGGCGAAGAACGGGCCACGCTATCCATTGGTACCCATCGATTTCTGATGACTACCAAAATAAATCCCTGCTGCTCAATCGAGTGGTACTCATGGTAGCCTTGGGAGGCACTTTTTCGTAATTTGTCTCGGGTAGCGGGAGCAAAGCCCAATCAGCAGCCATTTCATAATCATTTGATTTAATACATCGCGTAGTTCTGGCGAGAAAGCTTACGGACAGCAACGCAAATGCAGAGCGCTACCAACCCTGACCCGAAACCAGTTACAGAAAAACCTTTCGCTGCGCTACAATAGAGGGGCTTTTTGTTGTTTGTAGCCCTTGTACCCCTAAGCTAACCGGCGAGCAACATCAGGCACAACATTGCGATTAGCAGAACGAATCGGATAGGCGGGCGGCAGCGCATGATATGGTGCCTGAGCCATCTCTGTGGCTCCGATGCATCTTCTGCTTGATTTGGCGTTTCCAATGGCTCCCACTGAATCCACACAGCGCGATCCAGCGCAACAAGACGAAGACGCCAGCATCTTTTCGGATGCACAGGAAGCGCTTTGGCGTGATTTTGAAGCCGCAGATTCCTTGCAGGCATTTTGCGCGGCTTGGCTAGCCCTACAGTGTCGGTTGATCGGTGGCGTTGCCGGCGGCATGGTGCTGCTGGGGCAACTCGAAGAAACTCGGCCCCTTGTCCCGGTCGCGTTTTGGCCCGATCAGCAGCACGACCTGCGACATCTCTCTCACGTCACGGAGCGCGCCGTCAAGGAGCGCCGTGGCCTGGCGATCAAACGACAGCTTCCGGCCAGCCTGCCATCACGGTCCCGCTACGATCTTGCATATCCCATTCAGATCACAAGGAGAATCTGCGGGGTCGTAGCTCTGGATCTCGATTGGCGATCGGAAGTTCAGATCCGTGCCGTCATGAGGCAGTTGCAATGGGGTTCCGGATGGATGGAAGTTCTGTTGCGCCGGAACCAATCGGCCGCTCTGTCCCTCCCGCAGGATCGCTTGCAGGCCACGGTTGCAGTGGTCGCGATGCTCGTTTCGCAGACGAGTTTTCAAGGCTCTACTGTCGCGCTCGTCACGGAACTCGCAACGCGTCTCGGCTGTGATCGCGTCAGCATCGGGTTCATGCGGCGTGGGAGCGTGCAGGTAAGTGCCCTATCGCACAGCGCGCAATTTGGGAAAAATACAAATCTCGTTCGGACCATCAGCGCCGCCATGGAGGAGGCGATTGACCAGGACGAATTGATTTTGCTTCCGGCGCCGCCTGACCGTAAAGCTCTTGTGGCGCGTGCGCATGCGGAGTTGTCCCGCCAATCCGGCAACGCTTGCCTCTGCTCGATTCCTCTCCACGCCCAAGACGATACCATCGGAGTGCTAACGTTTGAACGAGCATCCGACCAGCCTTTCGACCAGGGAACCCTCGATTTCTGCGAAGCTCTTTGCGCGCTTGTAGGTCCCATCCTGGAAGTCCGGCGGCGCGAAGACCGCTGGGTCTTCCAGAAGGTGCTGGATTCCGTCCATGATCAACTGGCTGCTCTTATAGGCCCGCGACACGTTGCCACGAAGTTAGGTGTGTCTCTTGTGGCGGCAGTAGTTCTTTTCTGTATTTTTGTAAAAGGTGAGTATCGGGTGACCTCGAAAACTGTCATTGAGCCGGCGACGCGCCAAGCAGTGGTGGCTGGATTCAGTGGGTACATCGCCGAAGCCCCATTGAGGGCGGGCGATGTTACGAAAAAGGGTCAATTAATGGCCAAGCTGGATGATCGTGAACTTGCGCTCGAGCGGGGCAAATGGCATAGCCAGCAGGAACAGAGCCAGCGGCAATACTACGAAGCATTGGGGAATGGCAACGCTCCGCAGGTGCAGATCCTCACGGCGCAAATCGCGCAGGCCAGAGCACAGGTCGCGCTGCTCGATGAAGAACTCGCACGCACTGAAATCCGGACGCCCTTGGATGGCGTGATCGTCACGGGAGATCTATCGCAGTCCATTGGCGCGCCGGTCGAACGCGGCCAGGTGCTATTCGAACTGGCTCCTTTGAATTCTTATCGAATCGTTCTGCAGGTCGACGAGCGCGACATTGGTAATGTCGCGGTCGGCCAGCGCGGCCAGTTGGTGCTCTCCGGTTTTCCCAGTGATCCGCTGGATTTTTCCGTCGGGCGGCTTACGCCGATTTCGACAGCCAGCGAAGGCCGAAATTTTTTCGCGTGGAAGCAAAACTCGACAATGTCCCCGAGCGGCTGCGCCCTGGGATGGAAGGCATTGGCAAAATTCGCATTGACCGGCGGCGGCTCATTTGGATCTGGACGCATCAAGTGATTGACTGGCTGCGTCTGAAGATTTGGAACTGGTTGCCGTGAGCGGTAAGAGAGTAAGTGACAAATTCAATCTTTAGTTCCTCATGGTATCGCGTTAGCGCCCTCAGGCCTCGCTTGCGTAGCCACGCGCAGATACACCGCCACCAATACCGCGGGGAAACCTGGTACGTCTTGGAAGAGCTCACGGCGGAGCGGTTCTTCCGATTCTCGACGGCTGCGTATTTCGTGATCGGCTTAATGGACGGTCAGAGCACAGTGGATGAGATTTGGGAGCGAGCGTGCAGCCGTCTGGGCGATGAAGCTCCTACACAAGATGAAATTATTGGAATCTTGAGCCAACTGTACCAGGCCGATGTTCTACAGTGCAACGTTTCGCCAGATACGGCGGAGTTGCTCGACCGCAACCGAGAGCAATCGCGCCGCCGATGGATGAGCCGCGTGTTCAGCGTATTCTCGTGGCGGTTTTCACTGTTGGATCCTGATCAAGGTCTGCAGCGTGTCTTGCCAGCGGCCAAGGTTCTGTTTAGTTGGTTCGGTGCAATCATTTGGCTCGTCGTCGTCATTCCAGGCGTAGTCCTGCTCGCGACGCACTGGTCGGATCTGACGCAGGATGTGTTTGACCGTCTTCTAGTGCCCAACAATATAGTGTTCCTGTGGCTGCTGTTTCCCATAATCAAGACGCTCCACGAATTTGGGCATGCGCTGGCCACCAAGGCTTTCGGCGGTCAGGTTCATGATATGGGGGAGTGATGCTGCTGGTATTGGCGCCAGTGCCGTATGTGGACGCGTCTTCAGCTTCTGCGTTTCGGGAGAAATGGCGTCGCATAGTCGTTGGCGCAGCAGGGATGTTTGTGGAGTTGATGATTGCAGCCTTCGCTCTTTTCGCATGGCTCAATGTCGAGCCCGGCCTCCTCCGGACACTGGCATATAACGCGATTTTTATCGCCGGCGTCTCGACCGTCCTGTTCAATGCCAATCCCTTGTTGCGTTACGACGGCTACTTCATATTGTCGGACCTGCTGGAGATTCCAAACCTTCGCAACCGCTCGAATGCTTATTGGGCATACCTTTGCGAGCGTTACTTATTCGGCAGCTTACAGGCCGAACCTCCGCAGAGCACGCGCAGCGAACGCGCATGGCTGGTTGCCTTCGGAATTCTCTCCTTTGTTTATCGGATCATCGTGATCATCGCGATTTTGCTGTACCTCGCAGACAAGCTATTCAATTTGGGAGCCATTCTGGCAATTACCGCAGCAATCCTGTGGACAGTAGTTCCGTTGGCGAAAAGCTTGCACTGGCTGTTCACGAATCCGCGGCTGCGCTCGGTGCGCACACGCGCGATTACCGTGACCGCATTGGCGGTGGTGCTGCTGACTGCGTTTGTAACGCTGGCGCCGGTTCCTTACCGCACCGGCACGGAGGGAGTGATTTGGATCCCGGAAGAGTGCTTCGTCCGCGCCGGTACCGAAGGATTTGTTGAAAAGGTCATGGTGGGCCCCGGCAACCGGGTTCAAGAGGGCACGCCCCTGCTGCAGTTGATAAACCCCATCTTGGCGGCGGAGGAACAGGTGCTGGCAGCGCGCGTGCAGGAGCTCGAAGCGCGCCGCATTCAGTTTCTGTCCCGCGATCCCGTCAGGGCGGAAATGACCCTGGATGAACTGCAACAGGATCGCAATCGCCTGGCTAGGGCTCGCGAGGAGATCAAGGACCTGGTCGTTCGCAGTCAGACCCAGGGCGCCTTTGTGGTACCTGTGCCAGAAGATTTGCCGGGACGCTTTGTGCATAAGGGGGAGCTTGTCGGGTACGTATTGGAACCCCAGCGCATCACTGTACGCACCATCGTTCCACAAACCATGATTGACCTGGTCAGGAATCGCACCTACGGCGTCCAAGTTCGGCTTTCCGAACGGATCGGCGAGACCATCTCGGCGGCGATCAAACGGATTGTGCCCGGCGCAACCGAAGAGTTGCCGGCCAGAGCCCTCGGTACCGCCGGGGGCGGCGAAATCCCGACCGATCCTTACGACCAGCAAGGCTTGAAGGCTGTTCGGAGGGTGTTTCAAATTGACCTGGAGATACCCTTCCGCTCGGAACTGGTGAACCTCGGCGGCCGCGGCTATGTTCGGTTCGATCACGGCTGGGCGCCGCTCGCCATGCAGTGGTACTTCCAAATCCGCCAAGTCTTTCTCTCCCGCTTCAATGTCTGACATTGCTATCCACATCGGGGCCTTTCCGGGAGCGTATCCGGAACGAATGGAGCCGCCGTTGCGGTGGCTGGACCGGGCCGGCAGCCGCATCGCCAGTCCGTTTTTCCGTTGGCACCGAAAGGGCACCCGAGGCCAAGGCAGGTTTGTGGATGCGGTCACCGAGGCCGGTGAGTGGGCACGCAGGCTTGGTGTAGAGGAGCTTCGCGCCGCCGCCGCCGAGCTCGGCCAACAATTGCGCCGATCGGGTTTTCCCGACCCGCTCGTCGCGCGATCTTTTGCGCTCGTTCGCGAGGCGGCCGAGCGAACGGTCGGCCAGCGCCATTTTGACGTTCAGTTGGTTGGCGGGCGCGTGCTCCTCCGCGGGATGGTCGCGGAAATGGAGACCGGCGAGGGCAAGACGCTTACGGCCACGCTCGCCGCCGCCACCGCAGCTCTGGCGGGTGTTCCCGTTCACATCATTACCGTCAATGATTACTTGGCCAATCGAGATGCCGAATGGATGCGGCCGGTTTACCAGGCTCTGGGCCTTACGGTGGGGACCATCATCCACGGCCTTGACCCGGACGCACGCCGTGCGCAGTACCGCTCCGATATCACATACTGCACCAACAAGGAAATTGCTTTTGACTACCTCAAAGATCGGATTGTCCTCGGACGGAATGCCGGCCGCGTCCAGCTCCAGGTAGAGCGGCTCTATGAGAAGCGGCCGCGCTTGCGTCAAGTTGCGGACGGCAATGACACAGTCCAGATCGGCCAGGTGTTCGATGCCGATCGAACTGCCGGTGTGATCACGAATATCGCCGAGGATGATGTCTTCGAAACGATTGAAATTACTCGGGGATGGCTCTCGAATGGCGTTTCCGTCGCAACGACTGTCAATGGCGGAACCGGCAATGACGAATTCACGGTTTTCCACAATGTCGGTGAGTTAAGTCTGAACGGCGGCGACGGCGACGACTTCTTCACAGTTCGCGCTTTTGCTCTGGCTGGCTCTACCGATAGCGAGCGCGGCCGCACCGACATGAAAGGCGACGCAGGCGCCGATACGATTCTATATGCCATGAACGCGCCAGTCGGCATCGACGGCGGCGACGGCTTTGACACCGTTCGGATCATCGGTACGGAATTCAGCGATGATTTCGTCGTGACCGATCACGGCGTCTTTGGCGCGGGCCTGAGCGTGAATTACGTCAATATCGAAAAGCTGGTCATGGACGGCGCGGAGGGGGACGATCGGTTCTTCGTCCTTTCGACAGCGCTCGGTTCCATCGTACAGATCGAAGGCGGTCTCGGCAGCGACAGTTTCTTCGTGGGGGGTAGTCCGGGAGGTGCGCCGATTTCGGTAGTCAGCGACGATTTCAAAGGACACAGTGGTGTGATCCTGCACGATGTCGAAAGCTCGGACACCGACTACGATGGCATCGCCGTGGATGGCGTTTCCGCCAACATTGCCGATAACGAGGAAGACTTCATCATCGTTACGGAGAGCGGCGGCGTTTCTAAGGTTAAGGAGGGAACCACCAGCGGAGGCGAGGGATGGGAGTACGATACCTACACCGTTCGGCTCTCCCGCGCGCCTGATCCGGGCAAGTCGGTGATCATCAACCTCGTGCCGGCGGGTTTGCCGCCGGAGGACGAGGCAAAAGGTTTCCAGGATCTGGAATTTTACGATCCCGCCAACCTGAATAATCTATTGCCGTACAATCCAACCACCGGGAAGCAGGTGCTGCCGGTGCTCACCTTTACGTCGGCGGACTGGAACGTTGCAAAGACGATCAAGTTTAAGGCCAAATCGGATACGGCGAGTGAAGGCACGCGATTCACTTTCATTGGGCACACCACCTCGAACAGCACCGATCCGCAGTACCAGAATGCGAAGCCGCTGACGGTGAAGGTGCAGATGGACGATGACGACCGCGCCGCGGTGATCGTGCGTCCGACGGGCAGGGACAACACGGTTCTGGAAGGTGGCTTCACCGACAGTTACGAAGTCCTGCTTGGCCGCCAGCCGACGGCGCCCGTGACGGTGCAGCTCAGTATGCTGAACAATCAACTGGTGCTGTCCACGACGACCCTTGTCTTCAGCCCTAATGCCGGAGACGCCAATGCCTGGAATAAGCCGCAGACGATAACCGTCACGGCGCGCGATGACGAAGAACGCGAGGGGTTCCATACCGAGTACATCAGCTACCAGGTAACCAGCGGGGACGCCGACGTTGCCGCTTTCCGTAGCGTTTACAAACTCGATGGTGACTTGTCCAGAGATGTTGGCAGCGACGGATTGGCTGATGATATTCCCGCAGAAAAACCAGTTTCCTTCCTGTTCCTCACAGACAGGCCGATTTTGAACGATGCCGCGAAACCAGTGCAGGTTCTCTACGATGCCGATGGCTCGAACGGGCCTGGCGGAGAAGTCGCATTAACCGCCTACACTGGCCAGAATGACTCCACGCTTCGCTACATGATCGTGGGCAACACGCTGGAGTTCTTCAAGAGCGGCAAACAGATCGCGGTCAGCGGTTCCGTTCGTGTCAGCTACTACTATCTCGTTCCCGGCTACAACAACATTGCTGTCACGGATAGCGTGGTGGATATTTATGACAACGATGCTGCTGCTGTCATCGTTACACAGACCGACGGCTCGACGGATGTGCTCGAAGGCGGATTCGGGGATACCTACAGTGTCGTGCTGTCAAAGAAGCCGACGGACGATGTCACCGTAACGATCGATGCCGTCAATACGCGCACTACCCTGAATGGTGTTGCGAGATTCCAGCCGCAAATGGAGGTCTCGCTGGATGGGATCAACTTCTCTGCTTCCGTTGAAGTTACGTTCACGGTTGGGAATTGGAACAGTTCCAGAACGATCTTCGTGCGGGCAATTGACGATGCCGTGCAGGATGGAAGCGAAACGCAGGTCTTCGCGCCGGAAGCGCACACGGTCAACAAGATCCGCGGGGGAGTAGTGATCGAAGGCGCAACTGGCGCCGGAGGCGGATCGTTGAGTTTGCCAGTCCCCCTGATGCTGCCGGGAGAAATCAACCGGCGGCCGTCGGATGGCGGCGTCGCGGCTTTCGTCGCTGGTAATGGCGCGGGCGCCTTGGAATTGATGACGGTGAACACGGCCGATCTGCAAACGCTCATTGACGATCCAACGAAAGAATTCGACAGCTTTGCCGACTTCATCGGCAAGACGCTTCAGCTAACCGAAGGGCCTGGGACCGGGGTTGTGCGCGATCCTTCTCGGCCACAGGAGCTTTTCAACCGCTTCTGGCTGATTACCGCTGTGCAGGACATCGCAGGGGATCCGGCGCACAAGAAGCTGACTTTGCAGAATCCGTCAGTAATCGATCCCGCGTCTGCCGGCATGACGGCTCCGACAGCGGCGAGCAAGTACGCGATCACTGCGCTGAGCGTCAACTTTTTCGCCGATGAGCGGCAAGAGGTGGACCTTGCCACCATCTACGACGAGGATAGCGTAGCGAACGACGTGGGGCGCTTGACCTCTGCTGATGGCGCTGTGCTCGCGTTCGATGCAACAACCAACAAGATGACGGTTGCCGGTGACGATCTGCAGGCCGTGCGGAAGCTGCTTGGACTGGCCGACGTTTCGCAACTGGTTGGAAGATCGCTCACCGTTACGGTCGGTCCGGGAGTCGGCGCCACTTGGCTGATTAGCACGATCGTGGACGGAGCCGAACTCGGGACCAAGGTGCTGACGCTGACCGCTGTGGCCGCCGGAGGTGGGCTGCCCAACGATCGGAGTGAATTCAGGATCGAGGGCGGCGACCGGCGCGGCCGAATTACGGGGTTCGGAATGGGCCCGAACGTCCTCGGCGCTGGCGCACTGCAGCCGGGCGGCATCACCTACAGCGATATCGAGGTGATGGCAGTCAACCTCGGCTCGGGTAATGACAATGTGATCGTGGATTACACCACGAATGCCGAGGATCACACCACGAAACGCACTGGCGATTATTACACCCTGACGATGTTGAATATGGGAGGCGGTAACGATTCCGCTCTTGTGAACCTAAAAGACGGCGAAGATGGCGCTCTTGTCCTGGATGCTCAGGGCGGCAATGATACCGTGGATGGATCAGGCTCCACGCTGGGTTTGGTTGTCTTCGGAGGCGAAGGCGACGACACCATCAACGGCGGCAGCGGAGAGGACGTAATCTTCGGAGACATTGGACGCTTGGATTACATTGACAGTACGGGCGAGATTATCACTCGCCTTGGGCACTCCGTTCCGCAGAGCCCGGTGAATGCACCGGTAGCATCCAGGATCATAGCGGCAACTGCTACCACGCTCACTGATTCCGCCGCCAACTTCCAACCCGGCAGCTTGCAGGGGTTCACGGTTCAGGTGGTGAGCTCGGCTGGAACGGCGCAACTGGCGACGATCACGAGCAACACAGCCACTGAAATCACGGTCGCTGCGCCTTGGGAGACAACTCCGGATAGCACGTTCTTCTACCGCATCCTGTTCAGCGCCGCGGATGAAACCATCGACGGTGTGATCCGCGCGACCCTTACCGATCCGCTCGGGAATTTCGAAACCAACTACGGCGGACTGGTGGGTTTGATGCTGCAGGTGATCGCTCCCGATGGCCATGTGCAGTTCCGGCGCGTCATTGCAAATACCGCTACCAAACTGATACTGGATCATCCGTGGGATACGTTGCCGGTAACGAACGGCGCGACGCCCCAGCTCAATTTCTTCTATCGCATCGCCTCATATCCCGAAGATCAAACTGACGGTGTTATTCGCGGGCCGCAGATCGTTTGGTCCGTCAACAACGAACTCGGCGGCAAGGATAAGCTATATGGTGGAGCCGGCAAGGACATCCTCATCGGCGGGGCGAGCGATGATCAAGTGTTTGGCGGTGCGGACAACGATTGGATTGCGGGCGATAACGCCCGGTTCGACTTCGAGCCCGTTTCCGGGAATGACGGCGCGGCACGGATCACTCTCATCCAGACAACAGGGGTGAACGTTGGTGGAGGAGACACTATCTCCGGAGACGCTGGGGCGGATATTATCCTCGGCGGAGCCAGCGGCGATACGCTGTACGGAGATAATGCTACGGCATCCAGTGGCGCTTCCGATCTGGGTGAGGTGATCCTCGGCGACAATGGCAGAGTCGTTTTCTTGGGAGGCATTCTCCAAACCATCCAGACAACGGACAACTCCGACGCAACGGGCGGCGCCGATACCATTCACGGGCATGCTGGAGCAGACGTGATCCTCGGCGGCGCGGCAGGCGATACGATCTTCGGCGATGGCGGCGAGGATTGGGTTTTAGGCGATAACGGCGTGTTCGAGTACGGTGTTGACGGCACTCTGGCCACCTTGGACCTCGTTCAAACTTCGGATCCGAACGTGGGAGGCGGCGATACCGTCTTCGGTGGCTCCGAGCGCGACGTGATCTTGGGCGGAACAGGCAATGATACAGTGCATGGCAATACCGGCGCCGATGTCATCCTTGGCGACCAGGGAGAGGTGATTTTGATCGGCGGCCGAATCTCCAGGATTGACGATATGGGCGGCGTCGGCGATGACTCCATTACCGGCGACGAGGATGCGGACCTGATCGTAGGCGGCCTCGGGAATGACACCATCCATGGCAACACGGGTACGGATATTATCGTTGGCGATGCTGCCCGCGTCCTGCTTGGGGCTGACGGCGTTACGGTTCGCCACGTCGAAACGATCACTCGCCTAAGTGGCGGCATCGACACGATTTGGGGCGACGATCAGGACGATGTCCTCATTGGTGGAACCAACTCTGACAACCTGGACGGCGGACTCGGTCAGGACCTTGTGTTTGGCGACAACGTTCTGCTGGTGTTGAGCGCGGGGTCCGGAAACGCTATCAATCCGCGATTCCGCTCGCTCACGGGCACAGCCATCTACGATGCCGAAGGTAACCCGCTGGTGGGCGTGGCCGGCTTGCTCCCGCCGGGAGGCAATCCCGCGTGGTCGGACTGGACGATTACTCTTGACCAGTCTCTCAATCCGGCGCAATTCGGCGATGACTACATTGCCGGTGGCGGCGGCAATGATGAAATCTTTGGCCAGCTTGGGAACGACACCATCCAGGGCGATGGATCCATCGACGGCAAGGTGCTCGGCGGTGTACCCGTCGGTGCGTTCCGAGGCCCCGCGGGTTTGTTGGAATTTTCGCCAACCCTAATGGTGGCGACGAATGGACTTTTGACCGTCGTGCCTTCGTTCGAAGCGCCGACAGACGGCGACGATGCTATTTTCGGCAACCTCGGGCAGGATGACATCATTGGTGGAAATTCCTCTCTATTCAGCCTGACTAATGCCGGTTTGCGTCCCGACGGCAGCGATCTGATCTTCGGCGGGGCAGGCACCGACATTTCAAGGAATGATGCTGGGGACGCGAGCACGATCGGGCATGCCCAGGATGCCGACATGATCCTGGGAGACAACGGCAATATCTACCGCCTCGTAGGCATCAACGGAACGAATCTTGGCGCGTACCTGACGTTCAACTATGACAATTACGGTGTGCTCAGGATCATTCCGCGGGCGGGTGAACTGCTGGACTACACGCCAGGCGGGCCGGACTTCAATCCCGGAGCCGCTGCGACGGACATCGGGGCGGCCGACGAGATTCACGGCGAGTCGGGCGACGATTTCATCTATGGCATGAAGGGTAATGATGTCCTCTTCGGAGAAGGGCAGGACGACGACGTAATCGGCGGCTACGGCAACGACTGGATTTCCGCCGGTACGGGAAACGACGGAGTGTTGGGTGATGACGGCCGGATTTACACCAGCCGCAATGGCGCCACCGAGCCGCTGAACCGGCTCGACGCAGCAAACGCCGAAGAGGCGATCAATACGCCCGGCAATACTTTCCAGGCGACAATTTTCCCAACCGGCCAGCTCAACAAGACGGTTGAAATGACTCCTTTCAGCGTCGATCCGGCTTGGAATGCCACGACGGACGAATTCGGCGGCGGACTGAATGGCAAACCCCACGGTTCGGACGACGTCATCTATGGCGGTCTAGGAAACGACTTCCTGCATAGCGGTGCTGGCGACGATGCCGTGTCGGGAGCGGAGGCGCTCTCCGAGTTCTACGCTCAGCCCGCCAATCCGGGCGATGTGCTGGGTTACATGGCGAGCATCGAAGAGTTTCGGGACTACGACGAGTTCGCGCCGTTGGCTAAAATCAGTCCGTTCTTCTTGAACTTCGGCTCCGACGAAGGACCGGCCGTCGTTCTGGGGGGATTTGCTCCCGTCAATACTGACGGCAACGACATGATCTTTGGCGATTTGGGCAACGACTGGTTAGTCGGCGGAACAGGCAACGATCATCTCTACGGCGGATGGGGCAGCGATCTGTTGAATGGTGATGATGATCTGGAAACCGATGGCGGCGCCAATACGGCCCCCGACAGTAATCCGAGCTATCAGGACATCACGTTCGGCGGAGCGGGTCGCGATGTGATAATCGGCAACACCGGCGGCGACCGTCTGGTGGACTGGATCGGTGAGTTCAACAGTTACGTCGTGCCGTTCTCGCCTTTCGGGCTATTCACGATTACTCGCCTCGTACAGCCACGGCTACCGGACTTCCTATACGCGCTGTCGGAAGGCGATGGCGCCGACCGGACACTAGGTGCCGACGTGAGTCGGAATGGCGAGCCCGCCGGTGAACTCGGCCTCATTCTGCAACAAGACCCGGCATGGCAAAACCAGTCTGGGGCCCCCGCCGATCCGCAGCCGGGGAATCTCTCCAGCCAGAAGCGCGACATTCTCGGAAAGGAGACGTTTGAGGCAGCGCTGACGAATTTCGCAGCTTCTACCGGAGCATGGTCCATAAGTAGTGGGACATATGTGGCTGCGCCCAGCACTACAGCAGATTCGATCAGCCTTTATCAAACAGACCAACTGCTGCCGAATGACTTCGAGATTAAAGTAACTGCAAATGTCGAGAAGACAGGTCGAGGTCAGGAAGCGAACAGCTTGCCGGCCAACGGGTACGTGATCTTCGATTATCAGAGCCCAACCGACTTCAAGTTTGCTGGCATCAATATTGCGGCGGGCGAAGTGGAAATCGGCCACCGCACCGCGCAGGGATGGGTCGTCGATGCGAAGGCAGCGGCGAAACTGCAGGAGAACAAGGATATTGACCTTAAGCTGATCCTGAACGGGCCAACGGTTAAGCTTGAGGCGGGCGATGCCAAAATATCGTTCACGTTCGCCGACTTCACCGGCGACGGAATGCTTGGCTTGGCTGCCAGAAACTCAAACACCAAGTTCGATGACTGGCAGATCCAAAAACCGCCGGCGCCTTTTACCTTCACGATTAGCGCGGATTTTAGCAACGGTAGTGTGAATCCGTTTACAGCACAGTCTGGCGTTTGGCAGATGGCCAATGGCGTGTATGTAGGTACGAGCGGCGGCGCCGGAGGCAGTGCTATCAGTACGAGGCTGATTGACGTGATCGCTAACTCACAGCTCAATCTGCAGGCCAGCATCAATCCCGGCACAGCAGGCGTTTTAAGCGGGTTCGTGTTCGATTTTGTTGATCCGACGAACTACAAGTTCGTCGGCATCGTCGCCGGCTCGAACCAGGTCGTGGTGGGCCACAATGACGCATCGGGAAGCGTGATCGATGCCACTGCGACAACCAAGATGACGCGCGGGGGGACAAATACAGCGCTGGCAATTTCGCTCAGTGGCAGCAAGCTCACTGTGAGCGTGGATGGAGCCGAAATTATCACGAAGTCTTATTACAGCGTGATCAACGACGGCGCGATTGGGCTGTTGAGCCGGAACGGTTCCACCGCGTTCGACAATGTCTTGATTCAAGGGGACGATCCCGCCTACTCGAACAGGACCGTCGGTCGGACGATAGCGGACATGCCGTCCTCTCTGTTTGGTGGGCTAGATTTGCCGGCCGTGGTAACGCGAGAGATTGCACGTGTAATGACCGAGCGGCAGTCTGCCGGGAGCGTGTCGTTCTCAAGTAATAATGTTAACGAAGGAAGCCTCATTGACTGGGACTCCGAAGCTTCTGCCGCAACGTGGCAGAGCTTGCAGGATGGACCGGGGTTCCCGGAGTTTGAACTGGTCGAGTTCTAAGCGTGAAACAAAATTATAGGAGCAATTAAAAAAGATATGCCGAACAACGATTCAAAGGAAACAGTCGCAAAGACGGCCGGCGAGCAAACGCCCCAGATGCAGGTGAAATGGGACGACGTAAACATGAAAAGTTCCTACGCCAACGTGTGCAATGCGATGAGCACGCGTGAGGAAGTCGTTTTGATGTTTGGAGTCAACCAAGCCTGGCATGCTGGTCAGAAGGAAGTAACCGTTCAGTTGACGGATCGCATTATACTCAGTCCTCACGCCGCCAAACGGCTGTCCCTTCTCTTGAGTAATCTCATCAAGCAGCACGAAGAGCGTTTCGGCCAGCTTGCGATTTGAATGCCGCCATCCTCGCAGGATCCCGGCAACATTGTGAGAGGTTTGCAACACTGCTTGCAGACACCAGCCTCCCGCCCGTCTTCACCAGCCGCTGCTGGAGACTCGTCAAAGACCAGTTCACGATCCTCTGCGGCAATACCAAGCGCCGCCAAAGCGTGATTCCTTTGAATCAGTCAGCGCGGGCAGCGTTCGGCAGGATGGTAGCGCGTGCTCAGAAGCTCGGACATGATAAGCCTGAGCATTACATCTGGCCCGCCTGTCGGTGGCATCACCCAGACCCGACACGGCCTGCGAAAAGTTGGGACAATGCCTGGCGGAGTCTCAGAAAAGCTGCCGATCTGTCTGGCTTGCGTTTCCACGATCTGCGTCATACAGTTATTACTGAGCTTGCCGAAATGGGCGTGCCGGATCACGTTATGGAGTCTATCAGCGGCCATCTATCGCGCCCGATGCTGGAACACTACAGCCGCGTCCGGCTAGATGCAAAGCGGAAAGCTCTGGAGGATTTGGATACTTGGCGGCATAAGATGGCCGGGCAAGCCGAGCCCGAGAGCAGGCAGACCAAACGGCCCGTGTAATTGAGGTTTTCAGGTGGCTACGTCACAAAACACGTCACAAACGCCGATGCTGGTTCCTGCCTGTCGTGTCAATCTATTGATTTTAAAATATCGGAGAGGTGTCCGAGTGGCTTAAGGAGCACGCTTGGAAAGCGTGTGTAGGGGAAACT
>JACQGE010000180.1 GCA_016199675.1 Acidobacteriota bacterium | reverse complement strand
GGGCCTGGAAGTAGATGAATTATTGAAGGTCTTTGGGAACCTAGACCTAGGCGGCAAGATCATCATGGCCAGCGACATCGAGCTGGAGAGGATAGCGGCGGGGCTGCTCCAGATTCTCGGTTCGGTGAATATCGCGGCGAACCTCCACGCCTACGGCACCATCACCTGCGACACTCCCGTCAATGTGCCATCGGGCGGCACAAATGCCAGCGACGCTTACAACGCGAGGGTGAATCTGGGGTGTGCCACTGCCAGTCAGCAAACCAGTTCCGTTCCTGACCACTACCACAGCTTCACCTGACCGAACAATGGTTCCGGTGAGTTCACCGGACAGACGGCTGCAGCCGGGGGGCACAATCACACGCAGCAATTATAATTCCCCGGCGAAATAACCCCCTACATGAGAACTCAAAAAGGACCTACTCGTTATCCTCGCCCTGACCGTGTTCGGCAAACCTCACCATAGCAGGCGAATTTTTAGCGAGCGAGGAGTGACACAAGGCGAAGCGGTCTGAGCGCTTGGCCTATCCTGCTGAAGTGCTATCGGAAGCGCGGCGCGGCGTCTATCCAGCAGCGTCAGTTTTTCTTTGCGGTCTTCGGGCGCTTTTTGGGCGCTTCCGCTGGCGACGTTGGGGATGATTGCTTTCTGGCGGAGAACCTTTTCTGCTGTTCCGCCTCTGCAACCACCTCGGTTTCGGCTTGCAGCCAATCATCGATGTCACGCCCGTGCTGGCCGCCGCGGTCCCGGTAAAGTTCGTAGGCGCGTAGTTCGACCTGGTTTCGGATTTCCTCGTCCGTCATGGCAATTCGCGTCTCCGGCTCCATTGTGCCCTCCCTCCAACGCCACTTTTGAATAATTGTCGCATACTCAAGTCGCTACGGCGCCGCTGTTCTCCTGTTAGTCCCTCATCGGCAACTTCCCTCGAAAAGACAAAGAGCTCGCCTGGCTCTTTGATGCTAGATCGAAAGGACTATACCTTTGACGTGGAAAACGGGGGCGATTTTTTGGTTGACGAAATCGCTTCCATTGGCGCGACCAAAGGCCTGCGCATCTGGGGTGTGAGCGGCGGGATTATGATCAAGAATTTTGCCTGCGATACGCTCAGCAATCCCGGCGTCGGGATCGAGATCGACGACAGCCACGATATCGTGATCCAGTCGGCGCGCGGCTTCACCAACTTCGATGCCTTCTGGCCCGCCGAGCTCGCGTATGGAGTGAGGGTCGGAGCGAACACGAACCCAAGTACCAAGAACAAGAATATCCGGATTCGCTGGGCCGCTCGGTCCACAGGCGGCACAGGCCTGTACATCGCGAATTGCGAAGACTGCTCTTTCCACCTGGAGCTCTCCAACGCGCGCAGCTTCACGGACGTTACCGGCTACCACCCCATCTGGCGGCTGGTGGAATACGGCACCGGGAACAGCGGGAGTCTTTACATCTTCGCCGATACCATCGGCGAGATCGGCTTTGTAACCAGCGGCACCAGGTACGGGATACTCGAAGTCATGCAGAAAGACGACAGCGGCATTCGCCGGGCGCTGTATGGAACCTTGTTACAAATCATCGATGGCAGCCCCACGTTTGGGGAGGCAATTATTTTTGGGCGGGCGGGCGACAGCCAGCCCTGGTTGATCCTGACGCCCGACGGAACTTTTCTGTGGGGCGGTGGCAGTGGGCCTCCCGATGTGGTCTGGGAACGTCTCGCGGCTGCTCTCTTGCAACTCTCTGCCTCCCTTCAAATCACGAACAACCTGACTGTGCTGGGCAACCTGACGGTTGGTGGCGAATCTACGATTCCCGATGTGGACCAGCAGATTCAGGATCTATGGGATGCCGTCAACAGCCATTCCACATCCATCGGCGACTTATATGCAAAGCACTACGACCAGCAGGGTCAGATTGATTACCTGACGAACAACAAGGCGAATAAGGGAATCTATCCGACCAGTGAGGCTGGAGATCCACTGCATACGCACAATGTGGACGTTTTTTAGCGGGAGAGTGGTAGCTGAGGGGGCGAGCGAGATTCGGGCGGCTGCAAGATTACAGATCTATGCTCGCCGCATCAAGAGATTCTACCCTGCACTTCTCTGCGCCGGGAGTGGGCTCCTAACCGTCATAGATTATGATTAGTAGGCTCACTGGTTGGAGTTGCACCCCGTAGGCCGTGGAAGTTTTTTCCCTGAACTGCTCGCAATCACCTTCCGGTACCCTCTCCAATTCCGATGTTGCAAAACACTGGTTCGCGGGCGAAAATTGATCGGCCCTTCCCGAGGTCTACGATGGCACTGCAGCAGATACGAGATTGGAACGGACGTGACATCCCTGCTGTTAGAACAAGGGCGGGGGTATGGGCTTTCCTAGATTTTGCTGACAATCTGATGAGGGGAGGAGTGCCGCAATGGCCCGCCCCCGAGTTAGTACAGAAGCTCTGTCTTAGTGACAAAGTGCGTTATTTTTCGGCAGAGGATCAGCACCTTTTAGTTGAACGATTAGGATACTACTCTGATCTACAGTCAGCGCATAGCGAAGACGCAATCCAGTGGAGTTATTTCGGAACTGTGTCATATGCTCCAGTGCACGAGCAAGTAAAATTTGCAAACTCGTTGTTGCAAAATATCGGGATCGATGCAGAAAACTCAACCTGTTCGCTCGCAATTTGGCGTCGCGTTCCGCATCCTGATTCTCTGAATCAGAACGGGCCGGAACTCGACTTTCTGATAGTGGGAGACCGATGCGTCATTGTAGGTGAATCGAAATGGAGGTCGGCTGAGGGATTCTGGCAAGGAGCGTCTGGGACGGCAACGCAGCTCGAGTTGCGGCGTGGATTTCTGCGGCGAATTGGCAAAACGGCATTCGGTGCGACATTAGCAATCGTATTGTACGTGCTGCTTGATGATTCCCAGGTGCCTGCCGGATTGAGTAAAGCCTCCGATGTTCCCGCGGTAAGTATAAGCTGGTCAACACTGGCTCGCAATGTCGCGCATCCTTTCCAGGCAGAATTCCAAAGATATTACGAATGGAAGCGAAACTTGATCGCTCGCCCCTATGGTGTAACCGCACCAGGATGAGATGGAATACTGATGGAAGTAGCTTCCGCTTCAGGGCCCAATTCCGGTTGGAGAAAAGAAAAGTCCCGGTTAAAGTGAATGCAATTCCTGGAGCAGTCTCTCAATATGATTGCGATTCATTATGAGTAGTTTCTTGAGCGTCGCGAAAGTTAAGGGGCTCCGTCTTTCGGCTGTTCGAATTAACGCTGAGACCTCGGCGCTTGGGTCGATTTCTCTCAACCGAACAAGATATTCCCGATGGTCCATCCAGAAGTGTTGAAGGATTGCGGAATCTTGTAGCTCGTCGTACCAGCTGATGATGGCTGCCAGATGCATATCTGCATCTGCGCCGTCCAGAACGGGCGGGCGCACAGACAGCATATTGGCGAACTCGTTCGCTTCGTTGATCGCGAATGCCGTGCGCTCATTCAGGATGCGTTCACGTCTCGTTTGATGACGCGCGGCTCTCCGGGCTCGCTTCCAATACGAGACTGCGAGGGATGGGAGACCATTCCGGATGAACTCTACCCCGGGAAGCAAAATCTCGTCATGAGAGCAGCAGTTGAGCTGCTCCGTTGCGCAGCGGCGCACGAGTTCAATTGCCTCAGCCGTCTCGCCAAACCACGACAGCCACAATGGACTGTCATCGGATTTCACATCGTGGGTTTGCTGGACGTCAGCGACAGCAGCGCTAAGCCATTCCTCAGCCCTACGCCGACTCCAGTCCAGGTGGTCGAGGGCTATAATGCATTGCCAGATACCGTCTCCGACCAGAAAATCCGCGAACGAATCTTTCACCAAGCTTTCAACGGTATGCTCGTCGTTGATTGGATTACGCCACCAACTACGCAGTGGCTCAACGCTGATTCCACACTGAAGGAACACTGCACGATCTACGATTTGGGAGAAGGTGGGCATGGGTCAATTAGTTGCTCCCGGTCTCTTAGGGCTTGATCTGTGGCGCTTTTGGTCAGCCGCGTTGAAAGACTGATGAATACCTCGGCTCGTTGCTCAGATGGAACTAGACTCCCAGACCACGTCAGGTCTACTTCTTCTCCGATACTTCCAAGCGAGCTCTTGATGTATTCGTAGAGCTGATCGGCATTAGCCTTCGTAGCGTTCTGGCGATCTGGCCCGCTTACAAACTGAACCGTCATGCCAGTGATTTCTAGGGATATAGGCTCGTTAAGCCATGCTGAGCGCTTGCCCGAACTGAAGACAGCAGTCAAAAGATTGTTGGCTATTGCCTCAGTCTGTTTGGAAAGCTCGTCCTCTCTATCCGGAGGTGGTATCGGTAACCTCACCCGCATGGATGCGCCAAAAGCTGTGGCCGTCGGGAGTATCGGGCCTAGCTCGTCCAATGCTTTTTTCAGCCGGCATGATTGACGCATCTGAAGATACTGGGCAGGCGTCATCGGTGGCGCGTCCGCCGGCGGTTCGGGCGGGATACACTTGTTTGGCGGGCTGCATATCGGCGGGCCGTCAGGGGGCTTGCTGCGGGGAATAAGGAGTGCCACCGCAAGTAGCACCACAAAGATGTCAACAAATGCAGGCCAGTAGATATCCTGCCGAGAACGCAGCCGTCCACCATAGCTCATTGTGAATCTCCACCGTGGAATACACGGCGCACCAACCCGCGCCCACGAGTGTCGCGATCCAAATTGACAACTTCACCGGCGATCACGTTAACCTTCGATTCGAGCTCGCGGCATTTCTTCCAGAGGTCGCCGGTTTGGCTAAGTGTATCTGTCAAAGTTCTCGCAGCTTCGCTGATCTTGTTTTCGAGAGAAGTGGTGGATTCGCGAAGCGCGGCGCCGGCTTCAATCAGGGCTTTCTTTTCATCCTCACGCGCTTCCGCCGCCTTGTCGAACAACTCCTTTGCCGAGGCGATGAGCGATTGCTGGGCGACCGAAATGGCCTGGTCTGCAGCCTTGAGGGCATCGCGGAGGTGCCCCGATTCTTCCATGCCGGAATTAGAGATTGCTTTCAAGTCAGCCATGCTTGAAGTGACAAGTGTTTCAGCCGAAGCCAACCTCTTACCAATGGTTTCAGTGCTGTTCTCCAACCGCACAGAGAACGAACTTAGCTCGGTGAATATGCGAGACACCGTCTCTCCCAAAGCTGCAGAGAACGAGGTTAGCTCGGAAATTATGCGAGACACGGTATCACCCAAGGATTTAGTTTGTACAGCGATCTCCTTAAGGCCGGCGTTGAATCCAGCGATATTCACAGCCACGTTTGCGAGGTCACCACGGAAGATATTCAGTGCCCCTGTCACGTCATCAAGTGGCCGAGTAAGCGCGTTGGCATGAGCGCCAGCCTGCTCGACTGCTTTCGTAAGCGCTGGCAACTGATCGCCCAC
Organism: Acidobacteriota bacterium; assembly: GCA_016199675.1. Classification (GTDB taxonomy): domain Bacteria; phylum Acidobacteriota; class Terriglobia; order 2-12-FULL-54-10; family 2-12-FULL-54-10; genus JACQGE01. The sequence goes on along the minus strand of JACQGE010000180.1, from coordinate 11,074 downwards.
TGCCTTCAGATCTTGTGCAAAATTCCCCAGCTCAGCCGATGTAGATAGCATGGCTCTGCCGTATTCGGCGATTGCCTCGACGATGCCGTCAACTGGACTTTTGAGTTCTTGTAGGGCGCTGGCGGCTTTGGTAATACCGGCCGCGATTTCCGTTTGTCTTCGTTCCGACTGCTCGGAAAGTAAAACGAGTTTTCCGTAGTCGCGAGTAACTTGTGCGATCAGCCTGTTTGAATCGCCGGAGAGCTTCCGAAGTTGCTGGATCGTCGTGTCGGACAGGGAAACAGGGACCCGCTGCATTCCGTCTACTAATGTGGGTAGGAGATTGCCGATAATTTCGTTTTGAAATCTGGCAAGCACCGCTGGCAGTTGACCTAGAGGCTGAAGGCCCCCCGTCAGGTTCACCACTGCCTCGTTTAGTCCTTGCGTGAGCTTTCCAAGTTGATCTACCGTGGTCCGCGCCGCACTCATCTTAGGAAAAATGTCGACATCCAGCCAATTTCGATAGTAATGAAGCAGAGAAGTATTGCGATGCCGAACGTAAGCAGCACAGAGCGTGCAGATCAGCGCCGCAAGAATACCCGGCCAGTTCACCCCGACGAGATCGAACACTCCGCGAAGCCGACTGTCCATCTCCGCAGCAGCGGCTGGGCCGCGCAATTCGCTGTAAAGTGTTAGGAACGTAAAGAACAGAGCCGTCAAAATCGCCAGCGCTGCTGTGTCCCGCAGGGATTCGCCCCGACTCAGGATGTGTTCCTCAAGGGCCGCCGTGATCTCCTCTTCCTGGATGTACCCGCCGCGGGAATGCAGCGTGCGCAAGACAGTGTAAAGGATTGGCCGGGTCGTGTTGGCGGCGAGAGTTTCAGGCCCCCTGTTGCGTAACGCTTCGGCCGCCGGGAGCGGAACGCCGCCTGCGCGCTCCCGCCAATCGCGATAGAGAAACGAAAGGAAAATGTACAATCCCGCTACGAGACAGGACCACTCGAATAGCCAGCCGATTCGTCCAACTCCGGTTTGTGGCAGCCAGTTTTGGATGAACATTATTAAGTCCCTTTAGTCATTCGCTGCCTTCTGACGTGCTTTCCATGCCATTATCCGAATAGGGTAATAAAAACTCCAGCAAAGGTGCGTCTTCGGGATGCGCGGCGAGCCACTCACGTGCTCTACTCCGGGGAGGGCCGTGATCAACAGCCTCAGCAAATCGTTGTCCGGGCGGACTCGATTCGAACCACAAAAAGCCTAACGAAAGGATCTGAGGCCAGCGAATCCATAGGATGTCAGCATCAGGGTTGAGGTCTGCGACCACGGGCTGTGCTGATCCAATAAGTGGCTGCGATGCTGAGTCGCGGCGTCGGAGTTCGCCTGCCAAAGCTCTCCAGGCGATTCGCAGCGGGTCATATGCGTCATGATTCGCCGGGCGTTCGAATGATAACACCGCCAAATGGCCTTGCCATTCATGACCGGCGATCGGATTCCAAGGGACAATGAACCTCTCGCATAAGAGGTCCGCGAGCCGAGGCGCTAATTGTGGGTCACTCGCGAGCCACTGGCCAAATCCGTAAGTATTCCAGCGAACCGTAGCGTTTGCGGCATTGAACAGCTCCTTAAATCGGCGGGAGAGCGCGGCTTGGAGTTGGTCAATGAATGCTTCGCTCGAGCTACACTGACGTGCGCATTGCACCATTAACCTAGGTAGTTCGTTGCTGGCTTCAGAGACGATCTTCTGGATTGCGGGAGGGCAATCGGCTTCCAGTGGAAGCCGTTGCAGCTTGAGGACAATTGTTCGCTGGTCCCACTGTTCGCAGGAATAGTGCATGTCGTACCTCGTGTCTTGAAATGGGCCGTCCTCACGATAGACCGTGTCGAAGAAATCCGCACCGAACCTCAGCCAACGACATAGGCCCTCACGGTTCAGCATGCGCTTCTTTACCAATTTTGCGTCTTCTGCATAATCTTGCAACGGCTGAGGCTGTTTGCGGAGCAGCCGCCTGAGCCGCTTCCACCAACGGTCGCCAACGGCATCAGGTAATAGTGGCTGAGCATTCGCGAGAGCCATTAAGCGTTCATACTCGGCGTCATCCAGGTTCTGCTCGTCAGCCATCCAAGACAGAAGCGTGCCAAATTGTCCGAGTGCAGATTGGAGCACTCCGTCGGTTGTCCAAGCCTCAAGCCATCGACAACTGATCTGTTCCACCGATTCCGATCCAGACAGCGCGTTGAGGACATCCTGCTTCATGGCATCGAATCTGAGCTCTCGTCCGGAATTGCCTATGCGGCTTCGCCAGCGTGACATCGCTTCACGTGCTGCAACTACAGGCAGATTATCCGCATCTAATGCAAACTCAATAAAGTGTGCGACTCGTTCCATACCAACGCCGCCAGGCAACTGTGGGATGGCTACCTCGTTCCAATAGTTGGATTGTGGCAATCCGTCGGGGGCTGCTCGACTGTCCAGCAGTTCAGAACAAAAGAAAGCGCGTAATAGGCCGCTAGTCATAGCGATCCGGCTACCTTCTGGTTCTGTCCTTCCGGCGCGATTCCTTCCAGAAAGGAGATACGCAATCGCAGGGTAACGAGGCCTAAATTGTTCCATGCCGATTAGTGCTTCCGCTGCGAGCCAGCCCGGCAAATCAATCCATGGCGTGGCCGGGTCTTCCGGTTCATCCGGTAGCCCAGCATCGATTAGAAAAAGGTAACGGCAGTCAGTATTCTCGATCGGTGGCCTTTGCTGGAGTTCCTTCACAAATCGAACCAGTACGCTTCCGACATCCGGTTCGTAGATACTCGCAAGGATGACGATCCAATGCTGCGGGTTTTGCGCGACGGCTGGAACTCTCAAGCCAATCTCCTGAGTCTGCTGGCGCCAGCCGTCTTGGGCGTCTAGCCAAGCATAGCGATGGGTGACAACACGCCCGAGGTCGCTGTACAACTGGTCCACGACAGATTCAAAGCTGCTGCGAGGCGGCGCCCAGAACTCTTGGATATCGGTATCGAACTGCAAAGGCAGCTTCCGCCCGCTGACTTCGGGCCACTCAACAACGTCTGCCGCCCAGTTCAACTCGTAGCCGGTTATGCCGCTCCGCACGACTGCAATCCTCGCGAAACAGGAGGAAATGTCACGGCCTGAGAAGGTGTTGGCGAGATAATGAAAGAAAGAGGATGCCGCTTTGGAGCCCCACCTCCCAACCGACACAATCACGACGGGGGGCAGAAAGGCCCTACCGTACAGGCCTTCGTACGACGGCAACTTCAGATATGGCATCTCAGAGCCGCCCCATAGTCGTCCTGATTGCATCCAGCTCGCTGGAAAGCATGTCGACGTAATAATCCCAATCCTCGTCGGCGGATTCATTGGCGGCCCGCGTCTTTGCTTCCTCCAGCGCGCCGCTCGACTTTTCTAGAGCTTTCTGCAAGATCTGCCTGGCTTCCTGTGACTCCTTTTTTCGCCACTCGCCCAACACCTTGTCGGAAATACTCCGGCTCACGAGGTGCGAATCGAGATCGCGACGCTTGTTATACCAAGTGGATTCGGGATCTGTGCCGAGAGGCTCGCCCTCGATGATGTAATCCTGTGCAGTTTTCCTGACACGGCCGGTGATCTCCGACAAAACGCGCGCGAGTGCCCTTTGTTCTGGACCAAGCGGCTGTAGTTCGATATCCCTGATCTGCTGCCATAGCTGTTTGTTACGAAGAGCGCAACGATTTTCTGGCCGCTCATTTGCGACCCTCTTAAACTGTTTGTAACCATTATCGATATCATGGAGTTCGTGAAGCTGGAATAGAGGAAAATTTAACACTGCCGTCATAGCATCGAGTTGACCTGGTTCGGCGGAATCGGTGCAGACGGTCTTCAACTCCGGGTGGCGCGTATTGAGGAGATCAAGAACGTCCTTACTACGGAATACGCGGGCAACGGCCTCTCTAGGAAAGGCGGCAGAATCCTGCAGATTCACCATCGGCTGACAAGTCGCAATCGTCTCGGTAGCTTTGGCGATCCAGTCATCGGGAACGATGGCGTTCTGTGCTAGCTGGTGACTCACCGAACGGTCGACAATGTTCCAAATGGCACTGGCGATATCCGAACGGCCACCATCCCCCGCGTTAATGTGCTTCGCCAGTCGTGCTAGCGTGCCGTCCTCCCGCGCCTGCAGTAACGCAGCTTCTACCATTTCATCCTCGCGCTGCCGCGCAGATACAGCAACGCCGCTTGACCCTCCAGCTAGACTCTGTGCTCCAAGGGTAGCGGCCATAGCCTCAAGCTTTTCCTTACTTGCAGCACGTAAATCGAGGGCAACTAAGTCAGCACTTTCCGCAAACGCTCGTAATGCCCGAAGTTTTCCTCGAACTGCAGTGTGCAAAGACTCGAGGTGCGTCATAGCTGAATTAGCGATCTTCTGGCGAATCCCGAGGATCGTCTGCTCGCGAAGGTACGGCAAGACATCTTTTGCCACAACGGCTTTGATTTGCTTCGCTCCCACGAGCCACCCATCAACCTTCTGGGTAATCCGATCTGCCTTCTCGCGTTCGGCCGCACGCAAGTCCTTGGCCTGTTCGATAACACCAGATACTCGCTTCTCGACCCTCATTAAAATACCCTCCGCCAGTGAGTGACCGCCAGCGCCGTTGCTGAATGCGGCAGTCCAAGCGGCGTCGATCTCACTCTCGAGACCGCTGAGCCGCGACACCCAATCAATCGCGACCGAGGTGATCAGTGTGTCTACTCTGGCGACGATATTTTGCACCTCCTGCTTTGAGGAAGCTGTTTCCAACTTCCGACGTTCAAACTCGTATCCGGGAGCCTCCTCCAGAGTGCTATTCTCGTTGGCGAACAAGTTTTCAAGTTTCGTGAACGTTTCGTTCCGTCCGAGGACGCCGTGATCTGGTTCCCCTGTTGTGGGATTTAGGAGAGCGCGAAGAAATCGGTCACCGACTTGGGGCAAAAGATTCAGTTTTGTGTAATCCGACCCCGCTGCGAGTTGCGCAGCGCCAAAGCTCGAATAGCCCGTAAGTTTCCCTTCGGGAGTACTTGTCCAGTTTGGCGGAATATTGATGAGCGCGCTCTGGAAGGCCCGCGCAGCGGCGCTCGTGACCTCGAGATCGATCAGGAGGGCCACTTTCTCATAGATACCCTGGAGTTCCGCGCTGACAACCCCCTGAACATCCACTGCGGAGACTAGGTGAACCCGCTTGAGCAGTGGTCTGGCGATTGGGCCGACTTGGAACGTGTCGTTTGCTGTCATCCCGTACGGTGTGGTCGGCCACTCCTCCCGTTGGAGATATTCTAGTGAGCGCAGAAATAGATGAGCGTTTGCATGAAGCCCCGTCTCGTTAATTACGGTCCCTTGAAAACATGATGGCAGGAATACGCAGGCATTCGTCAAGGGATCTCGTCCAGAGTTAATGACGGCTTGTTTGGCCATAGCGGCATTATCGAAGAACATCCCGGCTCCCGTACCGCCACAAGAAGAACCGACGATGTAGATGTCGATGGCATTGTTCTGAATCGGCTGATAGTCGGCGGTCGGGGTGAACATTGTACGAACGGCCGACTGGAGCGCGTTCCACACACGTTTCGTGGAAGCACTACATGTCATTGGCACTGTCGGAAACGATGAAAATTTTGATGAACTCCTAGATATTGCTCAGCGCAACTTCATCGATACCTCGGATCTGGAACTGACGGCGGCCGATCTCGCTGTCAGGATTTGGCTCGAGGTTCCGCAGACGTTGGAACGGCTGGAACGGAGCAATTCCTTGCAGCGCCGCAGGAAATTCGAAAGCTTGCGGGCACGACGCCCGGAAGATGGTCTGCCGACCGAGGGAATTCCACGCGACTTTTTGGACCTCGAACAGGCGCTGGATGACTGGTTCGGATCGAGGAAGCGCGGGGTTGGTTGCAAGATCATCCGGAAGGACGGGCCTGGCGAGGTTCGGTTCCTGGTGCAGCACGGGCAGCTTTGCCGGCGCGAGCCCAGCAGAAAAGGTGTAGAGTCCACATGCACATTTTTCAGGCCCGAGAAAACAGATGTGGTGATTTATGATCCGAGCCGCAACGAACTGCGGATCAATACGAGTACGCTTGGCGAACTGCTGGCGTACCGGCAATTGTTCGGCCTGCATCTTTTCGGCGATTCCGACAAATTCACCTACACGCAAAAGTACACGCTGGACCCTCTGAAGGAACTCGGCTCGGCGGCCTTACGTTGTCGCGATCTCGCTGGCATCGAGTGGATTCGCCTGCGCGAGGTCGAGTATTCTGTGCCGGGTAGGTCGCTATTGATTGAACGGCTCAAGGGAGATGACGTTTTCATCGCGCTCGCCGATCGCGAGCGACGGATTCCGCCAGAAGTGGAAATCAAGAGTGCCGTTTTCCGCGTGAAGCTTGAAAGCGTCAAAAGCGCGCGGTCGGTATCAATCCGTCCTCCGAATATTGCTGGTTATGGTCGAGGCGACGAAGCCGTAATCATTGAGCAGTGGCTCCAGGTGCGCGGATTTATCGTAACGAGGCCAACGGTCGAATATGAGGAAACTGAACAACTTGTGCCACGCGCTTGAGATTTCCGGGTTAGGCGCGGTGAGAGAAACGTGGAAGGGATACTGCGGGCCTGATTTCGCGCTGATTGAGCCGTGCCTTCGTCCGACTGATGACGTGGGCGGAATTTATCCCTGCCCACGTCAGGAGGTCGGCAACTGTCCAAGGCGGATCGTTGATTACTTCGACGGGGAATATGGGGCGCTTTGCCAGCATCCAGGAAAATTTTGCGAAGATCTGGTGCTCACACGGCCGGCTGTTCTCATCTACGATCTCGATATTGCGGCGTTCACAAAAATGATCGCCAAACCACTCGGGCTTCGCTGGCAAGCGCCTCAGAAGCGCGGCGATCAGACCTGGAGTATTGGGGTTTCAGGCCGGCGACCTTCCCGCAACCAACCCGCGTTCTTCATATGCCTATTGGAAGGCACGCGATTCGAGCGTGTATTTCAAAAACTGCTGCTGGATATCGCGGGTCCATTTCTGATCATCACGCCAACGACTCGGCATCGTACGGCTGAGCTCCAGCAGTACCTCCAATCTCGCGGAATCGGCTTCGTCTCCCTTGAAGACGATCTACTGGTTGACGCTGATGGCCATCTCGTTCCAGCGGAACCGATCGACTCTTCTGAAGTTGTGCGGCCCACACCAGTCGCAGCACGCAAACAAGCAGTGAGCGCTTTCATCGCTAGGCATCGCTGTAAAGTTAGGGACATCTATGACGCTGCTGCCGTGGATGAGTCTGATTTTTACAAGTGGCGTCGTGGCGATCTTCCCGATACGTCCAATAAATGCCGGGACATAGAACGAATTTTGATTCAAGGTTTGCCGCGCCGGTCCAGCCCTGAGCCTGCCCCGCCCAGTTTTCGCCCAGTCCGCCCTTATTGATTCGCCCAGCCTCCTCACCTGCAATATAGGCCCGTACTAACCGCGAACATCGCGGCAGGAACGGGCACAATGAACGATAACTCCTTAGAAAAGCTCCTTGATGAAAAAGAACTTGCGCAGCTGATCCGCGTCTCAATACCTACGCTGCGTTACTGGCGCAGCGAGGGCAAGGGGCCGCGCTTCCGAAAAGTCGGCCAGATGGTGCGGTACGCCCCCTCCGACGTAACGGCCTGGCTGAATAGCCGTCCTACAGGCGGTGAGTCTGTGGACAGCCAAACCCGCGAGGGAGGCGTCCATGCCTAATGCAGGCTACACCCCCAGTTTTGCCGAAGTTGCGGGCGGCAGGATCGTTTTGCGCACCCACTTCATTCATCTCTTCCGCTGCCGGAGCATTCCGGGTGGCTGGTGGGATGGTGGTCGGCGGGCTTGGCTTTATCCGGCGACGCCGCGGCACGCCCGAATCATTCGTTCGGCGATTCCGCAGCTCCAAACCACAGACCAGTTTGCCGCTCTCCTCAGTCAGAACGGCAAGGCAATCGAGCCAGCACCCAAGCAACCAGCACAAACAGGCGCGGCAGTCTTGCGTGCCGGGCTGAAAACGAGACCCTGGCGACACCAAACGGAAGCCTACCAGTTCGCCATGGAGCGGCTCGTGCACGGCGCGGGCGCGACAATGCTGGCGCTCGAGATGGGAACCGGCAAAAGTCTGGTCTCGCTGATGATTCTGGCGAGTACCGGCGCCAAGCGTACCCTCATCGCCTGCCCGCTGCGCGTGGTTTCCGTGTGGCAGGCGCAGATGGAGAGGCACTTTGATCTGCCGATGGTGATTGTTGCGCTTGATGACGGCCCTGGCAGCGTCGCCCAAAAGCAGAAACTAGCCCAGGAAAAACTCCAGCTGGCCGAAATCACGGGGCGACCCTTCGTCGCCATCATTAATTACGACTCCGTCTGGCGCGAGCCGTTTGGAGCTTGGGCTGAGAAGCAAGGCTGGGATCTGGTCATCGCTGACGAATCCCACAAACTGAAAAAACCTGGCGGGAAGGCGAGTCTCTACTTCAAACGGCTGCGGACCCGTGCCAAGTACCGGCTGGCGCTGACTGGCACCCCCATGCCGCACTCGCCGCTCGACGTTTACGCCCAGTTCCGGTTCCTCGACCTCGCGCCCTTCGGGCCATCCTCCAATGCCTTCAAGCAGAAGTACGCCGTGATGGGCGGGTTCCAGAACAAGCAGGTCACCGGCTTCAAGAATCTGGATGAACTCGAAGCGCTGATGCGCACCATCACTTTCCGGGTTTCGAAGGACGTCCTCGACCTTCCGCCGCAGACCCATGTCACTTACACCTGCTCGCTTTCCTCCGAGGCGCAGCGCATTTATCGGGATCTCGAAGAAGATTTCATCGCCGAGGTGAAGGGCGGCACGGTTACGGCCGCCAACGCCATGGTGAAGCTGCTGAGGCTGCAGCAAGTAGCCGGCGGCTGGGCCAAAACGGACGATGGCCAGCTTCACCGTGTTGATTCCGCCAAGCAAAAGCTGCTGGCGGACACCCTGGAGGATATTGGGCCGAATGAACCGGTCGTGGTCTTCTGCCGGTTCCACGCCGATATGGATGCGGTCCACGAAGCCTGCTGCGACCTCGGCTACCAGAGCCTCGAACTCTCTGGCCGGCAGTCTGGCCGGCAGGATGATCTCAAGCGCTGGCAGGAGGGCGAGGGGCAAGTCCTCGCGGTACAGATCGGCGCCGGCGGCGTGGGCGTCGATCTGACGCGCGCCCGCTACTCCCTCTATTTTTCACTCAGCTTCTCACTCGGCGAATACGACCAGGCGCTCTCCCGTGTTCACCGCCCCGGACAAACCCGGCCTGTCGAGCATATCCACCTGGTTGTCCGCAACACCGTAGACGAGAAAATCATGCGCGCGCTCGAGAAGCGTGCCGAAGTCATTCAGGCAATCCTCGCCGAGATCAAAGGATAACCGCCATGAAGATGGATCAACTGAAAGAATTTGTCGCCCTTGAGAATCGAAAGAAGGAACTCGATTCCGAACTGAAATCCATTGCTGCCCGGCTCGATGATCTGGAACAGGTGCTCGTGCCGCAGTTCCTGGACGACGGTGTCCAGTCCATGCGAATTGATGGTCGTGTCGTCTATGTCGCCCAGGATATTTATCCCAGCCCAGCCTCGGATCGGCAGGCTGTGGTAGAAGCCCTGAAGAAATCCGAGCTCAGCCAGTACGTCTCCGAGAATTTCAACACCCAATCGCTCAAGGCGTTCGTGCGCGAGGTGGCGGAGGAAGTCCGCCTCCAATGTGAGCAGCAAGACCAAATGCTCACCGAAGAAGCGGTGCTCGCTGCGCTGCCCGCGTCGCTCGGCCAAGCACTCAAAGTTTCGTTCGTTCATTCCCTGCGCAGCAGGAAAGCCTAATTCGAAAAGGAGCAACCATGTCGAAACAACTTGTCAAGGCAGAACCGCAATCCATTATTCACGCCTTTCAAACCGATCTGGCCGCAATCCATGCTGCCATCAGCACCAACATCGGCGCTGGAGGCCTCACCGAGTTTGATCTGCCCCGGATCAAGATCCCCGCCGGTGGAGGCTTTCAGTGGCCAGTGCCTTCGCTCGAAGGCGAGATGATGGAATCGGTCATTGAAGGCGTCATTGTCCTGGCGCGGGATACGCGCGCCTATTACTCGCAACCCTTGAGTGAAGGCGGCGGGAACCAGCCTCCGGATTGCTTTTCCTCAGACGGCACCACAGGTGCCGGCAAACCAGGCGGGACTTGCGTAACTTGCCCGCTGGCGCAGTATGGCAGCGCGCCGGGCGGGCGCGGCCAAGCCTGCAAGCAGATCAAGCAGGTGTTCGTATTACGCGGGAACCTTCTGCTGCCCGAAGTCATCTCGCTCCCGCCGACCAGCCTCAAGGCCGCGAAGCAATACCTGCTGAAGCTCACTTCGCAGGGCATCCCGTATTACTCGGTGGTCACTCGCGTGGGCCTCGAGCGCACGAAGAACTCTCAGGGCATCGCATACAGCCGGGCGACATTCACCTTCGTGCGCCGTCTGACTCCAGACGAAGTCAGTAAAGCTCAGGAGTACCACGAGATGCTCAAGCCCCTCGTACAAAGGATGGCCGTGGACCTGGACGCCTCCGAGGTGCATGAGGAATAGGTGGAACACGGTGGCGGAGGCGACCATGGCAACCGATCTTCCCATCTCGCAACTTCGGGTCGACGGCGGTACCCAGCCCCGAGCCGCGCTTGATTTCGATGCCGTCGATGACTACGCCGATGCAATGGCCGACGGGGAAAAGTTCCCCCCGGTAGTGGTTTATTACGACGGCGAGAACTACTGGCTGGCGGATGGTTTCCACCGGGTTAAAGCGGCCTGGCAGGCGGGCCGGGAGACGATCACGGCCGAGGTACGGTCGGGGACGCTTGAGGACGCACGATGGCACAGCTTCAGCGCCAACAAGACGAACGGCCTGCGGCGCACCAACGATGACAAGCAGCGCGCCGTGAAAGGGGCACTCCAGCACGCGCGGGGTGTGGAACTGAGCGACCGGGAGATCGGGCGGCACGTCGGCGTGGATCACGTCACCGTATCTCGCTGGCGAGAGAAGCTTTGTCTATCTGGTGAAATTCACCAGATAGATTCCCGCACG
>JACQGE010000167.1 GCA_016199675.1 Acidobacteriota bacterium | reverse complement strand
GAAGAAGGCCCCGCCGCCGGTAGCGGCGTTTTGGGAGTAGCTGTTGTCGAGTCGGCCACCGCCGGCACCCTCCTGAATCTCAGCGGCACCGGCAAAGTCATCAGTGGCCGCAGTGGTAACCTCGGAGGTTTCGACCCTGACAACGGGTTCCCGCTCGGCCCCTTCCCGGAGGTCTTTCGGGTAGAAGGTGACGGCGATGTGGTGGCCAACGCTGGGGATTTCCAAACGCTAGGAGCGGGGAAGGGCATTATCTTGAAAAGCCCGGACGGCAATACCTGTGCCCGGATCACTATTGCTAATACAACCGGAGCACTGGTTTCGACAATCGTCGCTTGTCCGTAGCTAGCAGCAAACCAGAAGGGATCAGACGGAGCAAGAGCAGGTCCCTCGTCGCTTCTCTCCTCGGGATGACAGGCGGGAAGGCGGAAGCCTGGGCAGCAAGTTCGGATTACTGGCTGCGGGTTTCGCCGGGACGGATGGCGATGACTTCGGTGCCGAGGTCCGCCGTCAGCCGCCGCAACTCCTCTGGCGTGCCTACCAGTGGCGGGAAAGTGCCGTAGTGCATGGGAACCACTCTCCTCGCTCCCATCAGACGGCAGGCATAGGCCGCTTCTTTGGGGCTCATCGTAAACAGGTCGCCAATGGGGAGAAAGATCAAATCGGGCTGATAGAGTTCGGCGATGATCTTCATGTCGCCGAAGACAGCGGTGTCGCCCGTATGGTAAATGCAAAAGCCGTTCTCGAACTCGACTACGTAACCAGCGGCTTCGCCTCCGTAAATCACTCCGCCTCCGTCCTCCGTAATGCCGCAGCTATGGCGGGCGTCCACCATTGTGACCCGCACGTCATTGAGCTGCTGTGATCCCCCTTTGTTCATGGGGTTCACATTCTCAACGCCTTTGCGCTGGAGCCAATTGCCCGTTTCGAAAATGCAGCCCACCTGCGGGCGATGACGCTTGGCTAACTCCACAGCATCGTGAATGTGGTCGAAATGCCCGTGCGTGATCAGCATCGTATCCAGAGATTCGATATTCTTGTCCGCTTCCGGGCAGGCGGGATTGTTCTGGACCCAGGGATCAATCAGCAACTTCTTGCCGGCGGGCGTGGTAAAGAAGAAGGTCGAATGCCCCAGGTATTTATAGGTGACAGCCCCCTTCGGTGACATATTTCCTCATCAGCGTGAAGTTTTGGGGAGTAGCGAAATTGAAAGTTGAGTCAGAGGAGGGAGCTAAAGGTAAACTCCCTCTTTCTTCTTTACGCCGCAACAGGCACGGGCTGCATATTTTCAATGATGCAGGTTGCAAATTCGCTGGTGCGGAGCTTGGTGGCGCCCTCCATCAGCCGCTCCAGGTCGTAAGTAACTTTCTTTTGCTGAATGGTTCGGGCGATGGCATCTTCGATGATATCAGTCACTTCCTTCCAGCCCATAAAGCGGAACATCATACAGCCGGAAAGGATCACGCTAGTGGGATTGATGACATCTTTGTCAGCGTACTTGGGAGCCGTACCGTGGGTCGCCTCAAAGACGGCGTAGTCGTCGCCGATGTTGGCTCCCGGAGCCATGCCCAGCCCGCCGATCTGCGCGGCGCAGGCATCGGAGAGGAAGTCGCCGTCCAAGTTCGGTGTGGCCAGCACCTGATACTCATCCGCCCGCGTCACCACCTGCTGGAAGATGGAGTCCGCGATGCGGTCGTTAATCATGAGTTTCTTCTTCCATTGTCCTTTCCCGTGCGTGGCGTAGATCGAATCCAACGCTTCTTTCACTTCGGCGTAGATTTGCTGACGAAAGGACTCCGGGGCGAATTCCATGCCCGGCTCGACCATGCCTGCATTCTGCTCAATGGTGAGGTTGGGGTTTTTATCCTTGTTATCCAGAATCCAGCTTTCGCGCTCCGTGACGATTTTGTCGCGGAATTCCTGTTTGGCCAGTTCATAGCCCCAGTCGCGGAAAGCTCCCTCTGTGAACTTCATGATGTTTCCCTTGTGGACTAGCGTGACCACCCGAAGGTTATTCTCCAAGGCGTGCTTGATGGCGCGGCGAACCAGTTGCTGGCTGCCGGTGCGAGAGATCGGCTTGATCCCAATGCCGGAATCCGGGCGAATTTTCTTATTGAGTTTTTCCGCAATGTAGCGGATCAGTCCTTGGGCCTCCGGAGTTCCCTCTTGCCACTCATGTCCGGCGTAAACGTCCTCCGTGTTTTCGCGGAAGATGATGGCGTTCATCCTCTCCGGATGCAGGACCGGGGAAGGAACTCCCGCGAAATAACGCACTGGCCGGACGCAAGCATACAGGTTCAGAACTTGGCGCAAAGTAACATTGAGGCTGCGAATGCCTCCTCCCACAGGAGTGGTTAGTGGCCCTTTAATTCCAATTCGGAACTCCTTGAGGGCTTCGATGGTATCCGCCGGCAACCACTCCTTAAATTTCTCAAAGGCTTTCTCTCCTGTGAAAACCTCGTACCAAACGACGGTTCGCTTGCCTCCGTAGGCCTTTTGGACGGCAGCGTCAAAGACCCTCCGCGATGCTTTCCAGATATCGCGCCCCGTTCCATCGCCCTCTACGAAAGGAATGATCGGGTGATCGGGAATCATAAATTTCCCGTCCCGAGATTCAATCCTTTGACCCTCTGCGGGCACCGGATTTCCATTATAAGAAGCCTTGCTCGATCCCATGCTTTTATACCCCCAATGATTTCTATAAATTTAAGAGAAGGAGACATCCTTCGGACAAAAAACTATAACGATCTAGGCGCCTTCCTAACGAAACCTTTTAGTATATCGCTAATGGATCGTGTATACAAGAAATTATCCTGCGAACGGAATCGTCTCCCTTTAAGAGAATAGGTGGTGAGTAACTGGCAAGATAAGCCAGCTCGCCGCTCCGTGTTGAATTTGCCCCCTTAGGTACGGCATATTCACTGCCTCGAAAAAGAGTAGCGCGAATCGCCTTTGCCAAGCCCCCCTATTGTTTCCGGCTGTCTTTGGTAACCAGCTTTCCTCCAAACATCTCGGCGAAAGTGACATTGAAGCGTTTGATAGCCGAATTGTATGGGGTGTTGATCCTAAATTCCGATATGGCGTTCGGAGAAAGCGGGTCTGTTTGCAAACTGCCCTGCTCAATCCTAATGCTGCTGCCGTTCGCGTCCTGGAAATCACAATAAACCGCTACTCCACTCACGTCGCGGCTATAGTTGTTCTTGACCCGGCCAACGATGGTAATGGCGTCCTGGGTTGCCGATTGGTTGGTTTCTAGCAGTTCCATGGCGTTGGTAGCGCTTTCGGATGTAGCTGCTGCCGGCGCTTCTGTCTGTGCCGCTGGCTGTTCCCGTGTTTCCTGTGCAGGTCCACACCCGGTAAGGAGCATGCCAGTAGAGAATAGAAAAATCACCATGTTTACGTATTTCAACATCCCTCTCCCCCTTTGCAAAGATTTTGGACGTTCCTGCATGTTACCTGCCCAGCAACTGAGCTCGCTCGCTCAAAAGCATACGCTAACCGCCCTCTCGACTCAAGTGTTTGCGAACCACTTTTGAAACGCGGGAAACTCATTCGTGCATTAGAGCACCCCTTGTGAGTTTCCGTTAAAATGGAAGCCGCTAACGGACAAAGGAAATGATGGCCCTTCCATCCCTCCATATGAAAGGTCCTCCTTCCATCCTGCCCCGGTCGGTTGGAGTTTTTACGGCCACCAGTGTGGTAGTGGCCAATGTCATTGGAGTCGGCATCTTTACGACGCCCGGTTTTTTGGCCCGAGACCTGGGGAGCCCCCTTGCCCTGCTATCCATCTGGGTCCTCGGAGCTATCCTAGCCTTAGCCGGGGCGCTTTCTTACAGCGAGCTGGGGGCAGCATTCCCCGAAGCGGGAGGGGAATACGTGTACCTTCGCGAAAGCTATGGCCCGCTGTGGGGATACCTGAGTGGCTGGACCTCTTTCTTCGCCGGTTTCACGGCCCCCATTGCTGCCGCCTGCATCGGTTTTGCAGCCTATCTATCGCACTTCGCCCCCCATTTGGCGCCCGGAAATACTCTATTCGCTATTCCTCTGGGCCCCTGGCATTGGCACCTCAGCGGCGGACAACTCGTCGCGTTCCTGGCCTTATGGTTTTTGTCTCTGACGCATATTTCCGGAGTACGGCGGGGAGCAAAACTGCAAGTGGTTTTGACCGTCGGCAAAATCGCCGCAATTGCAGCCCTGGTCGTCTTAGGCTTGGCAGTTGGCAACGGGGACTGGACGCACCTCCGATCCGGCCCCCAGGGGATCCTCCCGGGAGTGGCGCTCCAGAACGGTGCTATTTCCCTGATCTTTGTTCTCTATTGCTACAGCGGGTGGAACGCCGCCGCTTATCTGGCTGGGGAAATCCGGCAACCACACCGCAACCTTCCCCTTTCTCTACTGGTTGGCACAGCAGTGGTAACGGTCCTTTATATCGGATTGAACCTGCTGTTCCTGTATGCCTTGCCCATTTCGGAAATGAGCGGAGTCCTGGAAATCGGCGAAAAGGCTTCCCTGGCGTTATTCGGCCCGGTGGCCACGCATCTGGTGGCCGCGATGATGGCGCTTTCCATCCTGGCTTCCGCCAGCGCCATGATTCTGGCAGGCCCCCGGGTCTATTTTGCCATGGCGACCGACGGACTGTTCCCTAAGAAACTGGCGGGCGTGCACTCCCAATACCAAAGCCCCGCCGCCTCGATCCTGTCCCAGTCCCTATGGACGTCCGTGCTGATTTTGACGGGTACCTTCGAACAGTTGATTGTCTATTCGGGATTTGTTTTGGTCTTTTTTTCTGCGCTAGCCGTGGCGGCCGTGATGGTCCTGCGCTGGCGTCGTCCAGAACTCTCCCGTCCTTTTCGAGTTCCTCTCTACCCCTACACACCTTTGGTATTCGTGGGCTTCTCGGTTTGGATTCTGCTCTACACGCTCCAAGGACGTCCCGCAGAATCCCTGCTGGGGATTGCCACGGTGCTGCTCGGTCTGCCCTTGTATTTCTATTGGCGGCGCAGCCAATCTGAGCCGCGACCGTAATGGAGCGGACACCGTTACACCCCTGGCCCGCTTGCTGATCCTTCGACTACGCTCAGGACAGGCTGTGCGCGGCTCTGATTAGCATCCTTCCCAATTGTTCGCCGGACATCTCCAACCGAAACTTTTTTCTTAAAACAAGGTTTAGAAAAAAAGCAGCCAGTTTGCCCTGACGGTACAGCGCCTGACTGTACACGGAAAGAGCCTATGTTTGACGATTACTGCAAATTTTTCTCTGACAATGCGTGAAACCTTTTCGGTCTTTTCTCAGTCTCACTTATTGATACGAAACCTTTCTCTCTATCATCAAGTATGCCAGCGGTCAGTGCCACCATCGAATGGATAAAAAGTAAACACGGTTCCGCGCAGAAGGTTTTTGCGGGGCTGGCGATTGCTTTGCTGGTTTCCTTCCCGTGCTGGGGCCAAGTCGAACTCAAGGGACGGGTTCTGGACGCCACGGGAGCTTCCGTTCCTAATGCCAGCGTTACCGTTTATACGGGCGAGCAAGTCGCACCGCAAACACAAACCAAAAGCACGGGGGAGTTTTCGCTTTCCTTGTCCCCCGGCGAATACCGACTGGAAGTCAACGCTCCGAATTTTGAGGCCTACTCTGAGGTTTTAGAAGTGAAAACAGGGATGAAATCCCTGGCCATAACTCTCAGCTTAGCTACTTTTCAACAAACTTTGGAAGTTGAAGAAGAGCCGTACATGATTGCTCTAGAATCGGAGCGCAATCCGGGGACGCTTGTGCTGGACGAAGACTTTTTACGCGACTTGCCAGACGATGAAGAGGAACTCGCCCAGATTTTGCGGGATCTGGCAGGACCAGGGTCGGGTGGTTCGGGTGATGCGGAGTTCATCATAGATGGCCTGTCAGGCCAAGGCCCGCCTCCCAAGGATCAAATCCAGGAAATCCGGATCAACAGCAGTCCCTTCAGCGCGGAATATAGCCGGCCAGGCCGCAACCGGATTGAGATCATCACTCGTCCAGGAACGGGCCAGTTCCGGGGCAACCTCGGCTTTGGTTTTCGGGATGAGTCTTTGAATGCGCGCCAGGCGGGAGCTGACCTGAAACCTCCCTACCAGCAACGGAATCTCCGGGCCAACTTTAGCGGGCCTTTATTGCAAAACCGGCTTTCTTTTTCTTTCTTCACCATGCGATCCGACCGGGAAAATAGCGATACCGTGCAGGCGATCCTGCCCGATGGCCCCCTTTTGCAGGCCGTGGTTATCCCGGCGGAGAACCGCCGCTATGATGCCCGCTTGCAATACCGGCTGTCGGGAAAACACACCCTGGATTCCGGCATAGAATATGGTTCGAACCATCGAGAGAACCAGGGCGTGGGGGGATTCAGTTTGCCGGAACGGGCTTCGGAATCCAGGTCGCGGGATGTGGAATTCCAAACTCGGGAGACAGCCATTCTATCGTCCAATATCCTGCATGAGACTCGATTCCAATTCACCCGTGGCACCTCCAACACAAGACCTCTGACCGATGCTCCCGCCATTAATGTGCTGGATGCCTTCCGCAGCGGCGGCGCCACCAATCGCAGGGAGCAGACAGACTACAGCTACGAATTTGGAAATCTTCTGACCTATTCCGGAGAAGCTCTTACCACGAAGACCGGTCTTCAAGCCAATTACCAGCAAAGTCATAACTTGTCGGAAGAGAACTTCCGCGGGACGTATGTTTACTCAAGCTTGCAGGAATTCTTGGATGGAACGCCGACGACCTTTTCCATCAACACGGGCAATCCCATCTTGGATTTCAGCCAATGGGAGCTAGGCCTGTTCCTGCAAAATGACTGGAGAGTAAACCGCAAGCTCCTGCTCTCTTCTGGAGTCCGCTACGAGGCCCAAACGAACATTGGCGACAAAAATAATTTCGATCCCCGCCTGGGCTTTGCCTATGCGCTGAATAAGAGTGTAACTCTGCGAGGCGGGGCCGGCCTGTTTCATCAGCGGCTAAATACAAACACGGTAGAATCCTTGCTTCGCCTGGATGGAACCCGCCAAATCAGAACCGTCGTTTCCTCCCGCTCCGATCCAGAGCCTCCTCCCTCGATACGGACCCGTGCCGCAGACCTCGCATTGCCTTATACGGTGAATTCCTCTCTCGCGCTGGAAACCCGTTTGCCCCGAGGGATTTCTTTGGCCGCCACCTACGAGTTTGTTCGTGGCATCCACCTCTACCGCAGCCGTAACCTCAATGCTCCCTTGCAGGGTGAAACGACTCCTCCCGATCCTTCCCGGGGGAATATAGAGCAGTTGGAATCCACTGGCACTTCTACCCAACATGCACTGCACCTGCGATACAATCAGCGTATCGGCCCGCTGACCTTCTTTAGCAATTATTCCCTTTCCTCCAGTCGCAATGATATGGATGGTCCTTTCAGCCTCCCGGCCAACAATTACGATCTTCGCGCCGAATGGGGCCGGGCTTCCAATGACCAACGACATCGGTTCTTCGCCGGTTTGAGCACGCGACTCCCCTGGAATATCAGCTCCAATATTCGTGTGCAGGCCAACTCGGGACCCCCTTTCAACATCACCACGGGAAAAGACGACAATTACGACACGGAAACGAATGACCGTCCGATCGGAGTTTCCCGCAACTCAGGCCAGGGGCCGGGGTTCTTCGAGATTGACCTTAACCTGACCAAGACAATCTCTCTGAAATCCAGCGGAGGGCCTTCTCTAAGCCGTAATGCTCTCCCCCAACAGGGAGGAGGTTGGCCGGGCGGAGGGGGACCGGGTGGGCCAGGAGGCGGGATCGGAGGAGGACCGCCGGGTGGCCAGCGCGGCCGGCAAAGCGGCCCTACGCTCGCAGTTTCTTTCAACATCAACAATCTGCTCAATCACACTAACTTTACCCGCTACAGCGGCGTTCTGACCTCTCCCTATTTTGGGAAGGCGAATTCGACCCGCAGCCCCCGTGAAATTGAATTGGGAATTCGATTGAATTTTTAGGAAGGCGGAGAGTCATGAAACGATCTTTATGGATGGCAGCCGCGATGTTTCTGGCGCTTCCGCTGTTGGCCCAGCAGGAAGACGTGGAATCCGACGCCCCGGAATTCTCGCCTGGTTTTTCAGGTGCTCCGCAGGGACAGCGTAGAAACTTTGCCCGGAACCCTCTGGAGCAAATGGAAGAAGTGTTTGATAAGGCCGGTGTTCCGCTGAGCCAGGAACAGAAAAAATCTCTCCAGGAGATTATGAATGAACAAAGGCAAGCTTTTCGCGAAGCTGGGGAGCGAGCCAGACAAACCCCAGGGGAGCGTCGAGGAATGAATCCTCAGATGGCTCGGATGGGTGAGGCATTCCAGGGAAAATTGCTATCGGTTCTGACACAAAAGCAGCAACAAGTCTGGAAGAAATACCAAGCGGAGCAAATCCGTCAGCGCGGCGGTTATCCGGCGCTCCGGTTGATGCTGGAAGAAGCTGGCAGCCCAATTGCTCAAGAGCAGGAGGCTGCATTGCAAACCGAGTTTCAGGATTACAACCGGCAGCGGCGGGACGTACAGCAAGCGGCAGGCGGAAAAGCGGATCCGGCCAAATTGAAAGAGCTAGAGAACCAGCACCTGGCCCGCGTGATTAAATTGTTAAATCCGGAGCAGCGCCGCGCCTTGATCGAATCCCGGCGCAAAGACGCCAAAAATTCAAATTGAAGTCTTCTCGCTCTGAGAATCGTCTCCCACTACACTAATTCGCAGAGATTTCAAGAACTGGGCGTCCTCCGTGGTCAAGGACAGCTTCCCATTCCGCGCTTGGGGGAGGAAGTCCTTTTCCGGAGGCTTTCCCTGTTGCTTGTTGAAGCCGATGGTCGCTTCCAGCACCAGAAACACATCGTAGCCAGCTTCCTTGATATTCGAGATGGCTACGGAGATCGGTTCGGAATCTGTTAGAGACTCGCTGATGGCAGTTCCCAACTGCTTCATGAGTTGTTTCAAATTGTCGTCTAATTCCATAATTCTCCTTCCCGATCTCTACCAATTAGGACGGTAAAACCGTTTTTGGTCTCCCTAAATCATTCTAGGTGGCTCTTCTAAGGGAGTCAACGAATATCCTTCCGAAACGAAAGAAACGAGACAACTTTTCTGTGGTTCCTCCTTAATCCAAACGACTCCGGTTTGATCAGCCCGAAACTGCGGCCAATTTTTCTTTGCGCAAATAAAACTGAGTTTCCAGGACGTTCAACTTTTCCACCACGCCGGTGTATTCCAATTCAGACATGGGGAGCATTGCCGCACCGGAGAATCCCTGTTCCCGAATCTCCAGCGTCTTGCGAGCCACCTTGTCGCGCACGTGATTCCAGAAGGGATGGCTGAAAGCATCCGCTGGCTCCGTCAATTTGCCATTGTGCACACAAAAGGCCGCGCATGTGATCAGCGGGGGGCCGTCAAAATACGAAGTCGGGCAATTCAACGCCACCGGCATCAGCGGCACGGTGTGGCTCCCGCGCATACCACCGGCTACAAAATGTCCGATGCCGAACGGGGCCAGAACTTCTCCGGTAGCCGGAAAACTCGACTGAGTGCGCACCAGCATTACAGGGTCATCTTTGCCGGTATAGGTTCCTGCGATGTTGTGCAGGCGGCTGGTGCTGATCACTGCGGCCTGCTCGCCGGTGACTCTGGAGTAAATTGCCTCAACGACAAACCGCTCGTTGTCCCGCAGCAGCGTGGCAATGTCATAGAGATTCTCCGGCGCATTCAACTCAATCACGCGATCTTCGCCGGTATGCTCCACATCCATGATGACGAAGCGGAAGCCCTTGCCCATCTTCGGACTGAGGATCAGTCCCGGACAATACATGGGGTCGGCAAAGGCCAAGTACAAAGGCAGATTGAAAGCGCCGGGATCCGTCTTGTCCGCCGCAAAGAACAGGAAGGGTTCGTTCGGCCGCTCGTCAATTTCCATCTCCGCCACAGCCGGTCCCAAACCGCGGATGTTGCCGCTGAAGGCGTCTTTTAACAAGTCCTGCCCGGCTCCATACAATCCCTGCTCTTTAGCGACTGCCGTACCGGCCACGAAGGCGTTCCAGGCCATCTCGTGCACGTCGTGATCGCCCACACCTCGAGTATGGGTTACGAAGATAGCAATATCGTCTCCCGTAAAACCAATGTAGCTATCCAGAACCAGTCGCCTGCCCTCATTGGACACAAACTCTTTGATTCGATTCACTAATTGTGCCGAGGGGCAGATATGGCCTCCAATGGACCCCACATCCGCCTTGATAATCGTAAGAGTCGTTTTCATTTTTGATAACCTCCAGAATGTTTTTTTCTTTTTGGGGAAATAACTTATGGCACGTTTCATGCCAATATTCAGTTGTATCTTTGGGAACCTATTAAAAAGGCCCTGGACGGGGAATAAGCGTGGGCAAGAATGGTGGTTTAAAGCAGGTTTCACATTTGGTGTGGGCTTTCGGTCCGTCAGGGCATGGCTCCAGCCATGCCGTAACTAGCGAAAAATCAATGCGGTTTTAGCCGCTGAGGTTCGCCATTCGAAACCCGCAGAGCCAGCGGTCTACAGTATTTAGGAAAATGCTTTAGGAAGAAAGATCAGGGGTCATGAAGAGGTTTCACACGCTTTGGGGAGAAAATTTCCGCAAGCTTCTTTTGTGCGGTATGACTCACATCTTGCGATATTTGCCCCATCTCCTCAAGGGTTGATAGCAATGGTTACGATATTGCTTATCTGCCCTTCAAAAGTTCCCAGTTGCACAGACACTGTATTCCCCGTGGGAACATTGTCCGGCAATAGCACGTTGACCTGGTAAAGCCCAGCGTACAATGGCGCTAGTCCAGCATATTCGACATTTCCTGCGGGAATCAGTTGGCCTCCGATCCTCACCTGGGGCTTATTCGTCATCACGGGTACCGGCGCGCCACCGATTGCCGGGGCCAGTCCGCTCGGGAACGCAGGCGTTACTGGACCTAAGCCCGTGGCGAAAATCAAAATCCTTTCGCCCCGCTTGGCCGGACGGCACACCCGTCCTGGAACGCTACCCGCAGGCGCAGCGATAATATCTTCGTTCCCGATTAAGACAGCGCCTTGCCCGGTACCGTCTCCATTAGTAGCGAAAATACCTGGAGCCGTTGGGCTTAGATTGATAGTTACTGGGCTCCCTGACGCTCCCGGCCCTGAGAGCACCGTAATATCCGCAGAAGAACCGGTTGTCTCATACGGGATCATGGCCTTGATCTGGGTGGGTGAAACAAAAAAAAGAGGAGCGAAGCGATTCCCAATCTTTACGCTTACGCCACCCATCCAGGTCGGCAGCGGTCTGGCTAATGCCCATTCTTTTCCCTCTATTCCCCGTCCGAAAGCAAGGTCGCTGCCGTTGATGACAATGATTTCTCCAGGAGTTAGAGTTGTCCCAAGCCCTGCTCCCTCTTGGATCGGTAAGGTTATTGTCGGATTCATCGTCGTGATGATGCCTCCGGCAATGGCGGAGACAGACGCCGCATTGCTCAGCAGCAAGTTGGAGGGGCCTAAACCAGCGTCTGTACTGATGCTAATGGTTTGCTGGCGGATCGGCGGCTGGCCGCTGATGGGCAGCGTGCCTCCAGTTGTGGGTCCGCCCGTGATTCCGGCTCCTGAAAAGCTTAAATTCGAATCATTGGTCTGATTACTGGCGGCAACAAAGACTTGATACAATTTGCCCCGAGGCAAATACAGCGGGTTCGGGCCATAGGTGTACAAGAATTGCCCGGGTGCGTTCGATGTGATCGTGCCCAGCGAGTCAATATTCAGCATACTGGCGGGAGTGGGGGGGAGAACAATATTGACGTTATTGGCAGTCTGGCCCGCCGTTATAGAAACCAGCGTCGGATTCGCCAAGCTACCGAAAAATGTGGTGGCAAAGTTCGCCTGTCCGTCGGAATAAAATGAACTGGACCATCCGTTCGACAATGAGATTGGACCATTCAGCGGCTCGACCATCACGCGATAAGTTCCTGGAGGCAGGCCCGCGAGAGTGTAGTCGCCATTCTCGTTGGTCAGTTGAGAAGCGAGGGGCACGCCCTCGGGATGCTCAATGGCAATTACGTGTGCTGACTTAATGCTCGTGCCAATAGAACTCGTTATCTTGCCGGAGATGGTTCCACTCTGAGCAGCAAAAGTTGCCGCAGGATAAAGGGCTGCGGCTGTAATCCTGTCGTCGCTTTGCAGCACCCGGTTACTGACCCCCGTATCAGATTCCGTGAAGGGATTCATGATCGAGCTGTAGACTCCGCTGTGGTCCAGTCCTAATAGATGCCCAATTTCGTGCATTGCCACGGCGACCAAGTCAATGGCGTTATTTCCTCCGATAGGAGAGAACTTCATGCTGACGTCCGGATTGAAGAGAATGTCCGCATCCGTGATCTCTCCCGTGGCTGTGGAGGACGAAACCAGAGTGATAGCCAGAACGCCGGGAGGAAACGAAATCGTTGTTGCGTCCTGGAAAGTTACGAGGTTCACTCCATCAACACCGCTGGCGTGGGTCTGCTGGGTGGCGGCACATTCGGCCTCCAAAGGACCGAATCGGATGGCGGCCTCAGGAATTTCCGTCCAGGCGCGAAAGGCATCGTTCATCGCACCGGCAACGACGAGTCGTTGCAATTCCCCGGTGAATTCTGGAATGCCGCTCGCATTCACCATGCATGAAATAAGCGTGTTGGATTTCCACCGCATTGGCCGGCCTTGAGAGGTCATTTCATTTGAGCCGGCATAGGTGTTCTCCGAAAGCAACATCATACTGGCCAGCAAGGTTAGGATGCATAGGACATGAAGGATGACTTGAAGAGGCAAAGGTCGCTTCATCGCGGACCTCATTGGTTCACTGCGGGTTCGCGGGTCTTCGCTACCGAGGAGCGGATTTGATTAAACAACTGCGGAAGAAACCGGCTTGTGGTCGGGAGCCCTGAGCCTGCTGAATCGACCGAGTCCGCCGAGCTAGCGGAGCCAAGACGAACCACTCGATTGATCACTTTTATGCCGGTTTGGGGGTCATTCTGCAACGCCAGATTTCCTTGCTCGAACCCCGTGACTTGGTGCAGTCCCCGCGAGTCGGTCCAGAGGAACAGAACGGCTTCTTGACCCGGCGAGAATCGAGGAACTCCGGCAACACTCATACTAAGCCCATCCAGCTCACCACCAGGTTCATGGAGTTCAAAACTCGGTCCTAAGTCGCCTTTGAGGTATTCGATAGCTTGAAAAGTGTAGATGGTATAAATCAGGGTGTGTATCTCGTTCCACTCCGCGCGGCTACCTACAATCTTTCCATAAGCGATTACAGGAGACGCTTTGGTTAAATCATCCAAGTTCATCGGCAACAAAGTGGTTGCAGTCGCTGCGGGGAGGCAGAGATAAGTCAATAACAAAGAGGATAAAATTTTTTTAAATCGCATTCAGACTCCTCAGACGCGATAACGTCTCTGTCGGGAAACGCGCATCACATTAACACAAGAAATCTTAAGGAACAATGATCTTAAACAGACACCATTAGCTTCGGACAAAACACATCTCCCCGGCTTCTGATGCATTCGAAATTTCTACAGAAGCTAGAAAGATGTTCTTGGGAGGAGCAAGCTATGGAGTAGAAGCAGGCGGGGAGGCCTGTGGCTTGGGAGGCTCTGTCGCGGGTTTAGGAGTCGGGGGGGCACTTGTTTGACCAGATGCTGGCTGGTCGGTGGCACTAGTAGCTGGTTGGGCTTGAGCGGTCGTCTGATTGTACAGTCCAACAATATCTCCTGTAACGTCCAGAGTGGCATCCGCATATAGAACAGGCGTCTGGGAGACGTCCAGAATCAATGCATAGCCGTGTTTTTTGGCGTACTCGGTAATCACTCCCATCATCTTTTGACCGATTTGATTTACGGCGTCCTGTTCAGCTTGTTGGAATTCAGTAGTGGCATCTTCATTCGTGCGATTGAACGCCTTGGTTTTGTCGTCTATGGTCCGCAATAACTTTGTGCGTGCATCTTCGCTGAGCACTCTTTCCTGGCTTCGGAGTTGGTTCTGGAGGTCAATGATCTCCTTCTGCTGTTTTTCCAACTCCGCGCGTTTGGGCGCGAACCGGCTCTGCAAGTCTTTTGCGGCCTGTTGTCCGTCATTGCTCTGGGCAATAGCGGCCTGAATGTTCATTATCGCCATCTTAGGGACTTTGTCTTGGGCCAGCGTATAATTAGCGGCAATCAAGATAAAACCCAATCCCATTGCTGGAACAGCTTTTGTCATCCAGCCTCCTCAATCCATTCTTTATAGCATGGTTTCTGGAAAGATTCGATGCACTTCATAGTAATCTTCCCAAGTGTTTTTCGTCAATCCATTAAACCTCGAACGTTACTTCGCTTCCAGTTTTCGGTCCATAGATTTTAAATACATATCCTGCAAGCGGAGCTTAGTTTGCTGGAATTCGGTATCCTGCGGCTTCATCTCGATGGCTTTGTCAATTTCCTTTAGCGCTTCGTCGAACTTGCTTTGACGTCCCAGCGCGACAGCTATGTTGTAATAGACTGTGGGATCATTCGGAGCGACCTTTTTCATCGCATCATACTTCTGCATGGCCCCATCGAAATTCCCTTTGGCCAGATCCTGATTCGCCTGCGTATCTAAGGCCATCAATTGAACCGGTGTAACCACCTCTTTGTACTTTGTCGGATCCAATTCGGCCGCCATTTGAATGTGTTTCAGGGCCTCAGCTTCCTTACCCAACGAGGCATGGCTGATGGCCAGGACATAATGAGACCCGCCTTCTCCTGGAAGCACTTCGACCGCCTTTTGCCCTTTCTGCTCCGCCTCTTCGAACTTTTTCTGTTTCACCAGTTGGAGAACGTCCTGCAATAGCGTACTGGCATAATTGGCGCTCGGGATGGTGTAGTTACAGGTTTTTTCCGCGTTCCCAGAAAGTTCCATCGGAGCTGACTTGCTGGCTACATAACCCTGGATCGCGCCATAAATTCGGTAGGTGCCGTCGTCCAGACCTTTGAACTGCACGAGGCCATCTTCGTTGGTTTTTTCCTTTTTTTCTTTTCCATTGGGCGCTACCAGAATAATCTGTTCTTTCCCCAATGGTTTGCCGGTTTCATCCAAAATAGTGCACGTTAAGGTACTTTTGGCCTGCGCTGGCGAACCGATTATTCCAGACAAACAAGCAGCTACCACCCATCCTGCTATTTGAAACTTTCTTGTGTTCCTCAATTTCCTTTCCTCCCATTATTATGGACTTGGTCCTCCTACCGCAGTTCCGAAAGGACCCGTATCTTTTACTTTATTTCTTATTTTCCCCCAGCGGAAGAAGAAAATTCTCGGAAGGCCAGAGCAATCGCTGAGCTTCCTTGACCGCCCCCCTGGCTGCTTGCACTTGCGGGTCAGCCCGCATTTCTACTTCGTCTCCTCGCGCCATCCCGAAAGCCAAGTTGAACAGCTCCACCTCAATACGCGTCTTCAGAAACGACCAACCTTCACTCCAGGATCGCGCGGGGACGTGCACCCCCGCTTCTATTAGAAACTGTCTAAACTCTTCCATGACTGCTTCGTTTGCTTCAAATTCCCCGCTAATCTTTCCATGGTGTTCAAGGTGCGACTGAGCAAAGTCGACAAAAGCTGTGCTTTGCTCCAGAAACACCATCCACCGCTCCAGGTGCCAAGGTTCCGCAACTTCGTCCGGTTCGATTCCTTTTCCTTGCGGAAGAACCCGGCCTTTCTTACTGTAAACGGTTCGGGACTCGTCTTCTAGGATAGCAGCCAAGGCCGTTCCCGGCAAGGGGCGTTGTATAGATCGTCCTTGGGGGGTGAAATACCGGGCGGTCGTCAGAACCAGGGCAGCGCCTTCGCTGAGCGGAAGCACGGATTCAGCCACCCCTTTGCCAAAACTGGGTTGGCCTACCAACCAGGCCCGATCGTGCTCCTGTAACGCTGCGGCAAGGATCTCAGCGGCACTTGCTGTATTCTCGTTGAGAATTACCACTAAGGGGAGGTTCGGAAAGGGAGGTTCCGATTTCACCTCGTAGATTATTTCCGGAACGGAGCGGCCCTCCAGGCGGACAATCTTTGCCCCCTTTGGCAGAAACAATCCAGCGACGGTCGTTGCTGCTTCCAGAGAACCTCCCGGATTATCGCGAAGATCAAGAATCAATCCGCGTAGATTCCGAAAACCCCATTCCTGGAGGGTGGATTGAATTTTTTGAGGCGTCTCATCTTCCATACCCGCCACATGCAGATACCCGACTTCTGGTTCGATCCGAAACTCCTTATCCACCGTGGAATGCGGCACCTCGGCGGGGTCCAGTTCAAAATCCTCTGGAACTAGCTTTCCACTGCGTAACAGGGAGAGCCGAACCCGCCCGCGCTTGGCTTCTTGCAATACTTGGACCAAGTTGGGTAACTCCAGCGAAGCCACGCGATAGCCGTTGATGCGGAGGATCCGATCGCCTGGCCCCAAGCCTGCTCTCCCAAAAGGGGAACCCGGCAAAGATTGCAACACGGTTACTTGTCCTGCTTGCACGCTCAGAATCGCGCCAAATCCCTGCTGAACTCCGCGTTGCTGGTTCTGCAACGATTGAAACTGATCCGCATCTAAGAAGACGGAAAACGGATCCAGGCTTGCCAAGGCTCCGCGAATGGCTCCCCGATAAATTGCTGTTTCCGGGTCTACCGGATCAGCCATGTAATTGGCTGCCAGATGATACACTTGAGCGATCTTCGCCAGACTCTTTCGAATCTCCTGGTCGGCTTCCGGCTCTGAAGATCCAGCGAATACAGCCAGCGGAATCATCAACCCTAATCCAATGGCGATGATGGAGACCATCTGTTTCATGAACATCCCAGCCGTCTGCCCAGGCCTCGCATCCTCAAGCCGAGAATTCTTACAAAACATTTCGAAGCAATAGTCAGTCTCAGGGTTGCCACTTAAATATGATTGTACGTCTTTTTTTTGGTAAAGAGTCATGGACCAGAAGGCTAAATGCGACCGGTCGCGATGGGCAAGAGGTCACAAAAATTCAACGCCGCTTTCACTACCGGGATTTCCGGTTGTATGATCGCTATCGAAACAACCGTGATCGGTGTCCAGGAACGGGTTTGCGATACAACGATGAAGATGAGAGGATAAAGTAAGTAGGTAGCAAACTGTTTTCTGTTAATAACATGGATCTAAAAGCCAAAATATTAAGTCCTTCGCATCCGGTAACCTTCTATGAGCTGATCCCCCCCAGAGCAGAGGCCGGCCAGGAATTCGAGGACTTACTGACCCTATGCCGGGAATTGGCCGGAGCAGTTGATGCAATTAACATCCCAGAGATTTACGAAGAATCTCGGGGGCAACTGGGCCGCAAACCGATGCCAGACCGCATCGAACCCCGAATCTTTGCCAAAGCAATCCAAGCTGCGACTGGACTCGAGAGTATAGTGAACCGAGTTACCGTGCAACAGCCCGCAATAAGGCAGCGCGAGTGGCTGCGGGAGACTTACACGGAATACGGGATACGAAATCTAATCCTCGTGGGAGGGGAATCTCGCCAGATTGAATACCCGGGGCTTGGCGTAGTGGAAGCAGCGAAGCTAACCCGCCAGGAAGGATTAGACTTTCTGCTGGGGGGAATCACTATTCCCAGCCGCTCCCGCGAGGGGGAACGTGTACGGCAGAAATATGCACAGGGAATCTCGTTTTTCACTACCCAGGTATTGCTGGACTCCAATGACATCGTAAACTTGATCCAGGGCTTGAATGGCCTCGACGTGCGGATTTTCCTGAGTTTCGCCCCTATCAGCAACCTGCGCGATCTGGAATTTCTGAAATGGCTTGGGGCGGATGTGCCGAACAACGTGGTCTGGGCGGTCGAGCAGGCCGGCGATCCGGCCAGGACGGTTGAAAAATCCCTTGCTCAGGCCTCTGCTATTCTGACCGACATTTTTGATAATCTTCCGGCGCATCCCCCCGCTCTGGGGATTAATATCGAGCAGATCACCCGACGCAATTTTCTCGCCGCCCGGCAACTACTCGCTCAGTTGGGGCCTTTCTATCGGCGTCATCTTCAGACCCGCTATCCAGGCGCCGTGGGGACCTGCGAGCCTGCCTCCCTGTTTGGGTCTGATACGGCAACGTCACCGAAATAAAAAAGAGCATTAGATAACAGGCAATTATCTAGCCTGAACATGTCGAAACGAACGTATTGAGGCAAGTTGTGGGTTTGCGTTCAATTACAACAGTTAGAGACGAGATGGCTACTAGTGTCTCCTCTCCATCGCCCTGGAACGTCGATCTTTCCCACTCCGCCGTTCCGGTCCTCTATACTGCTCGCCAGAGCGACGGCGGTCCTCATCTCTTCGATCTTCCCCTAAACGTCTCTCTTCGACCACGGTATCCCTCCTGTATTCACATGCTAAACCGCCCATAATAGGCTTGTTCGATTCGATTTGATCTTTGGGGGGCTTGCATCAGCCGCATAGGGATCCGTTACCTGCATCTTCCTGGTTACAGTCCCCGTTAGCAGAACCCGTAAAATTTAACTGAATTCAGTCTTTTCCTGCAAGACCTATTTTGAGAACTAGGTATAGGACCCCCTCTTCCCCAAAACTTTACAAGGCCACTTCTCTTAAAAGCGGTTGTGAAGGAGGTCACCAGGAACTGTATGGTTCTCCGGAGAGGCTGCGCAGATTTGAGCCGCTGTGGACATCCACAACGCCCGGCATGGTTTGGTCAGCGCTCATGAGAACATTGCTCTCATAGTCCACCGTCCAGGTTTGATTGGAACTTGTAAATGGATCCACGGGAATCTCCCGGATGTAACCTTCGGTGGTTAGGTCTTCGAGCGATTGTGGAGCCTGTTGCTTGTCCAGAGTGTACTGGTCAATCAGAGCCCGCATGGTAAACAGATTGTCGCGCAAGACGGCTTCCTTGGAACGGATTATTGAGGTTCGATAGATAGGAACCGCGATCGAGATCAAGATCAAGATGATCGTGATCACGATCACCAGCTCAATCAGCGTAAAACCGGTATATCCACGAATACGAGACAGCGGCCGAGATGGCGCCCTCCCACACAGTGGAGAGTAGGGCGAGGGGACCTTATCGCACAATAATTTCTGTTGGTAAACGAACATGATTACCACTCCGAATACTGGCTGCCATCCAGGGCTGTGCCCATGCTTTTGCTATAAACATCAAAAACGTTCTGCCCTCCCCAGGAAGTAGAATCCGGCGGGTCTTGGTAAGAACGCAGCCCCCATTCGGTTGAGCTGGTCATCGGATCGCGGGGAACGCGACGCAGGAACTTCAACCTTTTATCATCCGGAGAATTAGCCATGGGCACCCCTTCCACTAGTACCGTCAAATCCGGAGGATACCCCTCGGTACCTAGCTCCACTCGGAAAAGATTGCGGTCGGCCGCTTCCTTGTAGCGGTCAATAGCAGTGCGGATTTCGCGAAGCGCGGAGCGAAGTTCTCGTTCCCGTTCCCGCTTCACCTGAACCCTGGCGAGGGGCAGAGCCACCAGCGAGAGGACCGAAAGAATGGCCACCGCCACAATCAATTCCACCAAAGTCAGCCCGCGCTGGGCTCCATGCTTTCGATAGGAGAACCGCCCCTCCCACGACGACTTACTGACTTTCATACCTGTCATCCGGTAAAAAATAAACCCTGTTTTTAGTTTAGCGATTTTTCGCGGACAGTAATAGTTGTCTGAGCGCTTTCCACAGACAAACGCTGGCTGGATGGGCTGCCGTCGTTAGCTGGGGAAATTTTCAGGGGAGTAGTGCCGGGCTGATTAGCCTGGAAGGTGATCACAGCCAGAGTCCCCCCCCCGGATACGCCGCCGCTATTTGGAGGACGAGAAAAGGACACGGAAGTCTTCCCGGAACTTTCTTCTATTCGCTCGACCACGGCTACGGGCTGATTCCCTTGGCCCAGAAAATCGCCGCTTGCAACGCGCACCAGCCGGAGCACTCGGGGATCGTAGGCGACTTCCAAAGCAGCGGACAACATCCCCTGCGCATTTTCCACTTCCAGAGGAAGTTCAAAAGTCTCTCCCGCCTGTGGAAGCGATGCTGGAGTTGAGAGGCGCAAACGAGCGCCTGGTCCTGGAAGGGGGGCGGGATTACTGGGTCCTCCCGGTGGTCCACTCGGGGTTTCCTCGGAGGAAGGTTGGGCGGTTCGCAAGCGCACCACATTTTCGGTGCCCACATCCAGGGTCATGCGGTTCAGAGCGGTGATGTCCAGCCGGCGCACCACGTGCGGTTGCAGTACAATCAAGACTTCATCTTCGGCAATCGTATCGCTGACGTTGGAAAATAGATAACGCAACAAAGGAATCTGCGCAAGACCGGGAATCCCGCTTACCGATTCGACCTTCTGCTGCTGGAAAATTCCCCCGAGAATGTTGATTTCTCCTTCCCGGAGGCGAATATCATGTTCGATAACCCGCTGCCCGATGATGGGTTGTTTGATGCCGCCGATATCCACCTGCTGGGTGACCGCAGAAATCTCAACCCGCACTTTCAAAGTAATTTCACTGTCAGCATGGACTTTGGGTGTGATGTCCAGGTTCACGCCCACATCCGTGTATTGAAACTGGGTCTGCACCAGTGGGCTGACCACCGCGCCTCCAACCCCCGGTTGAAAGCTGCCGGTGGCGATGGGGATACGGTCGCCAATGCGCAAGGTGGCTTTTTGCCCGTCAGAAGCGCGGATTTCCGGCCGTTGCAGGATTCTAGTATGGGAATCACTCAACAGGGCGTTGAGTTGGATACTCGGGAGGGTAACGGAAATATTGTTCGCGCTCAAATCCCCAACCGTGGTTGCTGGCAGCGAGGCGGAGGCCTGAATATTCGGAGCCAGACCAAGCTGCCGGGTCTTATCGCGGCGCACCTCCATCACCGCTACGTCCACCACCACTTCCGATTTGGCTTTGTCCACATCGCGGATGATCTTCTCTGCCAGAGCCACTTTGTCCGGCGTATCGCGGATAATAATGGCGTTCATTGAGTTGATTTGCTGAATGCGCCGGGTTTCCAGCAACGTTCGGATGGCGGTCACCACCTCGGTCAACTCCTGAGGAGTAATCGTGTTAGACAAGTAAAAACTTTTGATGACTTGCTGCTCCTGCTCCCGTCGCTTGACGGCGGTATCCGGAATAACCAGAATCGTATTGCGAGTCAAGGGCTTCCAAAACGTCTTGGTCAGCACGGAAACTTGATCGAGCGCATCTTCCAGAGTTACGTTGTTCAGCTCCACGGTTACCCGCTGAGCCGTGTAGTCTGGATCGAACAGAACATTTATGCCGGCAAGCCTTCCGATGGTTGTAAAGACAACCTTGCTGTCGTTGGTCATGCGCAGATCAATCGGCTGGCGCGAAAGCGGTTCTAATTGGGGCGGACCAACTGCTTCTTCCACTTGAGGTGCTTCTTCGGCGGAAGGAGGTGCCGCCTGGGCTTCGATCAAGGCCCGGGTGCGTACCACTTCCTGGCGGGCCACGGGGTTGGAAGGGTCTATCGCTGCGGCCATCTCATATTCGGTCAACGCCTCCTGCAAATTCTCCTGCGCCCGCAGCCTGTGCCCGCGCTCCACGTGCATTTGCGAAGCCTGGAAGCGGGTCCGGCTGACCGCCACCATGTACTGCACATTCGTCGGTTCGGCCTGAAGCGCCCTTTGATACTGGGCCAGTGCTTCATCGTAATCCTGACGGGACTCCGCCTGTTGGCCCGCTTTGTATTCATCTTCACCTCTGGCATAGGCCGTAGGAGCGGCTGTGCCTATAGCAACCAAAAGACCAAGACAGAGCAGGGTGCGAGGTAAACTCCCGTGCAGGTTAATGAAAAACCGTAACATCCATGCCTCCCCTCGAAGCAGACGGAAGTGCTTATTTTCGGCCCATGGGGGAATGGCCCTCCACTTCTTCGAAGTTTAACATAACTTGGGAACAGACCGCCTCCCCTTTGCCCTTGAATACTCCTTAATTTACGCTATCGCGGCTAAAGATGCGAATTGAGCGACCACGCTCCAGGCTCAATCTTGGAAAGATTACGCAGACGCTCTTTGGCTTCCTGGGCGAGGCTGGCGGCCCGGTTCCTCCAGCAGATGACAGGAGACCCAACGATCAGGGCTATATTCTCGCAGGGGTGGTTTCTCTAGCGGACACCGTTCGAAGGCGTACGGACATCGGGGATGGAAGGGACAACCGGAAGGCTTATTGACCGGGTTCGGTACATCTCCCCGCAATACAATGCGCGATTTAGCCCGCTCTGCACGAGGGTCTGGAACAGGGACAGCCGAGAGTAGAGCCTCCGTATAAGGATGCCAGGGCCTAGTGAACAGGTCACGGGTCGGACCGGATTCGACAATTTCTCCCAAATACATGACGGCCACACGGTGGCTGAGAAGCGAAACCAAGGCGAGGTCGTGGGAGATAAACAGATAACTCAGGCCCAGCTTGGTTTGCAGTTCCCGAAGCAGGTTCACGATCTGGGCCTGAATGGAAACATCCAGAGCCGAAGCCGGCTCATCGGCAACAATCAGGGCTGGGTTGAGAGCCAGGGCGCGGGCAATCCCGATGCGCTGCCTCTGCCCGCCGCTAAACTCGTGTGGATAGCGGTATAAAGCCGATTGATCCAGCCCGACCGTGGCCAGCAACTCTGCTACGCGGCCATCGAGATTGTTCTTCTGGTGGAAATTGCGGAGCGGTTCGGAAACGATCTCTTTCACCATCATGCGCGGATTGAGCGAGGAATAGGGGTCCTGAAAGATCATCTGGATTTCGCGGCGTGCCTGCCGTAAGGGCTTTCCTTCCAGCGCTGCCAGGTTCTGGCCTCGAAAAATGATCTTCCCGGAAGTCGGTCGATACAAGCGGGTAACGGCGCGGGCGAGAGTGGATTTGCCGCAGCCACTCTCGCCCACAAGTCCCAGCGTTTCTCCGACGTCAATCCAAAAGCTGACGTCATCCACGGCCCTGACCATGCGCTGCCCACCGGGGCTGACTTTCCCGTGAAAGGGAAAGTACATCTTCAGGTTCTGAACTTCGAGCAGGCGATGGTTGCCAGTCATGCTAATGACGTTTTAGCATGAGACTTCCTGTTGCGTCATTAGGTTCCTAAAACTGGGTGACAGCGCAGGGCGGTTCCTTCGGGTTTTCCTTTACCGGCTATTTGGCTCCTGCTTTTTACTTTTCTTGCTGCGCCGACCTGCTAGCGCGGTTCTCCAGTTGGTGTATACCGGCAATTCAGCCCCGGAGGGGGCGACTGATAGTAGCCCAGGACGTAAGTCCTGGGACAACAAGGAAAAGAAAAACAAGCCCCGCAGGGGCGGCTGAAGCTCTCAGCCCAGCGAGATGGCATCCCGCTCCCTCATGCTATATAGCAACCCTGAAAATGCCCTAGATTCCGCGTCAAGGCCACTCACTTGATCACCCGGATGTTAAAGGTCAGGCTGGCCGTTGACGTGGATGGAAAAGCCGACGACCCAAACCGGCAGAACTGCGCCGTGACATGGTCGGTGGCATCCACATACGCGCTCCAAATCAAATGTGTGAGACCGCTTGCGCTGGGGTCGCCCGCTGGGCTGATAGCAACCGCCATCGAAGTTGCCGCCCCCGGGGCGCTGGCCCCTACCGGAACGCAGGTCCCAGAGGCGATGGCCGTTCCCGAAGGCATGACGACGGTTAGAGCGATAGGTCCGGCCAAGCCGGTCCAGGCGGTGCCGTTGCAGTATTCCATAACAGTGTTCCCGCTGTTGTAGCGCAGTCCACCTTGTCGCGTGGAGTCGCAGGCAAGGCTCGTGTTGCCGATAATTGCCTCGCCGCCGACATGGAGCGGAGCTTTGGGGCTGGCGGTCCCAATTCCCACGCCGCCACCGGCGCGGATCAGGAATTGGTTATTGGCTGTGGAAGCAACGCCACCGGCTGTATCGCTCCAGACGAACGCGCCTTGATGGGCGGCGACAGCGTTGTTGCCAGCGGCAAAACTACTGTCACCACTTGCGTTGTTTGACGTGCCGCCGGGCACGGTTGCAAAGGAGCCTACGGCGGTGTTGTTATTGCCCCCGCTTACGGTGGAAAAAACACCGCTGGCGGTGTTGTCCTTGCCCCCGCCCACCGTGGCAAAGGAGGCGTTAAAGGGGTCCCCGTCGTCATTTCCCGCTACGTTGTTGCCGCCGCCGCCGACCGTGCCGAAGTTGTCGGTGACGAGATTGCCGGTGCTGGCATCGCCGTCACTCGTTCTACCGCCGCCCGCGATGGTGGCTAGAAGCGCATTGGCAGTATTGCCGAAACCTCCCCCGACGGTCGCTTTGGTCGCATTGGCGATGTTGAATTCACCGCCGGCGATAGTGGCCCCCTGATTGCCTGCACCCAAAGCGGCCCAGTTACCCTGGCCGCCGCCAATCGTAGCTGCCCCGGCGCTGGCGGTATTGCCGACCCCGCCGCCTATACTGGAATACTGGCCGCTGGCGGTGTTATTGATGCCTCCAGACACAGTGGCCCCGGAATTGTCTAGAGTAGAACCCGCGGCATCGCCAGCCTGATTGTTGCCGCCGCCGCCCACGGTGCCGAAGTCGTCGGTGACGCGGTTGCCGGTGGCGGAGTTGTTGTCGTCCGTTCTTCCACCGCCTCCGATGGTGGCTTTGGCAGCGCTGGCAGTGTTGCCAAGGCCACCGCTGACGGTGGCGTGGTTGCCACTGGCGCTATTGAAGCCGCCGCCGCCTACCACTGCCCGGAAGTTACTAGCGAGATTCGTGAAGCCCCCCGCCACCGTCGACCCGGTCGCACTCGCGGTGTTGACCCCGCCTCCCCCGACGGTGGAGCGTGTGCCGCTGGCAGTGTTGTTCGATCCCCCGGAAACGGTTGCCTGAACTCTATCGGCGGTCGTGCCGGCATTGTCACCGGCCTGGTTGTTTTGGCCGCCGCCGACGGTGCCGTAGTCATCCGTGACTCGGTTCGTGAGACCGCTCGTTCCCCCGCCGCTGATGGTGGCCCCAACAGCGCCGGTGGTGACGCTGTTGCCGCTGAAGCCGCCGATGAGGTTGGGGCTGGTGGCATTGGATTGCACCACCAATCCATCGCCCAGGCTGGTTGAGCCGTCCCCGACGAAGGCCGTCGCCTTGACGGTGCCGTTCACGTCGAGCTTCGCCGTCGGGTTGGCTGTGCCGATGCCGACGTTGCCGCTTTCGAAGGTCCAGGTGGAGGCTGTGATATCTCGACCGAAATGAACCTTCCCGTTACTGGATACGGGATCCACG
>JACQGE010000173.1 GCA_016199675.1 Acidobacteriota bacterium | reverse complement strand
TCATAACCCGTGCCGAGCCAAGCCGGTCTGAAAGATAATAATGGACGGTGCCTGAAGGCGTGCGCCGGGCAATCCGCTGTCCGCTGAAATAAATATACTCCGAAATGATGGTGCCGCTCAGATCGCTTTCCGCCAGCACTTGGCCTCCGAGGCCGTACCAGTACAGTTTCTCGTTGGAGTTATGCGTTTGCTGGCTGGGGTTCCTGCCTGTGGAGCCGCGCCCGTGCCCGCCTGTGACCTTAGCCACGCGCCTGCCGTCGCCATCGTAAACGTACCTGTACCCGGCCGTGGAATCCATACGCCCTTCCGCATTCCAGATATAGCTGGAAAAGCCGTCCGTCAGCACGTTGCCCGCCGCATCGTAGCTGAATCCGGTGTTGGTGATCCGGTTGGTAGTGGTGCTGATGCTGAGGCTCAGCGTCGGCGCGCTGCGGGCACCGGAACAGTTACCACAACTCAATGCCGTTCGCTAGAACCTTCTCGATGAGGTCTTTCCTCTCGGGTCCCGGCTCCTCGTTTCTCGCGGCATGAACGTAGCCAGTCCCCGAATTGATTTCCAGGAATACCAACTGTCGCTCCTGCTTGCCGGAAGGGTCTTTCACGTCGCCAACTGCCCACACTAAAGGGTCAAGCAGATTGAAGTCATTTACGATAACTTTCTCGAATAAAGGGTAGTAGATAAGTATCCGCCGAATCTCCGCCTGCATTTTCTCCAATAGCTCGCGTTTCTGAGCACTATCTGGCGATGGCTGCCACGGCGGGATGTCGGAACGCTTCAGCTCCATATGACAGATTTCAGAAATCGCCACAGGTTCAGGTGGAGCCTGCGGATTTCTTAGCAGTTCCTCGAAGCTCCTTGGTACCTTGATGCATCGAGTCCATGGTATTTCTCTGCAGGTACCGCCACCCACGATTACCCCTCGGCCCCCCGGAGAATAACCGATTAGGAACTTCGCGGGAGGCACCACAAGAAAATCGGGCAATGACCAGAAAACGCGCACTCCGTCCCGTGCGTACTCGATCTGCAAGTTGTCTTCGACGAAGAAATCCTTGCCCCCCCAGCGTACTGTCCATGCCAAATAGTTCTTGAAGGTTGCCCACGCGGTTTCAGAGACACCGCAGTCTGTTTCAGAGGATAAAACATACGGCAAAGCTGATTGGCTGGCCAGGCAAATTGCGATGAATAGTATTAGCCGGCACATCATAACAAATCACCTTTCCGGTCCTCCCACGGGATCGGGTGAAATTATGGCTTCGGACGTGGATCGATCCCCCAAAAATTCCATACACCTATATAGTTGTTTAGTCGAGGTATCCAATATTGTTCATTGATCTGGGTGGACGAGCGTGCACCACGAGGGCCGGAATAAATAAACAGTGCATCACCCACGGGATTCGGAGCGATCCCTGCTAGAACAGTCAACGCAGTCTCAAATGCTTCCCACAGACCCTTGCAATAAGGACCACTGGCGGGTCCCGCAAGAATGGCATTGAGCACAGACTGCTTCTTCAATACACCGTCCTTCCAAACATCGCTCCCTCCCTTTACCACATCTGTGAACGATCCGGGACTGATATCCACAGCTCTCTTCTGCTGATCCGACAAATTGTACCGATTAACAAACGTATATCCTATTCCTATCCATGCTTGGCCTCTTACTTGACCATTACCAACGTCATCGTCGTACTGTCCCTCCCATTCAAAATACATTGTCTGTCCGAGGACTCCGACATCGCTATCGAGGGGCGCCAATACCCCAAGAGCCTCGCCGCAAGTTGCACCCCGTGGGTAACCTGGAGGCACGGGCAGATTAACAACCATAGAACAGCCGCTGTGGTCGCCATATCCTCCCTGCTCATAATCGTATTCCATAAGACATGCGCCGGGATAGGTTTTACGGTAATAGTTGACGGCACGATCGTACTCATCCCAGCCAAACCAATTTGCCCCACTGGGATCGATGCGATTAACCGGGTTGCCTGCGGTATAGGAGTACCTGTTCCAGGTCTGGGGATCGGACGGCCTGCCTCGGCTCGGATCGGGGGACAGCCAGCGGCAAAGCGTCGGTGACTGCTGGCGTTCCAGGGTGTGGTCCAAACCGGTCTCGCCATCCCGCTCGTGGCCGGTGAACTTGTAGGTGTTGTCCAGAGTGTCGGTAATCACGCGCTCCGTCCCGTAGGGGTAGAAGTCTGATTCCTCCACCACCCCTCCGGTAGAATTTGTCATAACCCG
>JACQGE010000172.1 GCA_016199675.1 Acidobacteriota bacterium | reverse complement strand
TCTAGTTCGCGAACTTATGACTCAGGATACTAGAATCTTCCGCCCCTGCGGGGCTGGAAATCAGACAGAATCTAGCGCTATACACAAATCATAAAAATGCTCTAAGGAGAAAGAGCGCTCGGGCAATGAGAAAACGGCTACCGCCGGTTGGCGGTTTCCACCTGGATATTGACGAGTTTGGTGGGGTAGTTGCCGGTATAGCAGGCCATGCAAAATTCTCCGCGCGTGTCCCCGACCGCTTCCTTGAGGCCTTCGAGGGAAAGATAAGCCAAGCTGTCGGCCCCCAGATAGCGGCGAATCTCGTCCACGCTGTGGGTGGCTGCAATCAGTTCCTTTTGGGTAGGTGTGTCAATGCCGTAGTAGCAAGGGCCTATGGTTGGCGGACAACTGATGCGGACATGAACCTCGCGCGCTCCTGCTTCGCGGATAATCCGCACGATCTTGCGACTGGTGGTGCCCCGCACAATGGAGTCGTCCACCAGAACGACTCTCTGCCCTTCCAGAAGGCTGCGCACCGGATTCAGTTTCAACTTCACGCCAAAGTCGCGGATATTTTGCTCCGGTTCAATGAAGGTGCGCCCCACGTAATGGTTGCGAATGAGAGCGAACTTGAAGGGCAAGCCGGACTCGGCGGAGTAACCGATGGCAGCCGCCACTCCGGAATCCGGCACCGGCACGACCAGGTCGGCGTCCGCCGGGGCCTCTCGCGCCAGGCGCCGCCCCAAGTTTTCCCGCGAGTGATGCACCGACCGCCCGAAGATAACGCTGTCTGGACGCGAAAAATAGACATGCTCAAAAATGCAGAACGCGTGCGGGGTTTCCGGCGCGAAACGGGAGACGCGCAGGCCATTGGCATCTACCCGCACAATTTCTCCGGGATGCACTTCCCCGATGTATTGCGCTCCGATCAAGTCGAAGGCGCAGGTTTCGGAAGCGAACACAAAAGCATTGTCTGTAGATGGCTCCGGCCCCGCCGCAGGGCTGGCCGGTCGCGGAAGCATACCGATGACCAGCGGGCGGAAACCGTGCGGGTCACGCACGGCGTAAAGCTGATCCTGATGCAGCACCACCAGAGAATATGCGCCTTCAACCTGCAATAGCGAATCGGCCAGCGCCTCTTGAAAATCCTTTTTCCCAGAGCGCGCGATCAGGTGAAGGACGACCTCCGTATCGCTGGTGGTTTGGAAAATGGAGCCTTTTTCTTCAAGGCGCTTCCGCAACTGGCGCGCATTAGTGAGGTTTCCGTTGTGCGCCAGAGAGACCAGCCCTTTATTAAAACTGGCGGTCAGCGGCTGCGCATTGAGCAACACCGTATCCCCGGCAGTTGAGTAGCGGGTGTGCCCAATAGCCAACCAGCCGCGCAGCTTTTTGAGAGTGCTTTCGGTGAAGACTTCGGCGACCTGCCCCATGCCCTTATGGGGGTAAATCTTTTTGCCGTTGCTTGCAACAATCCCGGCGCTTTCCTGGCCGCGATGCTGCTGCGCATAGAGGCCCAGATAAGCCAATTTAGCGGCCTCGGGATGGCCATAAACACCGAAAATCCCGCATTCGTCGTGAAACTTATCTTCCATAGTGCGTACCCTTCCGGCTCTTTCCGCCGTGTCCGATGGTTTCAGCCGCGCGGTTAGCTTACTATTTTCTCCACTGCCATTTCCAGCACTGTCTCGTAGGGAAGTTGCAACTGGCGTATGGGGACTTCCAGCAGGACCCGTCCTCTCTGGTAAACGATTAAGATTTTGTTCCCCGTGGTTCCGATTTTTTCCGCTCTTATACTATATTCTCCCGCAATTCGGCTGATCTCCGCAAGACGATCTTCAGCCACCGTGATCAGAATTCGGGAGGGGTCCTCGGCAAACAGAGATTGTCGGGCATCTTCCTCAGAAGGAATTTCCACGATGGCGCCAATGCCTTTGCCGAAACAGCATTCTGCCAGAGCCACTGCCAAACCGCCATCGCTGATGTCGTGGGCCGACTCGACCAGTCCTTCGGCGATCAACTGGCGGCAACAAGCCTGGACCCGGCCTTCGTATTCCAGGTCTATCGAGGGGGG
Organism: Acidobacteriota bacterium; assembly: GCA_016199675.1. Classification (GTDB taxonomy): domain Bacteria; phylum Acidobacteriota; class Terriglobia; order 2-12-FULL-54-10; family 2-12-FULL-54-10; genus JACQGE01. Next base: position 4,354 of record JACQGE010000172.1, on the reverse strand, counting down.
AAGCCCCCACAAGGCCCCTAGTATAGTTTGCGCGTATTGTGAGGAGCCGAATGTAATCGGGAAATCGTCCGGCGAGGATTGCGTTGTGCCGAGCACCAGGATCGCACGGCCTTCGTTTTGGAAAGCCACCGTCGCATGGTTTTCAACCTGCTCGAGCAAACCCACTACCCCTATAACCGGCGTGGGATAAATGCTCTTGCCATCCGTTTCGTTATAAAAACTGACATTGCCGCCCGTGATGGGAATGGAAAGAGCGTTACAGGCTTCCGCCATTCCCTCCACTACCTCGTGGAATTGCCACATCGTTTCGGGCTTCTCTGGATTCCCGAAGTTCAGGCAATTGGTCGCCGCTAAGGGCCGAGCGCCCGTGACGCTCACATTGCGCGCGCCTTCGGCCACCGCCAGCCGTGCGCCTCGGTGCGGATCCAGCAAACAATACCGTCCATTGCCATCGAGCGACATCGCCAGACCCTGGCCGGTTTCCTTGATCTGCAATAATGCGGCATCTCCGCCGGGTCGGATCACTGTATTCGTGCGAACCATAGTGTCATATTGTTCGTAAATCCAACGCTTGGAGGCGATGGTAGGCGCGCCCAGCAGCTTCAGCAAGTCATCCTTCAGTTCTTTTCCCGTGCGCGGGCCAAGCGGGACGGGAGGTTCCAGGGGAATCGAGCGTGGTGGCTCCGCCAAGGGCCGCTGGTAAACTGGGGCCTCGTCCGTTAAGGGTTGGTTGGGAATCTCCGCCACGATCTCCCCATGACGCTTCACGCGCAATACCGGCTGCTCGATGACGGTCCCGATTTCCACAGCATCCAGACCCCACTTGCGGAACACATCAAAGACTTCCTGCTCCCGCCCTCGTTGCGCCACCAGCAACATGCGCTCTTGCGATTCGCTGAGCATGATTTCGTAGGGCGTCATGCCGGTTTCGCGTTGCGGCACGCGGTCCAACTCCATCTCAATACCGGAGCCGGTGCGGCCTCCCATCTCGCAGGTGGAACAGGTGAGCCCCGCCGCTCCCATGTCCTGAATGCCCACAATCGCGCCGGTCTGCATCGCCTCTAAACAAGCTTCCAGCAGCAACTTTTCCAAAAAAGGATCGCCCACCTGAACGTTGGGGCGCTTCTGCTGGCCGTCAGCTTCAGAGAATTCGGAAGAGGCCAGGAGCGAAGCGCCATGAATGCCGTCGCGACCGGTTTTGGCTCCGACATAAATTACCGGATTGCCCGGTCCGCTGGCTCTGGCATAAAAAATCTGGTCTTGGCGGGCCAGGCCCAATGCGAAAACATTCACCAAGGGATTGTTCTGATAGCACGGCTCAAACACCGTTTCCCCGCCGACGGTGGGCACCCCGAAGCAGTTGCCGTAGTGAGCAATACCGCTCACGACGCCGCGCAGAATCCGCCGGTTGAGGGAAAAGTCCATCGGTTTAGCACTAGGCCCCGAGCCAGGAGCGGACTCCGTAACCGGCCCGAAGCGAAGCGAATCCATCACCGCAATCGGCCGCGCACCCATCGTGAAAATATCCCTCAAAATACCGCCGACTCCTGTGGCCGCTCCCTGGAAAGGCTCGACGAAGCTGGGATGGTTGTGGGACTCGATTTTGAAAACGCAGACCCAGCCATGACCGATATCCACTACTCCGGCGTTTTCACCCGGGCCCTGGACGACGGCAGGACTGCGGGTGGGCAGGCGCTTCAGGTGCGGACGCGAACTCTTGTAGCTGCAATGCTCACTCCACATCACGCTAAAAATTCCCAGTTCCGTGAAGGTCGGTTCCCGGCCCAGGATTTCTAGAATTTTCTGGTATTCCTCGGGAGCGAGGTTGTGCTGTTCGACAAGTTCGGCGGTGATTGCGGGCAAGGATTCGTCCTAAAAATTAGAGCTGATGAATGTCTGCCATCTCAGATTTCCAAACACCTCGGTCAGAGATCGCCTGGATCAGGGATTGAAACAGAAAACGGCCATCGTTGGATCCCAGCAGAGGGTTGCTCGCTCGTTCTGGGTGCGGCATCATTCCCAACACATTACCCTGGCGATTTGTGATGCCAGCGATGTTGTGGAGAGAGCCATTAGGATTAGCTTCTTCCGTGATTTCTCCGTCAGGGGCGCAATACCGGAAAAGGACCTGCCCGTCCTGCTCCAGGCGGGCCAAGGTTTCCGGATCGGCGTAATAATTACCCTCCGCATGGGCAATCGGGAGCTGCAATACCTGGCCGGTGCGGCAGGCATTCGTGAATGGGGTATTTACATTTTCCACGCGGATGTGGACCGGGCGGCAGATAAACTTCAGGTTGCGATTGCGGAGCATAGCTCCGGGCAGCAGTCCAGCTTCCAGCAAGATCTGAAAGCCGTTGCAAATACCAAGAACCAGGCCTCCGCGGGCTGCGAACTTTTTCACCGCGGCCAGGATGGGGGCAAAGCGGGCGATGGCGCCGGTGCGCAGATAATCGCCATAGGAAAAACCGCCGGGAAGGATGATCACATCACACCGCTCCAGATCCTGGGACTGATGCCACAAAAGAACCGCTTCCTGGCCCAGGTTTTCTGCGGCGCAGAAAGCGTCGTGGTCACAATTGCTACCGGGAAAGACGACGACTCCGAATTTCATGGTTTCGCTTCGGTGTTGATTCCTCAGGGATCAATAAAGATAAGGTTTTTACAAAAGAAACTTCCGGCGCCATGAAAAAAAGGTTATTTGGAAGTATCAATTTCCAGCACCAGATATACTTCTTTCCGATCATCAAACGAGCTGACCGAGCGGTCGCGGCTCATGGCTCCTTGATATTCGGCATGGACGGCATAATCGGTATTCGCATCCAAGCCGTTGAACCGATAGTTCCCTTCGTCATTGCTGATGAAGGTCTTCACATCCAGCGTTTTTTTATTTTTAAGGTGGACCACTGCTTGGGCCAGCCCTTTTCCTTGTTTGTCTACCACCTGCCCGCTCAGATTCTTCCTCCCATTCTGTTCTTCCTCTCCGCCGGGGCCTGGGAGTTGCACCCGTCCCGGAACGCCCTGAAAACCTTTTGGGTCCGACGGGTCTCTTGGATTTTGGGCCAGCAAGCCCAGCGTGAAGAGGATGGTACCCAGAGGAATGGCCCAAGGCGTTGGAGAGCCGCCTCGCAGCCCACGCAGGATGCGAACCCCAAAGGACAGCGTCGTTGAATCGCTCAGGCTTTGACAGACGAGCCTGATGTATTTACTCATTCTCTTCTTCTTCCTCCTCCTCTTCCTTTTCACTACTGCTTGCACTTTCTTCTTCCTCGAATTCCTCTTCCGCCAAATCCAGTTCGATCGGGTTCGTATTGACCACTTCGAGATCCACGCCGCATTCCGGGCAAGTGACGATTTGACCTTCCTCTAATTCGTCTTCTAGAACGTCTACCAGCGCTTCACATTCCGGACAGTGCGCCATAATCCCCCTCCTGCCAGATTGACCGATGATTTCAGGATGAAGCCACTAAAATTATTCCCTACTAAAATTATATTATCCTCTTTGTGCTTGGCAAGGGCAGAAATGTTGGAAGCATTTCTGATGGGTCGAGTCACAATTCAGCGACACGGATTTTCCCAGGGGGTTGTAAACGATGGCAGCACGAGAGTATCCGGAGCATCCGTTGGTGGGAGTTGGAGGAATAATTGTACACGATGAACAAGTTTTGCTGGTGCGGCGAGGGCGAGAACCGTTGCTGGGAGAGTGGTCCCTTCCTGGAGGGTTAGTTGAAGTTGGCGAAGAACTCCCCGAAGCTTTGCGGCGGGAGATTCTGGAGGAGACCGGACTGGTAGTTCACGAAGACGCCATTGTGGAGGTACTCAGCCGAATTCTCCGCGATGAGCAAGGGAGAGCGCGCTTCCATTATGTGCTGATTGATTATCTCTGCCGCGTCCAAGAGGGTCGTCTGGAGGCCGCGACCGATGCTACGGAGGCCCGCTGGGTGGAGCGGTCTTGTTTGAATGAATACGGCTTGCAGCCGGAAACCTTGCGTGTGATTGAAAAAGCGTTCTTGCTTTCCGGTGCTGAGAAATAGCGGCCATTTTCTTAGTCTTCTCGGGTGAAGCCATCCAAGCCGCCCTTGTTCTACTCTCAGGGGCTCAGTGCGGTTCTTATCACACAAAACGAAGAAAAACGGGGAATCGAATTTTCGATCCCCCGTTTCTTTTCGGTAAGCTGTTGAGATTTGCCTGAGGCGCCCTGCTCCCTTTGGAGCCGGGAGGCCAAGTGGCCTGCTCACCAAATGATGTTTACAATCCGCGAAGGCTCCTGACCGAGCCTCTAAGCCTCAGCCACCTCACTGGGTCGTATGTCTCCTTCTTTCACCTGGACCACCTCCTTTCTCAGCGTAACTAAATC
>JACQGE010000162.1 GCA_016199675.1 Acidobacteriota bacterium | reverse complement strand
GCATGGACTGGCGCGCCCGCCGTACAGAGTACGCGGGCCGGCTTCCTGCGCCCAACTTCTGGAAGTACTCGCGAAGCTGGACGCTCTTCTTTCGGAGGCCGAAACCTAAGAATCAGCACGCCTCCGGCTCCATTCTTCCCTTATAATGCCTACTGAGGACTTAATTTTCCCATGAGCAACGCAAAACTCCAAGCAATCCCCCTGGGGGGGGTAGGCGAGTTCGGCATGAATATGATGGTGCTCCGCTATGGGGACGACATCATCGTCATTGACGCCGGACTCATGTTCCCAGAAGCGGAACTGCTCGGCGTGGATGTGGTCATCCCGGACTTCTCCTATCTACTGGAGCACCGGGACAAAGTCCGCGCCGTCATCCTGACGCATGGTCATGAAGATCACATTGGCGCCGTTCCGTATCTCTTAAAAGAAATCAACGTACCCGTTTATGGGACTCCCTTCACACTTGCCTTGGTAGAGAGGAAGCTGGACGAACATGGGCTTCTGGACTCCGCTTCCCTGCAGGAAGTACGCCCGAAAGACCGTGTTAAGGTGGGGCCTTTCTCCATTGAATTCATCCACGTTACGCACAGCATCGTGAATGCAACGATGCTGGCGATTACCACGCCGCTGGGAGTGGTGCTGCACACCGGCGACTTCAAAGTGGACCCCACCCCGACGGACAATGAATTGTTCGACCTGCATACCGTCGCCGAGTATGGCAAACGGGGCGTGCTGGCTCTATTTTCCGACAGCACCAACGCCGAACGGCCTGGTTATACGCCCTCCGAGCGTGCTGTGCGGGGGAAGTTGGAAGAGGTATTTTCCCGCGCGGAAAATCGTCTCTACGTGACCTGTTTTACCAGTTCCGTTCACCGCATTCAGTTGCTCGTGGACCTTTCTTTTCAATACAACCGCCAAGTGGCTTTTGTCGGTCGCAGCATGGCTAGCAATACGGAAGCTGCTCACCGATTGGGATACCTCACCGTTCCGGATGGATTATTGTTACGACCCAATGACATCAAGCAGGTTCCGCGCCGCCAAGCCACCGTCCTGATCGCCGGTTGCCAGGGCGAACCCCTCTCCTCTCTGGTTCGTGCGGCCATGGAGAATCACCGGTACGCAGTCATTGAGGCTGGGGATACTGTGGTGTTTTCGTCCCGGATCATCCCTGGCAACGAAAAAGCCATCTATCGTCTGATTAACCACCTTTTCAAGCGCGGCGCCCGCGTTGTCTATGATGATGGCGGCCCCCCCGTGCATGTCTCCGGGCACGCCAGCCAGGAAGAGTTAATGCTCATGCTCAATCTAGCGAAACCCCGCTACTTTATTCCCATTCATGGCGAATTTCGCCAACTCTCTCTTCACGCCAGCTTAGCTTCTCATCTGAAGGAAATTCAACAGATTTTCTTGCTGGAAAGCGGCGACGTGCTGGAATTTGATGCCGCTGGCGCGCGCAAAGCCGCCCGGGTCAGCGTAGGGCGGGTCTGCATTGACTATGGCTCCGTAGATGAGGTCGTGGAAGACACGATTATTCGAGACCGCCGTCACATTTCCCTGGATGGCATCGTGCTCCCCGTCATTGCCATCAACAAGAACACCGGGAAAGTAGAGACTCAACCGGAAATCGTCACTCGCGGGTTCGTTTCCGGAGACGGCGATGGAATCCTGGCCCAGGCTCGCGAGATCATCCTGGAAACTCTGGAGCAATCCAGCGGTGAGGAACGAGGAGACTGGGGAATCATCAAAGAAAAAATTCGTGCTGATCTGAAACGATTCATTAGCAAACAAACGGACCGCCATCCCCTCATTCTGCCCATCATCCTGGAGATTTGAGCCTCTTGATGCCTCTCTGGCAAGTCATTGTTCTGGCGGTGGTTCAAGGGATTACGGAGTGGCTTCCTATCAGCAGCACGGCGCACCTCATCTTATTCCCGTGGCTATTTGGCTGGAAGGACCCCGGTCTTCTGTTTGACATCGCCCTTCATGTGGGAACTTTGATCGCAGTCCTGCTCTATTTCTATAAAACCTGGCTCGATTTACTCCTTCTCGGCTTGGGAAGGAACCCGATTTTCTTATCTTTGGATTCCTCTTCGCGGAATTCCTCCCCTACGGATTTAGCCCGACAGCGGTTATTATTTTGGTTTCTTGTAGTGGGGACAATCCCCGCAGCGGTTATCGGATGGCTTTTTGAAGAGCAAGTGGCGACGACCTTGCGAAGTCCACTGGTGGTAGGATTCGCGTTGATCGCCGTCGCCATTCCAATGGCCTGGGGAGAGAAAGTCAGCCGCTACCGGAAAGATCTGCGTTCGGTTACATGGAGCGCCGCTCTCTGGATTGGAATGGCACAAGCTTTAGCGCTCATCCCGGGCGTTTCCCGCTCGGGAAGCACGATGTCTGCGGCGCTTTTCCTAGACTTCCGCCGAGAAGCGGCGGCGCGTTTTTCCTTTTTGCTTTCCACCCCGATCATTGCCGGAGCATCCCTCAAAGCGCTCGTGGGAATAAGAAGTCAGGATATTCCGCCGGAAATGCGTCTGCCTTTTTTGGTAGGGATCATCGTTTCCGGACTCGTCGGATATGCCACCATCTCCGCCCTTTTGAGGTTCTTACAATTTGGTACCTTCAAGATTTTTATTTACTACCGCGTGATTTTAGGCATAATTGTACTTGCTCTGGCTTTTTCTTCCGTTTAGACACAGCCTTTGATGCATGCCGCAGGCTATGCTTGCCCTGCGTGTAGGCAGGCTTTTTGCGACCTCTATTCTCTCCAATTACTTGAAAACAAATATGATTCTAGCAAGCAATCTTCTGTCTGTGGAGAGTGAACGATGAAACTGTTGACGCCGACGGCTAACCGGCGGTGGAACGAATTCGTAGGATTGCTCTGGATGGCTTTGGCGTTGCTCCTGGTGCTCAGTCTGGTTTCTTATTCACCGACTGATCCTTCCTGGAACACGGCTGCTGCTTCTCAATCAACACAGAACTGGGCCGGCCCTATCGGATCGTATACGGTTGACCTGTTTTATCAGCTCTTTGGGATATGTGCCTTTTTGTTTCCGATTGCCTCGGCTGCGATTGGTTGGAAGTGGTTCCGCAGTCAGACTCCGGAATCACCTTGGGTCCGGTGCATTGGGGCGGTGTTGCTGCTCGCCTCGCTCATGGCTTCGCTCTCCTTGATTCCTTATTCACTGAGCCTGTACGGAGCATTCCCGCTCGGCGGGGCGCTGGGAATCCTGCTGGCGGAGGGATTGCGCAAGGGACTCAATGGCCCAGGAAGCGTTGTCTTGCTAATGGTGACATTGCTGGCTTCGTTGTACCTGTTTACCAGCTTTTCGTTGGAGCGTACCTCTGCCTGGTTCGCCTCGCGATTTGGCTGGCTCGGAAAACTGTGTGTGCTGGGACGGCCATGGAAATGGGCAAAGGAAAAAGTTTGGTCTCGGAAGAAGCCAGTTCCGCAAGTGGAGATACTGCCTCCAGTAAGAGTGTCACTGCGACAAGATCAAGACCCACGCAAATCGCCGGAAACACCGGAACCGCCGTTTGCGGAAATGGCAATTCCGATCCAGCCCCCGGTAGAAAACAACCCGCCAGCCATCAAGAAAATCGCGACCAAACCTGGGTTTTCCCATCACTACAAGTTGCCCGGCGTTGGTCTGCTCCACCCTGCCGGAGAGTCTACGGCGCATTCGGAAGAGGAATTGAAACGCCGGGCCGCTGTGCTGACGATGAAGTGTGAGGAATTTGATGTTCTTGGATCGGTAACCCAGATCAACCCAGGGCCGGTGGTCACCACTTTCGAGTTCAAACCGGAGCCAGGAGTCAAATATAACCGAATTACCAATCTGGCGGAGGATTTGTGCCTAGCCCTGGAGGCCGAGTCCGTCCTGATTGAGCGGATTCCAGGAAAATCGACCGTAGGAATCGAGGTTCCCAACGTGCAGCGAGAGACCATTGTGCTGCGAGAAATTCTGGAATCGGAGGCGTTCACCGAGGCGCGTTCGTCTCTGGCCGTGGCCCTGGGCAAGGAGATCAATGGGCGCATCCGCATCGCTGATCTGGCTTCAATGCCTCACCTCTTGATTGCAGGTTCCACAGGCTCTGGCAAGAGTGTTTCTCTCAATGGCCTGATCGTTTCGCTTCTGTTTCGCGCCACTCCCGAAGAAGTCAAGCTGATGCTGGTGGACCCCAAGCGTCTGGAATTGGGCCTATATGAAGGCATTCCGCACCTGTTGACTCCCATCATTACGGACCCCAAGGTAGCCGCCAATGCTCTGCGCAATGTCGTGCGGGAGATGGAACGGCGACTGAAGTTGCTGGCCGAAAAGGGAGTCCGCAATATTGAGCAATACAACCGGCTCATGCAAAAGTCAGAGAGTTTGAATCTGTTTGAGGAAGAATCAGCACAGGAACCGCTTCCGCTGATCGTCATTTTCATTGATGAATTGGCCGATCTGATGATGGTAGATAAAAATGTGGAGATTCCCATCACGCGGCTGGCGCAGATGGCGCGTGCCGTGGGAATTCATTTGGTTTTAGCCACCCAGCGTCCCAGCGTTGACGTCATTACCGGCCTCATCAAGGCCAACTTCCCTGCGCGCATCTCTTTTCGTGTCGCCACCAAAGTGGATTCCCGCACTATCCTGGACTCCAATGGCGCGGAATCCCTGCTCGGTAAAGGTGACATGCTGTTCTCGCCTCCCGGCTCCGGGCGATTAGTGAGGGTTCATGCGCCCTTGATTACCGAGGGAGAAATCGCCCAGGTCGTTGACTTCTGGCGGGCGCAGGCCTCGCCTTCGTATGCCGATGAATTTTTGCAGCCGCCGGCTCCAGCGGATTCCGAAGAAGAGGAATGGACGGGAGAAAAGGACGACCTGTACGAGGACGCCGTCCGGGTCGTGGTCGAGATGGGAAAGGCATCGACCTCCATTTTGCAACGGCGGTTGCGCCTGGGCTATGGCCGCGCTGCCCGTCTTTTAGACATCATGGAAAAAGATGGGATCATTGGCCCGCCAGACGGCGCCAGACCTCGAGAAGTCCTGAAGCGCCCCGACTGGATCGCGGAAGTGCAAAGCTCCCGGAGCGATGCCTGAGTATTAATCCGAGCCGCCACTGGAAGATAGCGAATTCTCACACTCGTACACCAACGAATTAATAACGCAGTACATTAGCAGCGTTGAACTATTATGATTCGCATTCCCTTCACCAAAGCGCAGGGGGCAGGAAATGATTTCCTTATCATTGACCAGAAAGCATTAGCCTTGGCCCCGTTCCCGGCCTGGGTGCGGCGGATTTGTGACCGCCGCTTCGGAGTGGGGGCGGATGGAGTCGTCGTGATTTCAATTCCTCCCGCTGCTCCCACCGCAAATAATATTGCTGAAGCGAAAGTAACAATCTTCAACAGCGACGGCAGTGAAGCGGAAATTTCCGGCAACGGAACCCGCTGCGCGGCGGCATATTTGGTACAAATGGGCTACGGCGCGCAAATTTCGATCCGCACGGGGGCCGGCCAGAAGTACCTCACGCTGCTTTCTCGCGAGGAAAATCGCTTCGTATTCGAAATGGCGTTGGGCAACCCGATTTTTTCGGCTGCCGCGATTCCCTTTCGTCCATCCTTCCCTGGGCCGAAGTTGCCGGAACCTGTTGTGGGATTCGATTTGCCTTTAGCGAGCGGACTCCGCAAGGTTACTGTTACTTCCTTCGGTAATCCGCACTGTTCCCTGACGGTAGAACACTTTGATTGGGATTGGCAGACGTTAGGAGCCGAAATCGAAAAACACCTTTTTTTCCCCCGCCACACCAACGTCGAGTTTTACCGGTTGCTTTCCAATCACGAAATCGAAGTCCGCTTCTGGGAGCGCGGGGTCGGCGTGACTCTCTCCTCGGGCACCGGTTCCTGCGCTGCCGCCGTGGCCGCGATTCTCAACCAGCAGGCCGAAAGCCCGGTAACGGTAAAAACACTGGCCGGTGACCTGCGCGTGCGTTGGGAGGCAAACGGAATTTCCTTGACGGGACCGGCAGAAATTATCTGCCAGGGTGAGTTCTTCGTCTCCGAAGAACTAATCCACGCAACCACGCCCTAGCACACTTTGCAAGAGGACGGCCCGCCAATTACAGCCGCATGGAGCCTGCCCTGCCTGCCTTGGGCATTGTCGAAGGGAATGCCCATGCGGTCTCAACCCCGGAAGAAACCGTAACCTCACAGCCCACGGCCCTAAGACCCTCTTCATAAAAGAGCGATGCTTCAAGATTCCACGCTACTATATAGAGAGAACGTTGTTCGGAGCGGTGGCGACTTTTCGCAGTAGAAAGTGACAAGCGGGAGGCTTCCTGTGACCTACGCCGAACAGCTTGCTAAATTCGTAGCTGGTTGTTCTTACGATCAGCTTTCAGAATCGGCACGCGAGCAACTGCGGACACGCGTCCTGGACGCAGTGGGCTGCGCGTTCGGTGCGCTCGGAGCGGAACCGGTTGGTTTTTTGCGCGAACATACGCAGGAGTTGGGCGGAGCCGAAATCTCGACTCTCATCGGCGGGGGGCGCACGGCGCCGGATCGCGCGGCGTTTTATAATGGCGCGCTGGTCCGCTATCTCGATTTCAACGACAGTTATCTGGCTCCCGGCGAGACCTGCCATCCCAGCGACAATTTGGCTCCGGTGCTGGCCGCCTCGGAATATGCGGGCGGTTCGGGGCGCGATTTTCTAATCGCTCTGGCCGTCGCCTACCAGGTTCAGTGCCGGCTGAGCGATGTTGCACCTGTCCGCCAAGAAGGATTCGATCATACGGTCCAAGGCTCCTATGCGGTGGCGGCAGGCGTATCGAAGGCCCTGGGTCTTGATGCGAAGCGGATCGCGTCCGCGATTGCGATCAGTGGCACTGCCTTCAATGCTTTGCGCGTTACCCGAACCGGCGCTCTGTCCCATTGGAAAGGACTTGCCTATCCTAATACCGCCTTCGGTTGCACGCACGCCGCATTTCTGGCTATGCGGGGTATTACAGGCCCGCTCGAAGTCTTTGAGGGCAACAAAGGATTCATCGAAACCATAGCGGGGCCTTTCGAGATTGACTGGACGCGCGAGAACCTGGAGCGTGTCAACCGAACGATTCTCAAAAAATATAATGCCGAGGTTCATTCGCAATCCGCCATTGAAGGAGTGCTCGAATTACAGCGCGAGCACGGGTTCAAGACGGCGAACATCGAACAAATCGAAGTAGACATCTTTGATGTTGCCTACAAGATCATTGGCGGGGGAGAAGAAGGTGACAAGCGCACAGTGCGCACCAAGGAGGAAGCCGACCACAGCCTGCCGTACTTGATTGCGGTGGCGGTTCTGGATGGCAACGTGATGCCAGAGCAGTATGAAGCGGAGCGAATTCAGCGTGAAGATGTGCAGCGGTTGCTGAGGAAGGTGAAAATTCGACCCGTGGAAGAATTCAGCCGCCGCTTTCCGTTGGAGATGCCATGCCGAATTCGCGTTCATATTGCCGGAGGGCAAATCTTCGAACGAGAGAAGCGAGACTACGAAGGCTTCCTAACCCGCCCTACAACGTGGCAGGCGGCTGTAGAGAAGTTTGGGCGCCTGTCGGAAAGCCATGTAACCGCCGCCTTACGCAACGAAATCGTGGACGCAATCTCCCGGCTCGAATCCCTCCAGATTTCAGAATTGACACGGCTGCTGGGAGCCGTCGGAATGGATGCGAAACATGCCTAAAAAATCAGCGGAGAATGATCGCGCATTTCCTTTCCTCAAAACCAATGAGCGTCCTGGGAAGCCGCGCAAGAGCGGCATCACAGAAATCCGCGGGCCCTACTATACGCCCATGGGGAAACGGTATCTGGAAGATGTGCTGGAAACTATGGGCGCGTATGTGGACTCGCTGAAGTTCGCCGGCGGCTCCTTTACTTTGATGCCTCTCCGGAGAGTTCGGGAATTGATTGAGCTGGCGCATCAACATGACGTGCTCGTTTCCACGGGCGGTTTCATGGAGTATGTGCTCACGCAAGGGGCAGAGGCGGTGGAGCGCTATATTGCCGAGTGCCAGGAAATTGGGTTCGATATTATTGAAATTTCCAGTGGATTTATTACCCTGCCTGCGGATGATTGGCTGCGGCTGGTGGAAAAAGTCCATAAGAAAGGTCTCAAGGCAAAACCAGAAGTAGGCATTCAATTCGGCGCGGGTGGCGCAACGAAAGCGGAGGAACTGGAACAGGAAGGAACGCGCGATCCGGCGTGGGCGATTCTTCTCGCCAAGCGCTTCCTGGAGGCGGGAGTCTACATGATCATGATCGAATCGGAGGGCATCACCGAAAGTGTAAAAGTGTGGCGAACGGATGTTCCTGCAAAAATCATTAACGCTTTGGGTTTGGACAAGGTCATGTTTGAAGCGGCTGATCCGGAAGTTTTCGCCTGGTATATAAAGAACTACGGCCCGGAGGTCAATTTATTTGTAGACCACAGCCAAATTGTGCAGCTCGAATGTTTGCGTTCCGGGATTTGGGGCACGGCCAGCCTTTGGGGACGGGTCGTAACCTACAAAGAATGAGCGCCGATTCGCCTTGATTGCCAGCGGGCAGGTTGAAAGTTGCGCAGTCTTTGCGAGGGAGTTTGCACTTTTATGGGGCAAGGTAATACCGACTTTCTGTACGAATTTTTCGGGCCCAATGCCGGTTACGTTCTGGAGCTGTATGATCGTTACCTACAGAACCCCCAATCCGTGGATGCAGCCACCAGAGCCCTGTTTGAACAATGGCCGGCCGCCACGCCAAATGACTCCTCCGGAGCGCCAACCGCCACTTTAGACAAGATTGTTGGAGCCGTGAATCTTGCACAGGCCCTCCGGGATTACGGCCATCTATCGGCTCATCTTGATCCTCTGGAAGAGGAACCTGATCTTTCCTTAGATGTCGGCAAGCATGGATTGAGCGAACAAGACCTCCGCCAGTTACCGGCCAACCTAGTCGGCGGCCCAGTCTCTGAGGCTGCTAGCAACGCTCTGGAGGCTATCCAGTCTCTCCATTCGATTTACTCCTCAACGACGGGATACGACTGGAGCCACATTCGCGTGAAGGATGAACGGAGCTGGCTCCGCACTGCCGCAGAGTCAGGCCGGTTCCGCCCCCCCCAAGTTCCGTTCGATCCGACAGAGCTATTGAAACGCCTGACGGAAGTCGAGGTTTTTGAGCTTTTTCTCCACCGGATTTTTCCAGGGAAGTTTCGGTTCTCGCTCGAAGGCCTGGACATGCTGGTGCCAATGCTCGACGAGATCATCGAGGCCGCAGTGACAGCGGGAATTCGCAATGCGCTGCTCGGCATGGGCCACCGGGGGCGGTTGAACGTAATGGCCCAGGTGTTGAATAAGAAATTCGCGGAAATCCTTGCCGAGTTCAAAGACCCGTTACAAGGTCGTCATTTTCGGGATGATCTAGGCTGGACGGGAGATGTGAAGTATCACATGGGGGCAAGCCGAACCGTCGCGGACGGCAGGCCCATTGGTTTATCGGTCGCGCTCGTTCCTAATCCCAGCCACCTGGAAGCCGTGAATCCTGTGGTGGAAGGAATGGCGCGGGCGGCCGGCTCTGCGATTGGGCAGCCCGGACCGGCGCGATTTGACCCCACCCTGACACTGCCCATCCTGATTCACGGAGACGCCGCTTTTACTGGCCAGGGGATCGTGGCGGAAACGTTGAACTTGTCCCGAGTGCCGGGGTTTAACACGGGAGGCACGATTCACATCATCGCGAACAATCAACTCGGCTTTACCACGGAACCGGAGGCAATTCGAAGCACTTTGTATGCGAGCGATCTGGCCAAAGGATTTGAAATCCCCGTTGTGCATGTGAACGCCGACGATCCGGAAGCGTGCCTGGAGGCAGCCCGCATTGCTTTTGCTTACCGGACGGAATTCAAGAAGGATTTTCTAATTGATCTGATCGGTTATCGGCGTCACGGGCACAACGAGATGGACGAGCCTGCCTTTACGCAGCCGTCCATGTATCGAAAAATCCGGGAGCATCCGACCGTGCGGGAGCTTTGGGCCCGGACTTTGCTCCGCCGCCATTGCATCGAGCAGCATTTTGCCGAAGAACTCGTGCGACAGCAGATGGAAAGTCTTCAGCAGGCGTCCGACTCGCTGGAACCCGAAAAATCGCTGGTAGAACCTGTGCCGGAACCTCCTCCACGCGAGGTTGCAAAGCAAGTCGCCACCTCAGTTACGGAGGACCGGCTCCGAGCCTTGGGCGCTGCGCTATGGCAGGTTCCGAATGACTTTTCCCTGCATCCCAAAATCCGCCACGCCATGGAGCGAAGAAAACAGGCTCTGGAGCAGGAACCGGGAACCGTGGATTGGTCCATGGCGGAAGAACTGGCCTTTGGCTCGATGCTGGAAGAAGGCATTGCGATTCGTCTGAGCGGAGAAGACACCGAGCGCGGCACCTTCAGCCAGCGCCACTCGGTTTTTCACAATAGCGAAACGGGGGAGAGCTTCGTGCCGCTGCAATCGCTCCCGCAGGCGAAGGCCTCTTTCGAAGTATGCAACAGCCCTTTGTCGGAAAACGCCGCCCTTGGGTTCGAATATGGTTACTGCATCCAGAGGCGAGAGCAGCTCGTGATCTGGGAGGCGCAATACGGAGATTTTATTAATGGAGCACAGGTTATCGTAGATGAATTCCTCGTTTCCGGCCGGGCCAAATGGGGGCAAGTCCCCTCACTAGTGCTTCTCCTGCCCCATGGCTATGAGGGACAAGGGCCGGACCATTCCAGCGCGAGGCTAGAGCGTTTCTTGCAGTTAGCTGTGGATCAGAACATCCGCGTCGCGAACTGTACTACCGCCGCACAGTATTTTCACTTGTTAAGACGCCAGGCACTGCTATTGAAGGTTGATCCTTTACCCCTCGTTATTCTGACGCCAAAGAGCTTGCTCCGTCATCCTCGGGTCGCTTCGCCTTTGCAAGACTTTACGGAAGGCGGCTGGCAGCCCGTGATAGATGATGAAGCTGCCGAACGTAACCCGGACGAGATTCGAAATCTAATTGTGTGCCACGGCAAAACGTTTATTGATCTAGTTTCGCATGAACGGCGGGAGGCCAGCCCGCATATCGCGATCATACGGATTGAACAACTCTATCCCTATCCGTCAGACGAATTGAAGACTCTGCTCGGAAAATACCGGCATTTGGAGAAAGTCTGCTGGGTTCAGGAAGAACCGGAGAATATGGGCGCTTGGAATTATTTGCGGCCGCATCTATGTGGGCAACTGCGCGGGCGTTGGCCGTTGTGTTACATCGGTCGTCCGCCGAGTTCGAGTCCGGCAGAAGGGTCAGCAGCTCGCCACGCCGTCACACAGAAGGCGATCATCGAGCAAGCATACAATCCAGAGGCCGTTCTTGAGCACGAAGAAGCAGCTTGGGTGGAAAAAAGAGACGGCGGGAGTGAATCCGGAGAGCGAATGCGCGTGCCAGAGTAAAAATAGCGGAGCAGAGGGAGGAGCAGTTTGTGGCCACTGGCGGAGTAAGATCACTCCAGCAACGCGCGATGTCTAAATGGCCGGCAAATGGACGGGCGCGGAAGATCAAGCAACCGGAATGGTTCTCACCGATGCTGGCAACGCTCACCGACCAACGATTTTCTCGCCAGGGATGGCTCTTCGAACCCAAGTTCGATGGCGAGCGCTGTCTCGTCTTTCGGCGCGGCGACCATCTGCGGCTTTTTTCCCGGAACCGGGGCATTCGAAATAACCAAGGGCACGAATTATCGTCATCTCCAGTTCGACCTTGGAATAGACCTATATCCTGAGACATAGAACGATAATGGGACTTCCGGCCTATTGTCTAAAATGGCCTTTCCACCTTACCGTTCAAGTAGTTCTGCGAACAAATTTTTATGAGCGGGGGAAAATGGAGATCTTGCCTTCAGTCCACGCTGCCGCCCTGCCCAGAATTGTCATAGGGAAGACCAAACGCAGATTCTGGACAAATCACTCTTTTTCTCATAGATCAGGGAGATTGGTACCGAATAAGATACACTGCCGCATGTTCTATCCGAATACCCTCCCCTATCCGATAAGAGAGAAAGAGTGGCAGAGGGAAGTCTCCCCAAAAGAAGGCTCCAACGGCCTCTGATACTCGTTCAACAAGGATTTTTCGGAACGATCTGCCGGCAGAGACCTTTTAGGAATCACAGCCGCGCCGAATAAAACGGAGCACTATGGAGGGACCGATCTTAGTGGTGGACGATGAGCCGGGCAACCGCTATCTCTTGCAGGAGACGTTGAATGCCGCAGGATACCTGGTGGTTACGGCAGGCAACGGTCAACAAGCGCTGGAAGAGTTTGCGAAGGTACAACCGAGCTTAGTCCTGCTGGATGTGGTCATGCCGAGAATTGACGGGTTTGAGGTGTGTCGTCGCCTGAAGACCAACCCAGCGACGCGCTTGATACCCGTGATACTCGTCACCGGACTCTCTGACCGGGAACATCGAGTTCAGGGAATTGAGGCCGGAGCGGATGATTTTCTGAACAAGCCATTCGATCGCATGGAATTGCTGGCCCGAGTGCGTTCTTTGCTCAACCTGAAATCGTACACGGATGAACTGGAAAACGCGGAATCTGTTCTGTTTGCGCTGGCTCGCAGCATCGAAGCGAAAGACCCTTACACGGGGAACCATTGCGAGCGGCTTTCCGAATACTCGGCACAGCTCGGCCAGAGGATTGGGCTGCCGGAAGAACAGATCATTGCCCTGCGACGAGCAGGCATCGTTCACGATATTGGAAAGGTGACTGTGCCCGATTCGATCCTCTGCAAACGAGAGCGGCTCACCGAAGCAGAATGGAAGATTATTCGGAAACATCCGGTGGTGGGGGAACAAATTTGCAAGCCGCTGAAGTCCTTTCGCCTGGTTCTGCCCATCATCCGGTACCACCACGAAAAGCGAGATGGGTCCGGTTATCCCGACGGCTTGAAAGGCGACGACATTCCCATCACGGCCCGGGTGCTCCAGATTGTGGATGTTTATGACGCCCTGGCAACGGAGCGGCCGTACAAGCAAGCATTGTCGACCTCAGAAGCATTGGAAGTGATGCAGAAAGAAGTGGAGCAGGGGTGGTGGGATCCCCTTTTGTTTGTGCAATTCCGTCAGATGTTCCATGGGAAGAGTCACGCCGCCTTAGCGCAACGTTTGGAGATGAAGCGTTTGGAACCCCATTCGATCCGTCCACAACCCAACCGCAACAGCAACGGAAGTAAGGTGTCGTGAGCAAACTGTTGAATCTGAGAGCGTGGATTGCCAAAAGCCGCTGGCGGCTTTATTGGTTCTTTTTCCTGCTGGCAGCCTTGCCGGTTATTTTGTTCTCTTTCACTGCGCGCTTTGTCCTCAGTCAGGAAAACGAACGACGAGCGTTGCAGTCCAGCACCCAAATCGCGGAATTAGCGGCTCTCCTCATTCAAGAACACTTTCGGATTGGCTCCGCGTTTCTGGAGTCCTACGCCAGTCGCCACCTGATGCAGGAGGCCTGGGAACGCCGCGATCTGGAAGAGGTGCGCGAGCACATTGAACAAGCTCACACCCTGCATCCGGCCTTCCGCTCCATCAGCGTGGTTGACCTGGATGGCGTCCTAAGAATTTCTCATCCGCCAAACCCCGGGCTCTTGAACACGGACTTCTCCAGTCGAGATTGGTATCATGGGGTGAGCCGTGACTGGGCACCCTATGTATCCGAAGCATTCCAGACCGCAGGAGAACCACACCGGCTGGCCGTGGGAGTATCCGTCCCTATCAAGGATGAGCAAGGGAAACCGATCGGGATCCTCCTAGGGCTTTATGAAGTAGATACGATCAGCGAGTGGCTGGAACAGGTACAAGAAGGGGGAACGCGCTCGATTTCCGTCGTGGACCAACAAGGGCATCTGCTCGCCGGCGCAGGAGTTGATCCCACAAAACCTCTGGCAGATAAGAGCAATGCTGAGCCGGTTCAACGACTGCGCGCCGGTCAGGAAGGCAGTGGCATCTTTTCTTGGGACGGCGAGGAAGCATTTGGAGCCTATACACTAATTCCTGCGTTTGGATGGGGAGTGGTGGTGGAGCAACCCGCAGCGAGCGTTCGTCAGCTAGTGGAGGCAGCCGAGAAACAGATATGGGCTTTTGGGCTGGTCTTTATGGTGCTGGCACTCGGTTGCGGGGGGCTGGTGGCCTCCCTCTACCGACAGGTGCACCAAGCCGGAGAAGAAGTAAAACAAAGCGAAGCTAAGTTTCGCGGTCTCCTAAATTCTGCTTCCGATGGCATTGTAGTTATCAATCACGCCGGGCAAATCGTGCTGGTGAATCCGGAGATCGAGAAAATTTTTGATTATGAAGGAAAAGAACTGCTCGGCCGTACCATGGAAATCCTGGTACCCAACCATCTTCAGGAAGTGCACCGAGACCATCGAGCGCAGTACTTCCAAAATCCCCGCCCCATGAAAGGGGCCGACCGAAGGGCTGCGGGCATAAGTTTCTCAGGACGCCGCCGAGATGGCGGTGAATTCCCCATCAGCATTAGCTTGAGCCCTTTGCGAACCGAGGAAGGACTCCTGGTGATGGCTATCATCCGCGATATCACGGAAATCCAACGTTACCAGGAAGAATTGAAACAAAAAAACCAGGAACTGGAAATCCGCAACCTGGAAGTGATCCGGGCCAACCAACTCAAGAGCCAGTTTTTGGCCAGCATGAGCCACGAACTGCGCACCCCGCTGAATTCCATCCTGGGCTTCTCGGAGTTATTGAGTGAAACGGCGGCCGGTTCCCTCAACGAAAAACAGTCTCGCTACGTGAACCACATTCGGACGGGGGGCCAACACCTGCTCCAACTGATCAACGACATTTTGGACCTCTCAAAGATCGAGGCCGGGCGGCTGGAACTGAACCTGGAGAATTTCTCTGTCGCCGAGATGCTTCCGGAGGTGCTTTCCATCATCCGCCCGCAAGCCATGGAGAAAAAAATTGGAGTGGAGAACCGGGTGCCGACCGACTTGGTGGTGTACGCCGACCGGTTGCGCCTGAAGCAGATTCTCTACAATCTACTGAGCAATGCGGTCAAGTTTACTGCGGAGAGAGGCAAGGTCGGCATCCAAGCATCTCCTACAGGAAATTTTGCACAGTTCACCGTGGTGGATACAGGAATCGGCATTCCCCCGGAGGAACTGGATTCCGTTTTTGAAGAATTCCATCAAGTCGGGACGACCACGAAAGGCGTCCGGGAAGGAACGGGCTTGGGATTGGCGATTACCAGACGTCTGATCGATCAACATGGCGGGAAAATCTGGGTAGAAAGCGAGCTGGGGCAAGGCAGCCGGTTCCATTTCACCTTGCCCACCGGCATCGAGGCCCGCCAAGTAGTCGCAGAAACTCTTGAGCGCATACCCTTGTTCTCCTCTTCCGTATCTCCCAGAAGAAATAAACCTCTACTTCTAGTAGTGGATGACGAACTGCAAGCCCGCGAGTTACTGGTAAACTACCTGGAACCGGAAGGCTATGCGACGGTCACTGCTTCTTCCGGGCCGGAGGCGCTCGCCTTGGCCAAGACCCTACACCCTGACGCCATTACTCTGAATATGCTGATGCCGGGCAAAAGCGGTTGGGAAACGCTTTACGAATTGAAAAACAACCCGGCTACCTCCACCATTCCAATCATCATTGTCTCGGTCGTGGATCGCAAGGAAATGGGTTTTGCCCTGGGCGCTGCTGACTATCTGGTCAAGCCGGTGTCCCGGGAAGTGGTCTTGAGCACGCTTCAGAAATATCTGGGACCCAGGAAAGACGAGCCGTTCAAGGTTCTGGTTGCGGAAGACAACCCGGAGGACTTGCAAATTATCCAGGAGGTGCTGGAAACGGCCGGTTATGCAGTGCTGGCGGCAGGGGGGGGCAAAGAAGCCCTGGGAGTCCTCAAGGAAACCCAACCCGATGCCGTGCTCTTAGACTTGTTGATGCCCGAGGTAGACGGCTTTGAAGTCATTCGCCGGATGAAAGAAGATGCAACTCTCAATGAGATTCCCGTCTTCGTCATTACGGGAAAGGATTTGACGAGGGTGGATATTGAACTTTTGAGCCGCGAGACACGAGCGTTTTTCCGCAAGAGCATTCCCTGGAGAAAAGAGTTGCTGGCTCAAGTACGCAAGGCCGTTAAGGGATAGAGCGTCTTTTTACTGATTCCGGGAGGGAATGGAGTGGCGGAAACAAAGAAAATTCTTATCGCGGAGGATGATCCCGCCAGCCGGGAGCTGCTCTTGGAGGTTCTTGAATCCCTAGGCTATGAAGTAATTCCGGCTTGCAATGGAGCAGAAGCTTTGCAGAAAGTCAGCGAAACCTGTCCGGATTTGGTCCTCCTGGACATTCAGATGCCAATCCTTGATGGCTTTGCCGTCTTGCGCCAGATTCGACAGGACCCCCGCCTGGCCGCTCTTCCCGTGATGGCCCTAACCGCCTACGCCATGAAGGAAGATCAGGGAAGAATGTTGCTGGCGGGCTTTGATGCCCATATAGCCAAGCCAATTGATGTAACCGGCTTGCGATTGCAGATCGAACACTATTTGAGAACCAAAGTCAACGGACGTTAAAAAATGCCGAGTCCAATGAGCTATGCCGGCCCTCAGACAGTCAACGATGAATTTACGGTCAGTCTTTTAGCGATTGACGACGACCCCGGCAGTCTTGACTTCATCCGCGATGCTCTGACTCAAGAGGGGGTGGAAATTCTCACAGCATCCGATCCTCAGCGGGGACTGGACCTCATCGCGCGGTTGCATCCACAGATCGTGCTTCTGGACCTCCGAATGCCCCAAATGAACGGTATGGAATTGTTGGAACGGATCATGGAGGCTGATCCGGGAACCGACGTCATCCTGATGACAGCCCACCAATCCATTGAGTCGGCGGTGGAGGCAATCCAGAAGGGAGCCTTCGATTATTTGACGAAACCTCTCTCCTTGGAACGGCTGCGCGGATTAGTCGGAAAGCTGGTGGCGGATGCGCGAGAACGGCACCGCGCCTTGCAGTTGGATCGCCAGCTTCTGGATGCCTACCAGTTCGAGGGGATGGTAGGTCGAAGCCCGTTGATGCTGGAAGTATTCGCCCGCATTCGCCGCGTGGCTCCCCATTTCCGAACCGCCCTCATCACGGGAACGACCGGGACAGGCAAAGAACTAGTGGCCCGCGCGCTGCACCGGAGAAGTCCGGTGGCTTCGGGGCCCTTTGCGGTGTGCAACTGCTCCGCAGTAGTCGAAACCCTCTTTGAAAGCGAATTGTTCGGCTACGTCAAGGGAGCTTTCACAGGGGCGGCCCAGGATAAAATCGGTCTTTTTGAATACGCCCAAGGAGGCACCCTGTTTCTGGACGAAATTGGGGAGATGCCGCTGGCGATGCAGGCGAAGCTGTTGCGGGTTTTGGAAAGCAGAGAAATACAACGAGTAGGTTCACCGGCGACTCGCAAGGTGGACGTGCGGATCGTCGCGGCCACAAACCGGAATTTGGGCGTCATGGTGGCGGAAAAGCAATTTCGGGAGGATCTGTATTACCGCCTCTCCATGGTCGAGATTTCCCTTCCGCCTTTGCTAGATCGGAAGGAAGACTTGCCGCTGCTGGAACGGTATTTTGTAGAGCGGTTCGCTGCTCAATATGACAAGCCGATTCGCGGGCTCACGCGGCGGGCGCAGGCGCTGCTGGCGCGTTACTCCTGGCCGGGCAACGTGCGCGAACTGGAAAATGTATTGGGCAATGCCTGCATGATGTTGCAAGGGAACATGATTGACGTTCACGATATGCCGGAACGCCTGAGGAATTCGCTCCCGAAGGAAACCGCTGCCGCTACGGGGGAACCGTTGCTTTCTCTGGAAGAACTGAATCGCCGCCACGCTGTCCAGGTGCTGGAAAAAACGGAAGGGAATAAAGCGCGCGCGGCTGAAATCCTTGGAATCAGCCGCGCCACGCTCTATCGTCTACTGGAAGAAAAATAATCTTCCCTGCAAAATAGTGACTCTAGGATCAGTCGCGTTCTTTACTCGTTTTCGCCGAAGTGTTTAACATCTTCGGGACCTTCTTTTAATACAACGGGCCCCTTTCCTTGAACCTCTTGCCGAATAACTTCTACGATATCCGGGTTGGCTAGTGTCGTAACGTCGCCTGTATCCATGGTGTTCGATATCGCGGCGAGCACACGACGCATGATTTTTCCCGACCGAGTCTTGGGCAGGTCCGGGACGATATGAACGGCCTTGGGTCGGGCAAACTTTCCGATCATCGTTTCCAGGGTAGTGACAATCTCCCCCTCGACCCGCTTTCCATCTGAGACACCTGGCTTCAGGGCAACATACACCACAGGCATCCTGCCCTTGATCTCATCCACGACCGGAACGACCGCCGCCTCCGCCACTTCCGGGACTGTAAGGCAAGCTGACTCGAGTTCCTTGGTGCCCAGTCGATGGCCCGCCACATTGATTACATCGTCCACCCGGCCCAAGATTCGATAGTAGCCGTCCTCAGGGATCACAGCTCCATCCGAGGCAAAGTAAGGCCAGTCGTGCCAGTCCTTGCTGTTCTTGTTTTTGCAGTATTTTTCATAATACTGTTTCACAAAACGCTCGTTGTCTCCCCAAATGGTCTGCATGATGCCCGGCCAGGGGTTCCGAATGCAGATGTTGCCCGCTTTGCCGGAACCGCGCAGAACTTCCTTGCCATGTTCATCGTAGATGGTCGGAAAGATACCGAGCACGCCCGGTCCCGCGCTTCCCGGCTTCATCGGGTCAAGAGCAGGTTTCGTGCTGCATAGGAAACCGCCGTTCTCCGTCTGCCACCAGGT